>NZ_JH470348.1:295935-297444 GCF_000239715.1 Actinomyces sp. oral taxon 849 str. F0330 | reverse complement strand
GTTGAGCCGTTCGGCTCGGTGGTGCAGGTCCTGGTGGGTGCGGGCCATGTGGTGCAGGGCGCTGGTGGCGGCCTGCTGGGGTGTGGTGATGGTTCTGGTGGGACGAGTTCGAGCCAGGCGGGTGATCAGGGCCGGGGTGTCGAGCCTGCGGTAGCGCTCGCGCAGGGGCTCGGGGGCGGTGGTCAGCAGGGAGTGGATACTGTTAGTGATCGCGGTGGCGGCTGAGATCAGGCGGGTGCGGGCTGCCAGCAGGAGCCGGATCTGCTCGGCTGGGCCGGTGGTGTCCTTGGCCTGGCTGACACCGTCTCCGGACAGGACGGTGCGAGCCGCGGCGATGGCGTCGATCGGGTCGGACTTGCGTGGTGGCGTCTGACCCGGCGGCTGGGGCGCAGCACCTCGACGGTGTCGTAGCCGGCCTGGCGCAGGGTACGGGTCAGTCCTGCTCCGTAGGAGCTGGTGCCCTCTACGCCGACGGCCATGAGGGGACCGAGGCGGTCGAGGTGTGCTGTCAGATCGTCGTAGCCCTGCTGGTCGGCGGGGAAGGAGCTGGTTGCGATCACGGCGCCCTGGGCGGTGAGCACCGCCAGGGTGTGAGTGTCCTGATGGGTGTCGACTCCAGCGACCAGTCCCGGAGGTGGGGCCGGGGACGCTGGCTCCGTGTCTGTGCTGGTAAGGTCCGTCAGATCCATGGAGCGTGCCTCCTGTCTTGGTGCTTCCTTGGTCGGGAGTGCCACCGGCTCGGGCCAGGCAGACAGGACGCTGACGGGACCACACCTGTGGCGACTGGCGCACTGCGGTGTGGTCATGCTCCTATGAGGTCATGCACCACCCGTGCCTGTGGCGGCGTCTGCGGGACAGGACAGATCAGGCTCAGGACAGCCCTCCTGCACCGGGGCAGGCGGGGGTGTCAGTCAAGTTGCGGGTCACCGCCACGCAGGCTCCTACACCATCATCAGCGTCCAGTTTTCTGTGTAAGCGTTTTACAGGTAGGGGTTGATTCGGTCGGGGTAGGCGGTGGTGGGGCTGGGCCAGGGCCCTTGTATCTGGTCGGTGGTGGTCTGTCCTTCGACGAGTCTGGCCTTGGCCTTGCGCTTGGATGCTGGCAGTCCTTTGTCCTTGTCGCGTTCTCGGGCTCGCTTGTCCACAGGTGTCGCAGATCGCCAGCTTTCGCCAGCTCAGGTCACCGCCTCATCGAAAGGGGAAGTGGCCGCGGTTCATCGGTGATCCTTGCGCAGCTGGTAGCTCGCAGTCTCGATACTGTTGGTGGAGGGGGTACCCCCCACGAAGTGGGGGAGAGATGACACGCCTGAGCATCGGCCGGTGAGTCCAGGAAGAGGGGTGAATCGCTCCCAGGCCCGCTCCCAGGTCGTCACCGTCTGAAGGGTGCTTGACCCCCATGTCGGACTCGGAGAAGTCGGTCAGAGCCTGCCAGGCGGCCTCCTGGTTCGGAGCGGTGCAGATCGGCCTTGAGAGCGGCCGCGACCTTCCGGCTCTCCCCCGTAGGAGACG
>NZ_JH470348.1:252774-294553 GCF_000239715.1 Actinomyces sp. oral taxon 849 str. F0330 | reverse complement strand
GGCCCGGTCCCGGGGCACCACAGGTCTCGAAGGGCCCCATCCTGACGAGTCCACCGTCTTGGACGTGGTTCCGTTTCTGGCGTTACCACGAGCCTGGGAGGTTGGCCCGCCCCTGTCGTAGCCCAGGTGCTCGCTCAAGCCAAGCGGCCAGGCCCCTCTCCAAGGCCTCCCTTGGTGCAGGGCCGGCAGCAGACCATCAGTCCCGGTCATGCTCACCTGCCCGGCACCAGCTCTGCTCAAACAAGCCATCCACAGCCCCAGCCGAGCGCAGCTGGCCGACCACATCCCGACCACCAGCAGAAGCCCTGTTGTCATCATCAGTAGCAGTCATCAGTGTCAGTCCTTCCACAAGGGCTTACACAAACCATTGAACAGGCTCAAGACGCCCCCCCACGTGTAACAGCTCGTGGTAGGAGGAGGCGACCTCGGCGGCTACATGGGCAATAGGATGACCGGCCTGGACACGCATCACGAGCCTGTAGCGTCCCTGAGGCGTCAACGGAGCGTTACGGTGGGTCATGGCAGCGGGGCGTTCTCCTGTCAGAAGGATGATTCAGCATCACCCATGCTGACAGCCCAACAGCCCAAGCCCTACTGCCCCCACCCACGACTACAACCTCATGACCCACAACACCTAGGCGGTGAGGGTCTGGGTGTTCCGGGCGGCGCGCTTCTTGGAGTAGGCCCACACCGCTGGCCACGAGCTCGGATGGATGGCCGGGTCTCACACCGGCTCATGACGTTTGCTGACGTTGCGCTCGCTCCTTGAGCCCCTCCTGGGGGTGATGGTGCCTGGTCAGCTGGCCATCAGCGGGGGTGTCCCCTGCCCAGTAGAGAGTGGGTCTGAAGGTCGCCCAGGGCCCAGGTGGTGCGGGCCCCGGGCGATGAACCGCGGCTTCGCCTCATCCAACGCCGCCAGATTGGCCGCCGAGAGCATGCCGGCGCCCGGCGACCACGGGCGAGCTCGGCGATGCCGCCAGCGGCCTGGAAGGCCTCCACCACGGGGATGATCGTGGAGGTCTCGGCCCGGTTGCCCTCGAAAGCACCCGACTTGGAGAGGGAACCCGCCCCGGTCGACCAGCAGGCCCACGATGACCTGGGGAGCGCCCCGGCGCGCTTTGCCAGTCATCCACCCTCCTGAGACTGTCTTCCTTCTCGGTCTCGAAGTACAGCGTGGTCACGCCTGCAGGCACTGCGCCAGTCCCCTGGTGGCGGTGACGTGATCGAACAGCGGCCTGAGGAGAGGCGCCCCTGGTATCCCCGCTCAACGCAGCGCCCCAGACAGACCTGCAGGGTGTTGCGGTGGACCGGTCCCGGCCAGCCGATCTTGGACAGGGGCTCTGGGGGGGCGGCCTTGGAGATCGGCTCGATCAGAGGAGCGGCGACCATCTGCTCAAAAGTCCGGTCTCCCCGATAACCTCGCCCAGGCCCAGGCGGGTGTAGGCCGTCTTGATGGACTCGATCAACCAGCCCGACCTGCGGGAGGCGATCACAGGCCTTCGCACCGCACTACCGTCACCCGGCTCCCGACCGGGCGCATCACCACCTCGGCCAGCAGGTCCAGGACCTGCTGGCCCGCCAGGAGCTGGTGTCCCAGGCGCATCAGCGCGGCCAGCTTGGCCTCGTCATGAGCTGATCCCAGGTGCTCCACGATCCGGCGCACACCGTTGTCTTTGATCACGACCTGCACGGCCGTGGCCCCCGAGGCGGTCTTGACCTTGCGCGGGTACGGGCTCACCACCTCGATCCTACCGCCAGCTTAGTGCCCCACAACGACCACCCTACCCCCGCCATTCCAACGAAAAACCCCATCCAGAAACACAAACCAACCCAAACTGTGCAACTCAGGTCTGGATACGCGGGCACTGGGCAATCGAGAACCGGCTCCACTGGGGCTTTGACGTCGTCACAGGCGAGGACCGGCACCAGCTGTGCGCCGCTCACGGCTCGTTTTGTCTCGTCGCCTTACGGAACCTGGCCACCCGGCCTCATCCGCCTCTTCCACGGCTCTGGCGCCTGTATCGCCTCGACCACCAGATCCCTGTCAAGACGCCCAGAACGAGCCATCAATCTACTGACCCGACCAAGCTCCTAAACCGACTTTGCCGATCCCCTGATTCTTGCGGCGATCTACTATCGTGTCTGCACTGGATAGTGGACAGTGAGCTGGCTGGCATCGCCATGGGCTGTAAAGAGATCATTGGCGACGCCGGTGATCTCGTCTCCCTGGGTCGCGACGGCGTCTCCGCATACGTACGTGCAAGTTAGTTATGCGTTTGTTACGCTGAAGGTGTTGGTAAAGCGTTGGAACCACATCGTGGTGGACCTGGGAGGCTGTTTACATGACGGTAATGGATGTCAGACGGGGCTCGCCGCTGCTGCAGCTGGACCTGGATCCTGAGAAGCTTGGCCTGGAGCGCATCGAGCGCCTCAGGCGGAAGATGCAGGATCGTGTGGCGTCCCTGTGCAGTGAGCGAGCGATGATCTATACCAGAGTGTTTCGCGAGTTCTCCGACGAGCCGTTCATGAAGTGCAAGGCCCTCGCCTTCGCCGCGACCCTGCGGGAGATGACGGTCTACGTCGAGCCCGACTCTCTCATTTTCGGCAACCAGGCATCCCGGAACTTCGCGGCTCCTATCTTCCCCGAGTACTCGATCGACTGGGTCGTTGATGAGCTCGACGAGTTCGCCCTGCGCACGGGTGATGCCTTCCAGGTGTCTGAGGAGGTCAAGGTCGATCTTCGATCGATCCACTCCTTCTGGCACGGCAGTACTCACGAGGACGAGGTCAATGCTCACATCACTCAGGAGATCCTGGACGCGCAGGAACAGGGGCTGATCCACCGGGGAGGAATCTCAAACTCTGGGGACGGGCATATCATCCCCAACCATGAGAAGCTTTTCAGTCACGGTTACCGTGGCCTCGTCAATGAGATGAAGCTTCGACTCCTGGACGAGTCACTTACGGACCGTCAGCGTCTCTTCTACGAGTGCAGCATCGTCTGTCTGGAGGGCGCTCTTGACTACATCAAGCGCTACCGTCCCATCTTGAAGGAGATGGCGGAGCGGACTGCTGATCCGGAGCGTCGTCAGGAGCTCGAGCGGATGGCCGAGCTCAGCCTCACTCTGCTCGAAGGACCGGTGACGACCTTCTATGAGGGCGTCATGGCTGCCTACATCACCCACGTCCTGCAGATGGTGGAGTCCAATGGCCACTCGTTCTGCTATGGGCGTTTCGACCAGTACATGGACGATCTCTACCGTGCCGATCTTGAGGCCGGGCGCATCACGCAGGAGTCCGCCCTGGAGCTGCTCACGCACTTCTTCATCATGAACTCCTCCCAGAACAAGGTGCGCGCTATCGGGCATACCAAGTTTTCTCAGGGCTATCCGCTCTACAGCAACCTCATGGTCGGGGGCTACAGGCCCGACGGCCAGGACGGTACCAACCCCCTATCCTACCTGTGCGTCGAGGCGATGAACCTGTGCCGCCTGGCGGAGCCCAACTTCTCCATGCGCTACAACCGGGACACTCCCCGTGACCTGGTCACCCTCGCCGCCCGACTCATCCGTAATGGCTGCGGCATGCCCTCGATGTTCAACGACCACGTCGCGGTCAAGGGACTCATGGGGCTGGGAATTCCTGAGGAGGACGCCCTGGACTACGCCGCCATCGGCTGCGTGGAGACCGGTGTCCAGGGCAGGTACGGCCACCGCGCCACCGGGATGACCTACGTCAACTGGGGCAAGATGCTCGAGGTTCTGCTCAACAACGGGACGGATCCCGTCTCCGGTATCCAGCTCCTCAGCCTGACTGGTGAGTCGGGCACGGACATCGACTTCAGCAGCTATGACGAGGTGTGGGACGCCTGGAAGAC
Source organism: Actinomyces sp. oral taxon 849 str. F0330 (assembly GCF_000239715.1). Taxonomy (NCBI): domain Bacteria; kingdom Bacillati; phylum Actinomycetota; class Actinomycetes; order Actinomycetales; family Actinomycetaceae; genus Actinomyces; species Actinomyces sp. oral taxon 849. The sequence continues at coordinate 290,676 of NZ_JH470348.1, read as the reverse complement.
GTTGCTGCGCTACTACTCGGACCTGGCTGTGGAGTGCGACGCCATCTGCGACCGCAGCCTGGAGACCTACGACACCTCCCCGTTCGCCAGCGTCCTCGTCGACGACGCGCTTGAGCTGGGAAAGACCCTCAAAGAAGGAGGATGCCGTTACGACGTCGTCTCGCAGTCCAATATCGGGCCCAGCGTCGTCGGCAACAGCCTGGCGGTCATCAAGCACTTCGTCTTCGACGAGGGGAAGTGGACCTTCCAGCAGCTCAAAGCCGCTCTGGCGGACAACTGGGCCTCGCCGGAGTCGCAGCGGATTCTTCGCGACGTCACCAGGTACCGCAGCTTCGGCAACGATGAGGACGAAGTCGACTTCATCGTCAAGGACGTCTTCGACTCCTACCTCGAACTGCTACCCGGATACCACACCATCCGCACCGGCAGAGGACCTCGCGTCAGCAGGTACACGATGTCAACCTCCAACATCACCTCCTATGTTCCCAATGGCATGGTGGTCGGGGCCACCCCCGACGGGCGCCACGCGGGCGAACCCCTGAACGAGGGCTGCTCCCCGACCCAGGGCACGGACATCTCAGGCCCCATGGCTCTCATCAACTCCGTTTCCAAGCTGCCCAACGACAAAGTGGCAGCCGGACAGCTGCTGAACACCCGCTTCACCCCGATGACGCTTGCGGGGGAGGAGGCCCTCGACAAGTTCGTCAGCTTCCTCTACGCCTCCCTGGAGAAAGGGATCTACCACAACCAGTTCAACGTCATCGACAGCACGATCCTGCGGGCAGCCCAGAAGGACCCTGACAAATACCGCAACCTCATCGTCCGGGTAGCAGGCTACTGTGCCCAGTTCGTGTCCCTGATGCCCGAGGCCCAGGAGGCGATCATCGCCAGAACGGAACTCGAATTATGACCATGGGTCTGATCGGGTCCATCCAGGACTACAGCACCAAGGATGGGCCCGGTCTACGATCCACAGTCTTCATGAAGGGCTGTACCCTCGCCTGCAAATGGTGCGCCAACCCCGAGCTGATCTCCTTCGACGATCAGGAGGTCTACTTCTTCTCTGAACGGATCACGGACCCGGATATGGCCGTGCGGGAGAACGAGGGGGCGCTGGCCAGGCAGGGTGGACGGTGGTGTCTTGATCGCAGCCGGTTGCCCGAGCCGGACGAGCTCATCGAACGCAACACCCAGATGATCTTTGAGACGGTCGCCAGAAGGATGAGCGTTGACGAGTGCGTTGCCAAGCTTCTGCGGAATATGGAGTTCTATACGGCCTCCAACGGGGGAGTGACCTTCTCCGGAGGTGAGGCGATGATCCAGGTCGCCTTTGTCTCCGAGTGCCTGAAAAGACTCAAGGACAACGGCGTCCACACGACCGTGGACACGGCGGGAAACGTTCCGTGGGCCTACTTCACGAAGGTACTGGACCACACCGACCTCTTCCTGTACGACATTAAATCGTGTGACGAACAGCTACACAGGCAGGGAACCGAGGCCGGGAGCAAACGAATCCTCGACAACGCCCGAAGACTAGCCGAGGCGGACAGACCCATGTGGGTGAGGCTCGTCGTCATCCCTGGATGGAACGACGACGCCGCAGACCTGGAGGAGCGCCTTCGCTTCACTGCCTCACTCGGAGACGCCGTCAAAAGAGTAGATTTATTAGCATACCATACGCTAGGGGTGGGGAAGTACATGAGGCTCGGTCTAGACTATCCATTGCCCGGCATGCCCCGCCTGGATGAGCGACTCATCGAAGAGGCGATGGCGTTGGGGACTGACCTCGGCCTGAACATGCATTATGATCCCGGTATGCACGCCTGATTCAGGAGCCGATGAGGGTTATTCACAGGCGTTCCAATGGTGCGCGCTTACGCAGGTCCTGTGGGGTGCGGGGTGTTTCTTGGTCTGGGGGCGCGTGAGGTCGCCTGTGAAGGACCGTATGATCGCCTCGATGGCCGCCTCATACGATCTTGTGATCCAGACGGTGGGCAACTGGGTCGCCAGGTACAAGAAGGAGTGCGCCACTGACCCGGACCGCAAGAAAGCCTCTGAGTTGGCCGAGATCGCGAAAATCAAGGCGGAAAACAGGGGGCTGCGTCAGGAGAGCGAGTTCCTGAAATAAGTAGCCGTCTTCGTGTGTCCTGAACGGAAGGGAGCTTCTGGTATAGGTCGGTAGCTTCTGGATGGTGTTGTGTAGATGATGAGGGTGTGGCCCCTCGAGGTCGTTGTGCGGATGATGGCTTCAAGCCTCCTAGTGCTGCGTTGGATGAAGACCGTAGTGGTGAGCGTTCAAGGAAAAAGGCGTCCTTGGGTGGGTGTCAGGTGGGGTCCGGGAAGACGAACGTGAGTGAACCGCTGTTGAGGCATTGAAATGCTTGGATGGCATCAGAACTGGGGGTTGAAAGTGCCCTGGGATGAGTCTGGCGGTGTGTCCGTAATGCTGGCCAGACGGTGCCCGGCGTGAAGGCGGCGTGAGCCTGGTCTGCTGCGTCTACGTGAAACAGGAGAAGGGGTCCTTGTGCTAGTGCCTGCTGGGCGCGTGTGGGGGGGTGCTGGTGGACTGACTCGTAGTAGTGGTGATATTCCTGTAATGGGAACGGAGCGAAGGAGGCGGGTCGTTCGTGACGGGTTCGCGCTGGGCAACCAGGGTTTCTGGGAGGAATTGGGGTGAGCGGATCAGCATCACTGGTAGGGACGGTGTCGAGGTCGCCGGGAACTGGATTATCCTGGGTGTGGTGGAGGGTCTGATTCCACGGAAGGATGATGACCATGTTCGGCACCTAAGAAGTGTCCCGATGAGCTCAGGGAGCGTGCGGTCCGGTTGCGCCTGGATGCGTTGAAGGTTCCCCAGCGAGTCGAGGCTGCTTCAAACGGGTGGGCAACCAGCTCGGCATCAACTCCGAGACGCTGTGAGGCTGGGTCCGCCAGGTTCAGGTCGATGCCGGTGACCACCCCGGCACGACCACCGCGGACGCTGAGTGTATCCGTGTCTTGGAGGCTGAGAACCGTGAGCTGCGCAGAGCCAATGAGATCCTGTGCAGCGCGTCGGCTTTCTTCGCGGCGGAGTGTGAGCGCCCATTGCGTTGATCTGCCAGTACAACGACCAGTACAAGGAGCGCTTCGGGTCCTGTCCGGCTCAGGCACCAAGATCGCCCCGAGCACCTATTACGCCATCAGGGCTGGAGCGCCTTCAGTGCGCGATAGCGGACTGAGCGGATCCTGGCCCTGCGAGAGGAGATGTTCAACGCGGTCCTCGGATCGCGCAAGACCTGGCGACTGCTCCAATGCCCAGCAAAGAGCGGCACCGGTGGCCCGCTGCACGGTAGAGCGACGCATGCGAGCCCTGGGACTGTGCGGTATCGGGCCGGGAAGGTCGATCCGGACCACGAGGCCGACGACCTGCTCCGACGCGACTTCACCGCAGACAGACCCAACCAGCGCTGGGCGGCGGACTTCACCTAGGTCCGTACCTTTAGGATTCTGCTACACGCCCTTCGTTATGGACCTGTTCTCCCGTCGAATCGTCGGATGGGCCACCAGCAGCCGGACGAATACTGAATTCGCGCTCGGCGCCCTGGAGCAGGCGATCTGGCAGCGCAAGGACCGTCAAGGTTGCAGCCTCACAGGCCTCGTACACCACTGGCGACCACGGGTCGCAGTACCTGTCCATCGCCTACTCCGACCGGCTCCTGGCGGAGGGGACCGATACCTCCACTGGCCGGGTGGGCTCGTCCTACGACAACGCCGCGGCCGAGGCCCTGAGCAAGTCCTACAAGTGCGAGCTGATCTGGACCCGATCCTGGAAGGACTGCGACGACCTCGAGGCCGCCGTCGCCGAGTGGGTCGACTGATACAACCCGACAGCCCTCGCCGCAACAACAACTACGACTGTTCTCCAGCCAACGCTGAGACGCACTACTACGATCAACCCCACGCCGCGACACCCACCGCAGCGTGACTACGCACCCTCCACAAAACCCGGGACGATCCAGAAGTGTGCGACCCGGGATAGCCAGACCCTGACCTCCTAGGAGAACCGGGCTCGGGCCGTCATCGTCGGCGAGAGACGCCCCAAAGCCGCCAGGTTCGTCACCACCCACAAAGGCGATCAGATTCTCGATGAGGCCTCCCTGGCCAGAGTCACGTCGCTAGTGGATCTCAAGGGGTATGCCACCGCTCATCCCGTCCCGTCTGATGGATGCCGCCGTGGTCGGCTCCCTCCTACCACGAACTGTGGCACGTGGAGGTCTCATATGTGCATGAGCAAGTACGACCTGAGAGCTTGGCTGGTCTTCCACCAGACCCGCGAGGCCGTTGAGGCGCACCTGACGGTGGTGATAGCTGCGCTGGCCGTGGCCCACCACCTTTAGGAGGCCACCGAGCATTGCCAGGATCATGCGTGAGCTACACGGCCTGCAGGACACTACCATCAACCTCAACGGCCACCGGATCACCGCCCAGCCTCAACTCACCCAAACCGCAACCGGCATCCTCAGATCCGTCAACCCCCAGGGCACCAGGTTAGTAGACCGAATTTTAGATCACTTCTTCTTGGCCTGCTTGGCCGGGGCCTCACCGAGCTCAGCGGCCGTGACAGTCACCGATGCGGCTGCGTCGGCCGACTCGGAGTTCGCGGCCTGGGCGGCCTGCTCCACGGTGAAGGTGCCGGTGACCTTGGCCGCCTCGGTCAGGTCCGCACGCACCGCCTCAATAGCCTCGGCGTACTCGGGCTGGTCTGCGGCGACGGCCAGCGTCACCGAGAGGATCGGCGTCTTCTGGCTCGTCTTGGCCTCCGACTTCACCTTGCGCAGCGCAGCCAGGGCGGCCCCGGCACGGGCGACCAGCTCGGCGTCGGCCCCCGCGGAGGCCTCACGCAGGCCGGTCGATTCTGGCCAGGCGGCCCGGTGCACCGAGCCGGTGCGGTACCAGCTCCACACCTCCTCGGTGGCGAAGGGCAGGAAGGGGGCCAGCAGGCGCACGAAGGTGTCCACCGCGATCGCCAGCGTTGCCCGCGCCGAGTGGACGGCGGCGGGCTCGTGAGAGCCGTCGAAGTCATTGGCCCGGTCCTTGACCAGCTCGATGTAGTCATCACAGAAGGTCCAGAAGAAGGACTCGGTGACCTCTAGGGCGCGGGCGTGCCCGAAACCTTCGAAGGCGGCCGTGGCGGTGTCGACGACGTCGGCCAGTGCGGCCAGGACCGCCCGGTCGATCGGCTCGTTGACCACCGAGGCGTCCAGGCAGGGGGCGGGCGCCGCGGCCACGGTGGCCTCGTCCGCGTCCCACGGGATCCCCATGGACAGGGCGAACTTGGAGGCGTTGAGGACCTTGATGGCCAGGCGCCGGCCGATTTTGATCTGGGTCTCCTCGAAGGCCGCGTCCAGGCCCAGTCGCGCCGAGCTGGCCCAGTAGCGCACGGCGTCGGAGCCGTACTGCTCCAGCAGGCCCATGGGGGTGACGACGTTGCCCTTCGACTTGGACATCTTCTTGTGGTCGGAGTCCAGGATCCAGCCGGACAGGCCGGCGTTCTGCCACGGCAGGGCCGCGAACTCCAGGTCCGCGCGCACCACCGAGGTGAACAGCCAGGTGCGGATGATGTCCTGGCCCTGCGGGCGCAGGTCCATCGGGTAGACCCGGCCGAAGAGGTCCTCATCGGTCAGCCAGCCCGAGGCCAGCTGGGGCGACAGGGAGGAGGTTGCCCAGGTGTCCATGATGTCGAACTCGCCGACGAAGCCGCCGGGCTTGCCGCGCTGGTCCTCGGTGTAGCCGGACGGGACGTCGGAGGAGGGGTCCACCGGCAGCTCGGACTCGTCCGGGGTCAGGATCGCGTCGTAGTCGACCTCGCCGTCGGAGCCCACCTTGTACCACAGCGGGAAGGGGACGCCGAAAAAGCGCTGGCGCGAGACCAGCCAGTCGTTGTTGAGGCCCCGCACCCAGTTCTCGTAGCGCACGCGCATGAAGTCCGGGTGAAACTCCAGCTGTCGGCCGCGCTCCAGCAGCTCGTCGCGCAGATCGGCGCAGGAGGCCGGGTTCGTCCACTCCTTACCGCCGTTGCGGATGTACCACTGGCGGGAGGTGACGATCTCCAGGGGCTTGTCGCCCTTCTCGAAGAAGTTCGTCTGACGCACCGTCTTGACGGGCTCGCCGCGCATCTCACCGGTCTGCGCCAGCCGGGCCACGATGGCCTCGCGGGCGGAGAAGGTGGTCTTGCCGGCCATGGTCCCGTACGCCTCGCGGCCGGCCTCGGAGGTGATCCACTCGGGTGTCTCGGTCTCGATGCGCCCGTCCTTGCGCAGGATGGCGCGCAGCGGCAGCTGCAGGTCGCGCCACCAGTCGATGTCGGTGGTGTCTCCGAAGGTGCAGCACATGGCGATACCGGCGCCCTTGTCCTTCTCCGCGGCCGGGTGGGGCAGGACCGGCACCTTGACGCCGAAGACGGGGGAGGACACCGTGGTGCCGAACAGGGGCTGGTAGCGCTCGTCATCGGGGTGGGCCACGAGGGCCACGCAGGCGGGCAGCAGCTCGGGACGGGTTGTCTCGATGCACACGTCGATGCCGTTCTCCACCGGGGCGCCGGCGGCCTCGGCCTTGGCGGCGGCCTCCTCGTCCACGATATGGAAGGCCAGACGGTGGTAGAAGCCGGGGTACTCGCGCGACTCCAGCTCGGCCTGGGCCACCGCCGTCTGGAAGGTGACGTCCCACAGGCCGGGCGCCGCCGCTTGGTAGGCCTCACCGCGCTCAAGGTTGTGCAGGAAGGCGGTCTGGGCGACTTTGCGGGCCCGCTTGCCAATGGTCTGGTAGGTGTGCGACCAGTCCACGCTCAGGCCGAGCCTGCGCCACAGGGCCTCGAACTGCTTCTCGTCCTCGACCGTGAGGCGCTCGCACAGCTCGACGAAGTTGCGCCGTGAGACTGGCACCTGGTCGCGGGCCTTGATCGACTTGCCCTCGCCGCCGGTGTGCGGCGGGGTGAAGCCCGGGTCGTAGGGCAGGGAGGGGTCGCAGCGCACTCCGAAGTAGTTCTGGACGCGGCGCTCGGTGGGCAGGCCGTTGTCGTCCCAGCCCATGGGGTAGAACACCGCCTTGCCGCGCATGCGCTGGAAGCGGGCCACCGTGTCGGTGTGGGTGTAGGAGAAGACGTGCCCCACGTGCAGGGAGCCGGAGACCGTCGGCGGCGGGGTGTCGATGGAGAAGACCTCCGCCCGCTCGGCACTGCGGTCGAAGGCGTAGGTTCCCTCGGACTCCCAGCGCTCGCCCCAGGCGGTCTCCAGGCCGTCGGTCGACACCTTGGCCGGCACTCGCGGGCTGTGAGGCTCGGAGGGCAGCAGACGGCTGGACGATGACGGGGCAGCGGCGGGGCTCGGAGAGGTCTCAGACATAGGGCCGATTCTGTCACGGTGCGGCCGCAGGCCTCGACATGGCCCGGTGTGAGGTCGGCAGGCCTCGGAGGCAGTCGGTCGCCCCCAAAGCGCGCATCCGGGTTACGAAACGCGCACAGATTGGTACGCTTGTACCAACACGGATCGAGGGGACCCCGCAGCGGCCCCGGGCCGCAGTCGAGGAGGACGCGCATGGATGAGGAACCGGTGGAGCACAAGGACCCAGTGGCGCAGACGATGTCGGGCGTCTCCCGGAACCCCTTAGCGGAGGCTGGCAGCGAGACCGGAGGGGACGTCACCGACCGCCTGCGGGAGCTCAGCGAGCACGCCGGGGTCCTCAGTCGCAAGAACACCCACCTGGCCAACGCCCTGCGGGCGGCGCGTCAGGAGCTGGCGGCTTTGCACGAGGACGTCAAGGCCCTTCAGCTCCCGCCCCTGGCGCACGCCACGGTCCTGGCCGTGGACGCCACCGAGCGCACCGCCGATGTCTCCATCGCTGGGAGGCGCCACCGGGTGGGTGTGGGGCCTGCCGTCGTGTCCTCCTCGCTGCACCCGGGCGACGATGTCGTCCTCAACGAGCATCTCGTCATCACCGCGACCTGCCCCTCGCCCCGCTTTGGTGAGGTCGTCACCGTCAAGGAGACCTACGACGACGGCACCGTCCTCGTCCTGGCCCGCCACGACGAGGAGCAGGTCCTCACCCTCTCCGCCGCCTTGACCGACCGTCGCCCCCGGGTGGGCGACGCGCTCGTGGCCGACCTGGCCGTGCGCATGGCACTGCGCCCCGTGGTGCGCTCCGAGGTCGAGGAGCTCGTCCTGGAGGAGGTGCCCGACGTCGGATACGAGGACATCGGCGGGCTGGGCGAGCAGATCGAGCTCATCCGCGACGCCGTCGAGCTGCCCTTCCTGCATCCCGACCTCTACCGCGAGCACCGGCTCACCCCACCGCGCGGCGTGCTGCTCTACGGGCCGCCCGGCTGCGGCAAGACGCTCATCGCCAAGGCGGTCGCCGCCTCCCTGAGCGCAGGCGGGCGGGGCGAGGCCTACTTCCTCAACATCAAGGGGCCCCAGCTGCTGGACAAGTACGTGGGGGAGACCGAGCGGCGCATCCGCGTCATCTTCGCCCGGGCCCGGGAGAAGGCCGCAACCGGGGTGCCCGTCGTCGTCTTCTTCGACGAGATGGACTCCCTGTTCCGCACCCGCGGATCGGGGCGGTCCTCGGACGTGGAAACCACCGTGGTCCCGCAGATGCTCGCCGAGATCGACGGCGTCGACGAGCTTGACAACGTCGTGGTCATCGGGGCCACCAACCGCGAGGACATGATCGACCCGGCGATCCTGCGGCCGGGCCGCCTCGACGTCAAGATCCGCATCGGCCGACCGGACCGGGACGGCGCTGCCGAAATCCTGGCGACCTACCTGACGCCCGACCTCCCGATCAGCGAGGAGCTCCTGGCCGCCCACGGCGGCGCGCAGGGAGCGGTGGACGCTCTCATCGAGCAGGTGGTCGAGGCCCTCTACACCCGCCGCCGCGCCACCGAGATGGTTGAGCTCACCCACTCCGACGGACAGGTCGAGATCCTCCACGTCGCCGACCTCGTCAGCGGCGCCATGCTCGCCAACATCGTCGACCGGGCCAAGAAGGCGGCGGTCAAGGACTTGGTCACCGGCGGGAAGCGCGGTCTGACGCAGGAGCACCTGCACCGCGCCGTCATCGAGGAGATCATGGAGAACGAGGGCCTGCCCGCCACCGTCCACCCCGACGACTGGGCCCGCGTCAGCGGGCGGCGCGGCGCCCCGGTGACCTCCATGACCGTGCTTCAGCGCCTCCGGGAGGAGTGAGGACAGTGGCATCGACGAGCTCCCGGCGGACCCCCGGCCGCGAGGTGACGGTCATGGGGATGGAGACCGAGTACGGCATCCTCGGTGCTGAGCCCGAGGACGTCGTTGCGGCCTGTCTGGAGGCCGAGAGTGAGCAGGGGCGCTGCCCGGGTGTGCGCTGGGACTACTCGGGGGAGTACCCCCTGCGCGACGCCCGCGGCTTCGAGGTGGACCGCTCAGCGGTCGACCCCTCCATGCTCACCGACGTCCCTGGAGCCGCGTCCGTCGAGGGGCCCGTCCCCGGGCGCCTGCGCACCACCGTCGTCGCGCGGCTGACCGCCCAAGAGGAGGCCTGGCAGCGCGGCACCGCCACCTGCCTGTCCAGTGGCGGGCGCCTCTATGTGGACCACGGCCACCCCGAGTACGCCACCCCCGACGTGCACCGGGGCCGCGCAGGCCGCCCTGGCCGACCGGGCCGGGGACCTCCTGGTGGCCCGGGGGGCCGAGCTGTTGCGCCGTCGCGGCGTAGCGGCCCGCCTGTTCAAGAACAACGTCGACGGCAAGGGCGCCACCTACGGCACCCACGAGAACTACCTCGTGCCCCGTTCGATCGATTTCGACGACCTCACCCAGGCCCTCGTGCCCCTGCTCGTGGTCCGCCCGCTCCTGGTGGGCTCCGGTCGGGTCGGTATCGGGGCCGTGGCCCGGGGCGCCAACTTCCAGATCAGTCAGAGGGCCGACTACCTGGAGAAGGTTGTGGGCCTGGGAACCACGGTGGACCGCCCCCTGGTCAACACCCGCGACGAGCCCCACGCCGACCCCGAGCGCTGGCGGCGCCTCCACCTGGTGCCCGGAGACGCCAACTGCTTCGACACGATGACCTGGCTCAAGCTCGGCATGACCTCCCTGGTGCTCCAGGTCCTGGCCGACGGCGTCCCCGCAGCCTGGCGCCGCCTGCGCCTGGCCGACCCCGTGACCCAGGCCCGGGAGGTCTCCCGCGATACCCGCCTTCGCGGCGCGCTTGAGCTCGCCGACGGTCGGCGCCTGAGCGCCCTGGAGATCCTGGAGCAATACCTCGAGACGGTGCGCGGCCACCTGGGGGACCAGGGACGCGCCGCGCCGGTGCCGGCGGGCGACCCCCTGCGCCCGGACCTGTCGGCGCTGACCGACGGCGCAGACACCGACGGAGCCGAGACCGGCGCGATCCTCGCCTTCTGGCAGGCCTCGCTGCGCGAGCTCGAGACTCTGCGCGCCGGGGGCGACGGGGCAGAAGGCCCGGGAGATTCGAAAGGCCCCGCCGGGCACCTGGAGTGGGTCGCCAAGAAGCAGCTTCTGGACGCCACCGCTCGCCGCCACCCCGATGCGCACGGGCATGATGTCCTCCACGCCGTCGACCTGGCCTGGTCCGAGCTGTCCCCGGCCGGACGAGGCCTGGCCGAGCGGGTGCCCGCCGGCGTCGACGCACGCGGTGGGCTCGACGAGCAGATGGGGGAGGCGTCCCTCGCCGAGCCGCCCTCCACGACCCGGGCCTGGCTGCGCGGTAGGCTCGTGAGTGCCTTCCCCGGCCAGGTGGTCGCTGCCGGCTGGCACTCCATGGTTCTGGAGACCGGTGAGAAGGGCCAGCGTCGCCTGCCCCTGACCGACCCCCTGTCCTTCACCCGCGCCACCGCGTCACCGGCTGTCGAGGGCGCCGCCGACGTCGTCGAGGTCCTGACGCGCCTGACGGGCGAGCGCCTGGACCGCCTAGCGCCGACCACCGAAGCCGTGACCGTACCCGCCACCCCGTCAGGAGAATAGATAATGAGTGAGTTCGCCCAGCCGTCCCGCAGCCGTCAGGACGACCCCGCCCCCGACGACGATCCGGGTCCGGCCCCCGCCGGACCTGCCCGGGGCCAGGGCCTGGAGTCGGTCCTGGACATGATCGACGACGTCCTGGCTGTCGACGCCCAGGAGTTCGTGCGCGGCTTCGTCCAGAAGGGCGGCCAGTGAGCGCCAGCGGCCCAGGTCCGCGCGTCACCGGCCTGGAGACCGAGTTCGGCGTCCTGTGCGCCCCCGTCGGGCCGCAGGCAGCCGCGAAGGGGGACCTGCCAGACGTGGAGCGGGCGGCGGCGCTCATCTTCCGTCACCGACCCGCCGGATACCGCAGCACCAACCTGTTCCTGCCCAACGGTGGGCGCCTCTACCTCGACATCGGTGACCACCCCGAGTACGCCACCGCCGAGTGCGTGCGCGTGCGCGACCTCATCGCTCAGGACCAGGCCGGGCGCGCGATCCTGGCCGCCATGGCGCAGCGCGCCGCCGCGAGCCTCGCTCAACGGGGAACCCCGGCCCGGCTCCACCTCCTGGCTAACAATACCGACTCGGCCGGTCACACCTACGGCTGCCACGAGAGCTACTCCGTGCCCCGCCACCTGCTCGATGACTCGCCCGGGGCCCAGGGCGTCGACGGTGGGAGCGGTGAGGCCGTCATGGCGGTGCTCACTTCCTTCCTGGCCACCCGCCCCGTCCTGGTCGGCTCCGGGCGCCCTCTGGGGGCAGGCGCCGCCAACGGGAACATGGACGGCCCGGGCGCGGGGGACGAAGAGGCGGCCTGGGGCCTGTCTCCGCGCGCCCCGCACCTCAAGACCCTGACCTCCGCCGACACGACCGGGCAGCGAGCCCTGGTCAACACCCGCGACGAGCCCCACGCCGATGCCGCCCGCCTGCGCCGCCTGCACGTCACCTGCGCTGACACCACCATGGCCGAGCCGACGACGGGACTGCGCAGCGCCGTGACTCTCCTGCTCCTGGACGCCCTTGAGGCCGGGTGGGACTTCACCGACCTCTCCCTGACCGACCCGCTGGCCACGCTGTCCGCACTGGGGGAGAGCCCCTGGGGAGACGTCTCGGCCGCCACCATCGACGGCCGCCGCCTGACCGCCGTCGACATCCAGGAGGCCTTCCTGGAGCGACTCGCCTCCTACCTGGATGACGCCGGTGTGCCCGACTTCCTCCGCGGCGCCGAGCACCTGCTGGAGGACCTGGCGCCCCGTGTCATCTCCGCGCTGCGCCACCACGACGCCGGTTCCATCGACACCGAGATCGACTGGGCGATTAAGCGCCGCCTCATGCGCGCCCAGCGCGAGCGCCACCCCCGGCTGTCCGGTGAGGCGCTGGAGGCCCTGCGCTCGCGGGTGGACCTGGCCTACCACGACCTCAACGCCGAGACCGGACTCGCCCCGCGCCTGACCGCGCAAGGGGCCATGGCGCGCCTGTGCGAACCGGAGGAGATCGAGCGCGCTCACCACGTGCCCCCGATGACGCGCGCCGCCCTGCGCGGAGCTTTCGTGGCGGCCTGCCTGGAGGTGGGCGCCGACTTCTCGGTGACCTGGGAGAGCCTGCGCCTGGACTCGCCGCCCACCGCACCGGTCGACCTGTCCGACCCCCTGGCGACGGTTCATGAGGCCGCCGAGGCCCTGACCGAGCGGGTCAAGCACCTGCGCCCCGAGGAGATGCACCGCATCGACCTCGTGGGACGCGGCGGCCTGGGCGCGCCTGGTTAGGCTCCCTCGAGCCTCGCGCTGGCGTCCTTCGGCGCTCATTCGTCACCCGGTTCTCTCGTCTTTTCAACGGTTAGTCCTGATCGTCCTATAGCTGCTCCGTGCCTGTTCAGCTCTTGCGGGAACCCCCAAGAAGGAGTACACACTTAGGTGTGCCTCACCAAAGCCGGTGGGGTGCTGACGAGAGGATCCGGTATGGCCGGCACAGCCAGTTCAGTCAGGACAGCAGCGACCAACCCCGCCAGTGGCAACGGTGGTGCCCGGGCGACGAACATCGCCTCGCCGCGCAACCTCATCAACGTGGGAGTCTTCACCGCCCTGTACTTCATTGCCCTGTTCGCCTCCGGGATGCTCGGGGCGATCCACCCGATCATGATCTTCATCGGCGGGATCCTCGGCATCCTCGTTGAGGCGATCATCTGCATGCTCTACGTGGCCCGGACCCGGGCCTTCGGCGCCTACGCCATCCTGGGGCTCATCATCGGCATCCTCATGGTCGCCACCGGACACGCCTGGGTCACACCCCTGGTCGCAACCGTCCTGGGACTCGCTGCCGACACCATCACCCGCGCCGGTGTATACGCCAGAACCGCCACCAACGCCCTGGGGTTCGCCGTCTTCTCCATGTGGGCCATCAGCCCGATCCTCCCGGTGATATGGGCCTCGGACGCCTACTTCGCCGACATCCGCGAGTCCATGGGGGACACGTACGCCAGAGACCTCCAGTCGCTGATCAGCATGAAGTTCCTTCTTGGGTGGATGCTCGTCATCGCATTCGTGGCCGGTGCTAGCGCTCTGCTGGGAATGAAGGTGCTGCGCAAGCACTTCGAGCGCGCAGGCGTCGTCTGAGCATGCGGCGCCCACAGATCTCGATGTCCCCGGCCGGCCCGGCAGCGCCGGAAGCGCCGCGCCCGCAGAGCCGCTCGCTCCTCGACGCCCCGTTCGGGGCGCGCCCCCGCTCCGGTGCCAGCGCTATTGCCCGTGTTCGCGCCGATCCGCGCAGCAAGTTCCTGCTGCTCCTGGTGTGCAACGTGCTGGTGATGGGGGTCGCCCCCACCGGCGCCGTCGGACTCATCGCGGTCCTGGTGGGGGTGCTCATCGCCCTGGACGAGCCGGTGCGCGTCCTCATGAGCTACTGCGCCATCACCGCGATGTTCTGGGGACTGGCTCAGCTGCCTCAGTGGCGGCCGAGCGGGCTCGCGGTGTTCCTCGGGGTCGTCGCCTACTGGCTGCTGCGCTTCGCCATCTCACTGTCTTTGGGGGCATGGTTCGTCACCACCACCCGCGTGAGCACCCTGCTGGCGGCCCTCAACCAGCTGCGCGCGCCGCGGTTCCTCACCATTCCGCTGGCGGTGCTCTTCCGGTTCGTGCCGGTGGCCGTCGATGAGGCCAGGGGCGTCATCGAGGCCATGCGGCTGCGCGGCTACAGCGGCTCCTACCTGTGGCGCCACCCGCTTCAGTGCATCGAGAAGCTCGTGGTGCCCGTCCTGGCCGCCTCGGCCCGTAGCGCCGACGACCTCTCGGCCGCGGCTCTCATCAGGGGTCTGGGAGGCGGCGGCCGCCCCACCGTCGTCGATCGTCTGCGCTTCGGGAGCGCCGACGCCGTGCTCCTCGCACTGAGCGCCGCCATGGTGGCGCTCGCGCTGCTGCCCGCCCTGGGGGTGTGGCGGTGACCCCGCTCGATGAGACGAGGCTGGGCATTAGAGGCGTCTCCTACGCCTATCCCACCGGCCAGCAGGTGCTCGACGGCGTTGATCTGGATGTCGCCCCCGGAAGCCTCACTCTCGTGTGCGGGGCCTCGGGGTCGGGCAAGTCCACGATCCTGCGGCTGCTCAACGGCCTCATCCCGCACTTCCACGACGGCGAGCTCACCGGCCGGGTCCTCGTCGGGGACGAGGAGGTCTGCGACACCCCGATCGAGCGCTCCGGCCTGCGCACCGCCACGGTCTTCCAGAATCCCGCCTCCCAATTCTTCACGACCACCGTGGCCGACGAGCTCGCCTTCGCGCCCCAGAACTACCAGGTCCCCGCGCCGGAGATCCGGCGACGTCGCAACGAGGCCCTGGAGACGCTGGGCATCACCGACCTGGCCGCGAGGGAGCTGCGCGGCCTGTCCGGCGGACAGACCCAGAAGGTCGCCTGCGCCCAGGCCCTGGCCCAGCAGACCCCCGTCATCCTCCTGGACGAGCCCACCTCCAACCTGGACCCGCGGGCGATTGACGACGTGCGCGCCGCCATCGAACGGCTCAAACAGTCCGGCCGGACCCTCGTGGTGGCCGAGCACCGCATCTACTTCCTGCGCGGACTCGTCGACGAGGCCGTCATCATGGGGCGGGGACGCGTCCTGCACCGGATGAGCGGCGAGGAGCTGTGGCGGATCGAGGACGAGCGGCGCAGGCGGCTGGGCCTGCGCACCCTGGAGCGGCCCCGCCTGGCCGTGAGCCCCGAGCCCGTCGCTGCCCGGGCTGGCCACGCGGATAGGACGGCCGACGACGTCGCGAGTAGCGGCGTCGAGCATCCCTCCCGCGTGGCCGGTGGCGCACTGCGGGCCGAGCCCGATGAGACTCCCGGAGGTCCGCAGGAGGGCGGTCTGCGCATCGAGAACCTGAAGGTCGAGCGCGGCGGCCGCCTCATCCTCGACATCCCCGATCTCTTCTTTCCCGCAGGTGCGATCACCGGCGTCATGGGTGCCAACGGGATCGGCAAAACAACCCTGGCGCGAGCCGTCTGCGGTCTGCAACGCGCCCGCAGGGGCGTGCGCATCGCCCTGGACGGCAAGGAGCTCGCCGCCGGGCAGGCCTTCCTCGTCATGCAGGACGTCCACCGCCAGCTCTTCGCCGAGTCGGTCTCCCGGGAGGCCGGCCTTCCGCAGCTCAAGCGCCTCGACCTGGCCGATCTGGCCGACCGTCACCCGCTTTCGCTCAGCGGCGGGCAAAAGCAGCGCCTCGTCATCGCCACCGCGATCGACCAAGACGCCCGCGTCCTCATCCTGGATGAGCCCACCTCTGGTGTCGACCACCGACATCTCGTGGCCATCGCCGCTGAGCTGCGGGACCTGGCGCGCGAGGGGCGCGTCGTCATCGTCATCAGCCACGACATCGAGTTCCTCAACGAGTGCACTGACCACGTCATTGAGATTGAATGACATCTCACTGAAGGTAGATAATGATAATGATTTGCGAATATGACGATATTCGAGTAGATGTGCGGTCATCGCGCTGGCGCGCCTGAGGTGTTGCGTCCTCGGTACTCCGGTACGACGTCGGACTGTTCACCACGACCTGCGAGAACACACAAGGAGAAGACATGAGCCCCACCAACCGCACAGCGACATCGACTGGGCAGGAGCGGCCCACCGTGCGCACGTCGTCGCGCTCGGGCCTGGCCGACTCAGCGCTCGGAACCCGCAATCTCATGACGATCGCTGCCCTGGCCGTAGTTTCGATGATTCTCCTCGTGCCGCTGAGCTACCTGGCCCCGGCGGCGGGAGCCTCCCGAGACGCAGTGCTCCTGGGCTGCGCGATCATGGGATTGTGGCTCGTGCCGTACCTGCTGCCCGCCACCGTCGTGCGCCGCCCCGGCGCCGTGATGATCGCGGCCCTTCTCATGGGCATCATGTGTGTCTTCACCACTCCGACCGGCCCTGCGGCCATTGTCGGCAACCTCATCGGCGGAGCCTTCGTCGAGGTACCCCTGGCTCTCCTGCTCTACCGGAAGTGGACCTGGTGGTCCTACCTGCTCTCGGCGATGACCTTCGGTCTGCTTAACGGCATCATGTACGTCTCCGTCATGAGCGCCTCGGCGGGCGTCGCCTCCGCGAGTGCCGGCGTCATCATCGCCGTGGTTTCGGCACTTGTCGGTGGCGCCATCACCATCGTCCTGACCCGGCTGCTCAACCGCGCCGGTGTCGGCATCGACCACCGCGCGACCGGCCGTGCCTGAGTCAGCGCTCGCCGTGTCCGATGCGCCCGCGGTGGAGCAATCGCATGGCGGGCCGGTAGAACCGGCGCTGGTGAGGATCGAGGGGCTCAGCGTCCACTACCTCGGGCGCGAGAGCTGGGTCCTGGACTCAGTGAGCCTCACCCACCTGCGCGGCCAGGTCACAGCCGTCATCGGTCCGTCGGGCTGCGGCAAGACCACGCTGGTGCGTGCCTTGTGTGGTCTTATCCCGCACTGCCTGCCCTCGGAGTACTCCGGCAGCCTGAGCCTGGACGGTACCGAGGTCGCCGATGCCACCGTCCAGGCCCTGGCCGAGACCGTCGCCTACGTCGGTCAGAACCCCGACGCCGCCGTCGTCACCCGCACCGTCCACGACGACGTCGCCTTCCCGCTGCAGAACCTGTGCCTGCCCCGCAGTGAGATCACCTCGCGGGTTCACGAGGCCCTGCGCGCCGTGGGCCTGATCGAACGCATCTGGGATGACCCCTGGAGGCTCTCAGGCGGACAGCGCCAGCGTCTCGCCGTCGCTGTCGCCCTGGCCATGCGCCCGCAGCTCCTCGTCCTCGACGAGCCCACCAGCACCATCGATGCCACTGGGCGCGAGGAGTTCTACACACTCATCTCCTCCCTGACGGCCTCCGGGACGGCAGTCGTCGTCATCGACCATGACCTCGACCCGGTACTGCCCATCGTCGACCAGGTCCTCGCCCTCGATGCCGCCGGAAGCATCATCGCCATCGGCACCCCGCGCGAGGTCTTCATGGGGCACCGCGGCGAGCTGACCGACGCCGGCGTATGGATGCCCCGGTCCCTGCGCGACCTCGACGATGACCTCCTCGCGGGTTCTTCCGGGCAGGGAATGCCATTGACCTGCGCCGAAGCCGGAATCCGGGTGCCACGGCTCACCGACATGTGCGCGGACGGCGAGGTGCGCTACCTGGAAAAGCAGACACGGGACTCCGCTGAGAGCTGGCAGCAGGTCGAGGTGATCGACACCCGCGACGCGCTCGCGGGCGTGACTCGTCAGGAGCCCAGAACCAGCGTGGAGCTGGTCGACCTCGAGGTTCCGGGGCGCTCGCCCAGCGTGTCCATGCAACTGGGCGGCGGGGAACTCGTGGCGCTCGTCGGCCCCAACGGCGCGGGCAAGTCCTCGATCCTGTCCGCCCTGGCCGGTCTCGTGCGCTCCACCGCACGCAAGGCGGTGGTTGGTGGCCGGGAGGTGGGCAGGGGCAGGCACCTGGTCGGCTACGTCTTCCAGAATCCGGAGCACCAGTTCGTGGCCACCACTGTCGGGGCCGAGCTCGCCGTCGGAGGCACCTCTCCGGCGCGGGTCGACCAGCTCCTGGAGCAGTTCCACCTGGTTGCTCACCGGAACCACCACCCCTTGACCCTCTCGGGCGGCCAGGCCCGGAGGCTGTCGGTGGCCACCATGGTCAGCGAGGAGCGCGACGTCGTCGTCCTGGACGAGCCCACCTACGGGCAGGACTGGGACAACACCCGCGAGCTCATGGACTTCATCGATCAGCTGCGTCACCGGGGGCGCACGGTCATCATGGCCACCCATGACCTCGAGCTCGCCCTGAGGCACTGCACCCACCTCATCGCCCTGCCAGGGCCGACGTCGCTAACCGGCACGGACCCCGATCGGGCGCAACAGGTCACCACAGTCGACGACGCAGACGAAACGGCGAAGGTAGACGACAGCGGGTCGGCGGCCTCATCTCCCGGCCCATCCGACCCTCGCCCGGCGCCGCCCCGGCCCCAACCGCGACGCGGCCTGTTCACTTCGCTCAACCCCCTCACCCTCTTCGCGTCGGTCCTGCCGGTCATGGTGATGGTCTTCGCTCTGCGCAACCATCACCTCAACCTGGGCGTCCTGCTGGCCTCCTCGGTCCTGGTCATCGCCGCCCGCGCCTCCCTGCGGCGCACCATGGCCTCGGTGATCGCCCCCTGGGCGGTCACTGCGCTCATGATCTGGATCTTCAGCAGCGGAAGCCACCATCAGGAGACTGCTGCGCGCCTTTACGACCTGGGTGACGCGGTGACAGGAGGTACCGGCATCGGTGCGCTCGTCGCACTCGTCCTCGTCTCCGGAGTCTCCACCGATCCCGAAGCCCTCATCCGCACCCTGACCACCACCTTCCGCATGCCCTACCGCCTGGGGGCCGCGGGCACCGCGGCCATCGCCTTCATCACCCGATTCCACGACGACTTCGTACTCCTGCGCACCGCCAGGGCACTGCGCGGAATCGGAGGGCGCTGGGGGCTCGCGGCCCCCATGGTCCGCTGGGTCGGATCCGTCCTGCCGCTGATGATCCTGGCCATCCAGCACGCCGAGCGCGTCGCCCTGTCCATGGACTCGCGCGCCTTCGGCGCCCACCGGCGGCGCACCGAGATGACCGATGAGCCCTGGAGAGCGCGCGACTGGGGTGTCGTCGTGCTCACCTGGGCGCTGGTCGCCGTCACCTGGAACACGCTCCGTTGAGGAGAGCATCATGACCAACCAGACGACTCACCAGACGACGAAACGCACTGCCAAACCGCGGGACGACCGGCGCAGTGGCACCGCCGATGCCGTCCGGCGCGGCGTCACCGTCGGAGACCTCATCCGGCCGGCGCGCCCGGCCATGATCGTCTCCGGCCTGCTGACCGCGCTCGGAGCGCTGATGTCCATCGCCCCCTTCGAAGCTCTGCGCAGCATGGCGGCCATATGGCTGGGCGAGGCCTCACCGGAGGGGTGGCGCGGCAGCCTGTGGTCCTGGGCGGCGATCGCAGTCGTGGCCCTGTTCGCCTCCCAGGCCCTCTACCTGGCCGGCCTCGGGATCACGCATCTGGCCGAGGCCCGGCTGCGACACCACCTGCGTCAGCGGGTCGTCGAGGCTATCAGCGGCTTGCCCCTGGGACGGGTGGCGCAGATCCCGCACGGCACCATCCGCAAGATGGTCTGCGACGACACTACCGCCATCCACACCCTCGTGGCCCACATCCCCTGCGACGCCACCAACGCCGTCGTCATGGCAGTGGCCGGAGCGGCTTATCTGCTGTGGACCGACTGGCGCCTGGCCTGCGCGCTGGTGGGGCTGTGGGTACTAACCCTGGGGGTCATGTCCCTGACCCTGGCCGGCATGTCGGGTATCACCAAGCGCTTCGGCGCCGCGCAGACCTCGCTGGCCGCCGCGACCGTGGAGATGATCGAGGGCATCAAGGAGATCAAGGGCTTCCAGGCCACCGACGCCTCCCGCACCCGTTTCAGCCGGGCCCGCACCAAGTTCTCCAGGCTGTCATACGAGTGGGTGAGCAGGTCCGGCCGAAGCATCAGCGCCATGACGGCGGTCCTGCGCCCCTCCACGGTCTTCGCCACGGTCGCGCTCCTGGCCGTCCTGTTCACCTCCCAGGGGTGGACGCCGCTGTCCGCGACGCTGCCCTTCTTCCTGGTGGCCCTTGGGCTACCGGAGGGGCTCATGACCCTCATCGGCCTCATGCAGCACATGTACGAGTCCAGAATGGCCGCCCAGGCCACCGCAGAGCTGCTCTCCCAGTCGCCGATGCCCGAGGGGACTCACAACGACGGTGAGGGGCCGGCGCCCGGGCGCGTCGCCGTCGAGGACGTCACCTTCTCCTACGAGCCGGGCTCTCCGGTTCTGCGCGGCGTGTCCTTCACCGCTGAACCGGGAAGCGTGACGGCGCTCGTCGGCCCCTCCGGGGGTGGCAAGTCGACCCTGGCCCGCCTCATCGCCCGCTTCTACGACGTCGACGACGGTGCTGTGCGCATCAGCGGCATCGATGTGCGCGAAGCGACCTTCCCCTGGCTGCTCTCGCGCGTGGCGATCGTCCTGCAGGACGTCGCCCTGGCCCACGAGTCCGTCCACGACAACATCGCCCTGGGACGCCCCGACGCGACCCGGGAGCAGGTCGAGGCGGCCGCCCGCGCGGCCTGCATCCACGAGCGCATCACGCGTCTGCCCCACGGCTACGACACGATCCTGGGAGATACGGGCGGGTTCCTCTCCGGCGGAGAGCGCCAGCGAGTGACCCTGGCGCGCGCCTACCTCCAGGACGCCCCCGTCCTCGTCCTGGACGAGGCCACCGCCCAGGCCGACCCCGCCTCCGAGCGCGACATCCACCAAGCCCTGTCCCGACTGGCGGCCGGGCGGACCGTCATCATCATCGCCCACCGCCTGTCCACGATCCGCGATGCCGACCAGATCCTCGTCGTCGACGCAGGACGCATCACCGAGCGCGGCACGCATGAGGAGCTGCTGGCCGCAGGCGGCCGCTACGCCGCCATGTGGAGCAGTCAGGACCTGAGCGAGGAGACCGACGCCGCGGCGCTGACCGCCCAGGTCGATCAGCCCGGAGCCAAGACCGCAGGGCAGGAGGAGTAGCCATGTGGAAGCTGCTGACGCGAGTCGTCAACGCCGCCGAGATGCGGACCATCACCGCCTGGTTCGCAGCCTCCGCAGTCCTTCAGGGCCTCACCCTGGCCCTCATGATCCCCTTCCTGCGCGCCCTCTACTCGCGCTCGGAGTCCCTGACCGGTTGGCTGATCGCAGTCGTGGTCCTGGGGGTGGTGAGCGTCGTCGTCGACACCATCGCCATGCACCGCTCCTACCGGGTCAGTGTCTTCGAGGTCTGCGACACGATGATCGACCGCGTCGCCGATCACGTCCTGACCCTGCCCCTGGGCTGGTTCAGCGCCGAGCGTGAGGCCGTCGTCGTCAACGCCACCTCCAAGGAGGTCAACACCCTCTCCCACCTGGCCTCCATGGTGATCCCCAACCTGTGCAACGCCTTCATTGTCCCGCTGGTCATGCTCGGGGCCACCGCCGTCGTCGAGTGGCCCCTGGCGCTCATCATGGCCGCCGCCATCGTCCCGCTGGTCCTGACGTGGCGGCTCATGGGAGCCGCAACCACCCGCGCCAACGAGATGGAGGACCGCACCTCGAGCGCCGCGGCCGGACGCCTCGTGGAGTTCGCCCGGCTCCAGCCCGTGCTGCGCGCCACCGGCGTCACCAAGACGGGCTGGGCGCCGGTGCGAACCGCCCTGGAGGCCGACTCCACCGCCACCCTGGACGGCTTACGGGTCAAGGGCAGGCCCGGGCAGTACTTCAACCTCATCGTCAACATCGCCTTTGCCCTGGTCATGGCGGTGGGACTGTCACGTGTGAGCGGGCACCGGCTCGACGTCGTCGCATACCTGGCGATCATGGCCGTCACCGCGCGCACGCTCCTGCCACTGACCAAGGCCGCCATGTACGGCGCCGAGGCCGACAACGCGAAGGTCGCCCTGCGGGCCGTGGGGGATATCCTCAACGCCCGTCCCCTGCCCGACCCCGAGCCCGGCCAGGAGATCGAGCCCCGGGGGACCACGATCGCCCTGAACGACGTCTCCTTCTCCTACGACGCCGGCCGTCCCGTCCTGGCGGGCGTCTGCCTGAGCGCACCGCAGGGACGAGTGACCGCCCTGGTGGGGCCCTCAGGGGCAGGCAAGTCCACGATCCTGCGCCTGGCCGCCCGGTTCTGGGACGTCGACGACGGGACGGTCACCATCGGCGGCGCACCGGTGCGCTCCATGCGGACCTCGACGATCATGGGCATGACTTCCATGGTCTTCCAGGACGTCTACCTGTTCGACACCACCATCCGGGAGAACCTGCGCATCGCCCGGCCCGAGGCCACCGACGCCGAGCTGGCCGAGGCCGCCAGGCGCGCCCGCCTGGACCGCGTCATCGAGGCACTGCCGCACGGGTGGGACACACAGGTCGGTCCCGGCGGGCTGAGCCTGTCCGGTGGGGAGCGTCAGCGCGTCGCCATCGCCCGGGCCTTCGTCAAGGACGCCCCGATCCTCCTGCTCGACGAGATCACCTCGGCCTTGGACGGGGAGAACGAGTCCGCCATCACCGAGGTGGTGCGCGAGCTCTCCGAGGGCCGAACCGTCATCGTGGTGGCCCACCGCCTGTCCACCGTCCGCCAGGCCGACGAAGTCGTCTTCCTCGAACCGAGTCAGGCCGGCGCCCGCGTGGTCCAGTGCGGTACGCCCCAGGAGCTGGCTGCCGTCCCCGGCCCCTTCCGCGAGTTCATCGAGGCCTCCACGGCCTCCTCGCGCTGGCACATCCGCCAGGAGTGATGCGTAGGCCGGTCATCTCGGATACGACAGATTCACGGACTGACGCTGTCTCATACCGAACGGTATGAGACAGCGTTTCTGTTGCTATGAGAGCCCTCAAGGCTCTATGAAACCTTATTGAAATACTGTATGGTATCGTGAATACCGACCGGTACGGATCAGATTGGTGGTCTGGTCGGGTACTCGGTTTCGGTTAGCAGAACGAAAGGAGAGGACTTCATGGCCGACGTACTAGCCATCGAGGACCTTCACAAGCACTTCGGAAGCGGGGCGCACACCGTGAGAGCCAACGCCGGTGTCACCATGCAGGTAGGGGCCGGCGAGGTGGTTGGGCTCCTCGGGCACAACGGCGCGGGCAAGACCACGCTGGTCAACCAGGTGGTGGGGCTGTTGCGTCCAACCTCCGGAAGCATTCGGCTCGACGGCGTCGACGCCGTTGCCGACCCCGCTCTCGCCCGCCGCCTCACCAACGTCCAGGCACAGGCCAATGTCCCCATCACGGGGCTCACGCCGCTGCTGGCCATCGACCTGGTAGGGCGCATGCGAGGAGGGCGTCCGCGCCAGACGCGCAGGCGCGCCGAGGAGCTCATCGAGGCTCTCGACCTGGGGGAGTGGGCGATGACTCCCGCGCAGAAAGTCTCCGGCGGTATCGCCCGCCTGACGGCCTTCGCCATGTGCGCCGTCGTCCCCGGGCGCCTGGTCATCCTCGACGAGCCCACCAACGACGTCGACCCGGTGCGCCGCCGTCTGCTGTGGGACCAGATCCGCCTCCTGGCCGATGCCGGATCCGCAGTCCTCCTCGTGACCCACAACGTGCGGGAGGCCGAACGGGCTGTCGACCGGCTCACCGTCCTGGACCACGGCCACGTCCTCGCTGAGGGAACTCCCGCAGCGCTCGTCGCCGGTCACGGATCGCCCTTCGTCCTGGAGGTCAGCCGGGCTCACGGTCGGCGGTTCGAGTCGCCCGCGGGAATGACGCTGACACAGCACGATGCCGTGCGCGCATCCGTAGCAGTGCCCTCTGACCGTACGGCGCAGGCCGTGGAGTGGGCCGCTCACGCCCTCAAGGACGGAGTGATCGAGCGCTACGAGCTGGCGCCGATCTCACTGGAGGACGTCTACGTAGACCTTACCGGGGGCGCGGGTGAGGAGGCGCGCCGTCGTGCCGCGTGAAGCGGAACAAGCCCCGGTCCAACCCGAAGCCACGTCGTGCTCACCGGCTCCTCGCTGTTGCGCGGGCATGACCTCCGTCCCCACAGAATCAGGAAATGAAGGAGAACCCGATGTCTACTCCAACCAGCACGACTGCTGATCCGGACCAGGCCGGTGGTACCGGCCTCAGGGCGGTGTCCCGGACGACTCCGCTCTGGCGCCAGCTCGGCCTGCTTGTTCAGTGGCAGTTCCGCCGCAGCCTGCCCATGCTTCCTCTCTTCATCATCGTCCAGACGCTGCTGTCCGTCTCGATGGTCCTGGGATACGGGCTCATAGTGGGCCACCCCGGCCGCGAGGCGAGTCTCTACCTGGCCGGCGGCGGCCCGGCGGTCGCGCTCATCTCGGTGGGTCTCATCATGACGCCCCAGTGGGTCTCCCAGTCGCGCACCGAGGGCAGCCTGGACTGGATGCGTACCCTGCCCGTCCCCAGAGTCGCCTTCCTCCTGGCTGACCTCGCGATCTGGACCGCTCTCGCGCTACCCGGTCTGGTCGTGGGCGTCCTCGTCGCCAATACCCGCTTCGACGTCGACCTCGCCCCGCAGTGGTGGCTGGTACCCGGCGCCGTGCTGGTCGCCCTGACAGCAGCCTGCATCGGCTACGCCATCGCCACCCTCCTGGCTCCGGCCCTGGCCCAGATCCTCTCCCAGGTGCTCGCCTTCGGCATCATGCTGTTCTCACCTGTCAGCTTCCCCGCCGACAGGCTCCCCGACTGGGCCCAGGAGATCCATCGCTGGCTGCCCTTCGAGCCCATGGCGCAGGTGGTGCGCGCCGGTCTGTTCTCCCACGACGCCACCATGCCCATCCGTTCCTGGATTCTGCTGGGCGGATGGTGCCTGGTGGCCGTCGCCGGAGCGTCATGGGCCCTGGGAAGGCGGCCCTGAGCCGGCCGGGATGCCCGCATGGTCGGGGCCCGGTGGAGGAAGTGGCGGATGCGGGGGAGGGAGCGCTGTAAAACCCTTCTTGAGGGACCTCCTCTACAGTGGGGACATGACCGCCAGGAGCTCCGCCCGCGGGCCGAACAGTGACAGTGATGACTCCGGGGCCTCCGCCTCCGATAACATCAGGGAGGCGACGCGCGCCCTCAATGAGGCGATCAGCGCCTTCTCCCGTGCGGTGGGGGCGGCCGGCCAGGGAGCGAGGCAGAGCAGTGAGAATGCCGTAGCGGCTTCCCTGGACCTCGCCTCCCGGAAGTTGGCCTCCGCCTCCACCGCAGTCAGCGGCGCTGCCCCGGGGCGGGGCGGTGGACGCCGTCGGAGTGAGGAGACCAGGGCTCGGATTCTTGCCGCTGCCAGAGAGGTATTCGCCGCCGAGGGCTACGAGGGCGCCTCGGTCAGCGACATCGCCTCGGCCGCCGGGTTCACCAAGGGCGCTTTCTACTCCTCCTTCCCCTCCAAGGAGGCGCTGTTCCTGGAGGTCGTCACCTGTGGTGAGGAGAGCTCGGATGA
Source organism: Actinomyces sp. oral taxon 849 str. F0330 (assembly GCF_000239715.1). Taxonomy (NCBI): domain Bacteria; kingdom Bacillati; phylum Actinomycetota; class Actinomycetes; order Actinomycetales; family Actinomycetaceae; genus Actinomyces; species Actinomyces sp. oral taxon 849. The sequence continues at coordinate 265,214 of NZ_JH470348.1, read as the reverse complement.
GGCCGCGCGGGAGACGGCGAGCCCCGACCAGTGGGGCGAGCAGCTCCAGGAGCTTCCCATGGAGGATGTTGTCCTGCACCTGGAGACCTGGCTCTACGCGATACGCCACGAGGACTCCCGGGACCGACTGGCCGGCTCCTGGCGCCGCTGGCTGAGAGAGACCTCTCTCATGGTGGCCCGTTCCCACGGACGCCAGGAGTCGAGCCAGCAGGACGAGGAGACGGCATTCGGACTCCTTGCGGTGGGCATCTTCGGCCGCGTGAGCGCCGCCGTCACCACCTCGCAGGAGGTCGAACCCATCATCCAGCGCCTGTCCGAGCGTCTCCTTGAGGGTGGCGGTAACTGACGTTCCTCCTCCGCCGAGAGCGACATGTTTTGCGTAGGGGCACGGAAAAACAGTTGCCCTTCGCGAAAAGTGTTTTTCTCGGTGGAGGGAGGGCCTCGCGGTCAGGCGACCATCTCCCGGTAGCGGTGGACCACCAGCTCGGCGACCGCCGGGTGGTCGCCGATGGGAGCGGCCACGACATCGGCGCCCGTGGAGTGCAGGGCCCGGTGGAAACGCCCCTCCGCCAGCAGGTAGGTGGCCACGCCCACCCGCCTGGCACCCCGGGCCCGGGCCGTGCTCACCGCGTCACGGACGCCGGGGCGCGCACCCGAGAGGTAGGCGGGCGTAACTCTGTGCCCCAGACGCGCCTCGAGCAAACGGGTGATGGCCTCAACCTCCTCCAGCGCTGCCGCCTGACGCGACCCGGCCGCGCCCAGGACGACATGATCTAGCCCTGCGATTCCGCCCAGGGGAGTGGATGCCTCGTGAAGCCGCTGCGCGACGGCCTCCACCAGGTGCTCCTCTACCCCCAGGTGTTCGGTGACGGTCCCCGATCCGTGCCGGTCCACCGCGGCCGGTACGTCATTGAGGACGTGATAGCCGCGGGCCAGGAAGAAGGGCAGCACCACCGGATCCACCAGCCCCTCCAGCGCCGTGGCCGGGTCCGGGGGCTGGAATTCGATGTAGCCGGTGCGCACCTCCACTCCCGGCAGGATCGTGCGGACGCGCTCGGCGGTACTGAACATGACTGAGGACGGCCCGGGTCGGCGCGAGCCGTGGGCGAGCAGTACCAGAGGACGAGTACTCATACCGGCTCCACCACCAGATCTGCGTGCCTGCGAGAACGGGCCGGCTCGACCGGCGTCGGCCCGACGGGACCACCGGCGGTGATCGGATCGTCCGGTGCGGCGGCCCCAGGTGCGAGGTCGTGCCGATGGGGGGATCGGACCTCCTCAAGCGCCTGATCGGTCTCCTCGCGGACGTCCTTGGCGGTAGTCCGCGCCTTGCGGACCGCCAGAGCCAGGAAGGCCGCCCAGACCGCCCCGAGTGCGCCGTACAACAGGACCCCAATCCGGGCTGAGGCCCCGGCCCAAGACAGCAGGACACGCAGGTTCGTGGCCAGGATCAGACCGCCGACGGCAGTGCCCAGCACCGTTCCGGGCAGACGGGAGACCAGCCAAGCGGCGACCGGTGCAGCCACCAGCCCGCCGGCCAGCAGGGCCAGGACGATCCCGAGGCTGATGCCCGCCGTTCCCAGGCCGGTGAGGAAACCGGTCGAGGCGGCCACTGTCACGAGGAACTCCGAGGCCCCCACCGAGCCGACCACCGTGCGCGGTGCCGTGCGACCGCCAGTGAGCAGGGTTGTTGTCACCACCGGACCCCAGCCGCCACCGCCGGTGGCGTCGACGAAACCGCCCACCAGCCCCAGGGGAACCAGGAACCGCCTGCCGTGCGGGGAGCGCCGGCTGCCAGAGCCTCGGGGCGGGCGCAGGGCGAAACGCCCCAGAACATAGGCCCCCAGCAGGATCAGCAGGCTCGCCGTCACCGGGGTCGCCGCGCGGGTCGACAGGTGTGACAGGACTGTGGCGCCGCTGAAGGCCCCCACCGCACCGGGCAGCCCCAGCCGGACCACCAGGCGGGGGTCGGTGTTGCCCAACCGCCAGTGGGAGGCCCCCGAGGCCAGGGTCGTGCCGATCTCAGCCAGGTGCACCGAGGCCGAGGCCAGTGCCGGACTCAGCCCGGCCAGAAGCAGCAGGGAGGACGAGGTCATGCCGTACCCCATCCCGAGGGCGCCGTCGACCAGCTGAGCGGCCAAACCGACGAGGGCGAGAAGAACAAGCTTGCGCATCAGTGACTCCAGGACGTTCGGTCTGCATGCGCCGAGGCGGGTTAGGCGGCGGGATTCGCCGGCCGGGTCACCTCGACGACTCGGTCGGCCCAGTACGGGCTCAGGGTGACGACGTCGCCGATGACGATGACCGCGGGGGCGGTCACGCCGTACCGGGCGGCGACGTCGGCCAGACATCGCAGCTCGGTGGTGGTCACACGCTGGTCGGGGTGGTAGCCGCGCTCGATGATCGCCGCCGGAGTGGCCGCGTCGCTGCCGGCCTCCAGCAGGGAGGCGACCGAGTCCCGCAGCCGGGAGACCCCCATGAGCAGGATGAGGGTGTGATCGCGGCGCTGGGGGAGCACCCCGAGATCCGCATGGGCCGTGATGACCGAGAAACCGCGCGACAGCCCCCGGTGGGTGACGGGGATCCCTGCCGCGGCGGGCACGGCGATGGCACTGGTGATCCCCGGAACGACCTCGACGGCGACACCGGCCTTGCGGCAGGCGGCGGCCTCCTCTCCGCCGCGCCCGAGCACATAGGGATCACCGCCCTTGAGACGGACCACCCCTTTGCCGCGGCCGGCCAGGTCGACCAGGAGCGCATCGATCTCCTCCTGGCTCATGACGTGCCGGCCGCGCCGCTTGGAAGCGTCGATGACCTCGGTGTCGGGCCCAATGTCCTCCAGGAGGTCCCGGGGCGCCAGCGCGTCGACGACGACCACGTCCGCCTGGCCCAACAGCTCCAGGCCGCGGGCGGTGATGAGACCGCTGCTGCCCGGGCCACCGCCCACCAGCGCCACCCAGCCGGCGGTGGCGGCGTGGGGGGAGATCTCGCGGGGCATGCCTCAGCTCCTGCCTGGGGAAGCGGCCGCACCCGGTTCACTGCTGCCAGCGCCCGCCAGCTGCACCATGCCCGCCCCGAGTGTGCCGCCCTCGTGGGCGTCGATGAGGAGGAAGGCGCCGTCGGACCGTGAGACCGAATAGTCGGCCAACGGCACCGGCGAGGCCAGACGCAGCCGCACCAGGCCGATGTCGTTGAGCTCAAGAGCATCTGCCGGCACCGTGGTCAGGTCGTCCAGGTCGAGGCGGCCTTCGATGGTGCGTACGATCGCCTGGACCGTCTGGGCGCCGTGCTTGAGCAGCACCCGCGCCCGGGGGCGCAGGGGCTCCTCGCTCAGCCAGGACACGCGGGCGGAGACCTCGGTGAGCACTTGGGGCGCGTCGCCCGCCGCGGCCAGGGTGTCGCCGCGGGCAACGTCGACGTCGTCGGCCAGACGAACCGTCACCGACTGGCCCTCGACGGCCTCCTCCAGGCTGCGCTCGCCCAGGTCGATGCCGGTCACGCGCGATCGCCTGCCCGAGGGCAGGACCACGATGGGGTCGCCGACGCGCACCGTGCCTGAGGTGATCTGCCCGGCGTAGCCGCGGTAGTCGCGCAGTTCAGGTGTTGGCGCCGCACCCTGGGGGCGGATGACCAGCTGGACCGGGAGACGGAAGGAGCCCTCATCGCGGGCGGTGGGCAGGGACTCCAGAAGCCCCAGCAGGGTCGGTCCCTCGTAGAAGGGCGTGCCGGCCGAGGCCTCGACGATGTTGTCCCCCAGGAGCGCGGAGGTCGGCAGGACATGGATCTCGGCCACACCCAGCTCCGCGGCCACGGCGCGGATATCGGTCTCGATGGCGGTATAGACCTCGGCGGAGAAGTCCACCAGGTCGATCTTGTTGACCGCGACGATGACGTGCGGGACCCGCAGGAGGGCGGCGACCGCTAGGTGGCGGCGTGTCTGCTCCAGGACCCCGTTGCGGGCGTCCACCAGCAGCACGACGACGTCGGCCGTGGAGCAGCCGGTGACCGTGTTGCGGGTGTACTGCACGTGTCCGGGGCAGTCGGCCAGGATGAAGGAGCGCTGCGGGGTGGCGAAGTAGCGGTAGGCGACGTCGATCGTGATGCCCTGCTCCCGCTCGGCCCTCAGCCCGTCGGTCAGCAGTGCGAGATCGGCACTGGTCAGGCCCCTATCCAGGCTGACCTGCTCGACGGCGGCCAGCTGGTCTCGCAGGACGGACTTGGAGTCGAACAGCAGGCGGCCCACGAGCGTGGACTTGCCGTCGTCGACGCTGCCGGCCGTGGCCAGTCGCAGCAGCGAGCCGGTGGCGGCGGCGCGCGCCTCGGCCTCGGCGGGGATATCGGTGAGGGTGAGGGTGCTCATCAGAAGTAGCCCTCCTTCTTGCGGTCCTCCATGGCCGCCTCGCTCAGGCGGTCATCGGCGCGGGTGGCTCCCCGCTCGGTCAGGGTGGAGGCGGCGACCTCCAGGACGATGTCGTGGTTGGTGGCGGCGTCGGACTCGACGGCGCCCGTGCAGGACATGTCGCCCACGGTGCGGTATCGCACCGTGCGAGTAACCACCTGCTCACCGGCGCGCAGCGCGTTGACGCCGCCGGCCGCCAGCCACATCCCGTCACGCAGGAAGACCTCGCGCTCATGGGCGTAGTAGAGGTCGGGCAGTGCGATGTCCTCGCGCTCGATGTAGCGCCACACGTCGAGCTCGGTCCAGTTGCTCAAGGGGAAGACCCGCACGTGCTCCCCGGGACGGTGACGGGGATTGAGCAGATTCCACAGCTCGGGACGCTGATTACGCGGGTCCCACTGGCCGAACTCGTCGCGCAGGGAGACGATGCGCTCCTTGGCCCGGGCCTTCTCCTCGTCGCGGCGTCCGCCGCCGAAGACGCCGTCGAAGCCGCCCTCCTCAATGGCGTCGAGAAGCGGGATTGTCTGGAGAGGGTTGCGGGTGCCGTCGGTGCGCTCGCGCAGACGGCCGTCGTCGATGTAGTCCTGGACGCGGGCCACCACCAGCCGCAGACCGAGGTCTTCGACCGTCTGGTCACGGTAGGCCAGCACCTCGGGGAAGTTGTGGCCGGTGTCCACGTGCAGGACGGGGAAGGGGATCGGAGCGGGCCAGAAGGCCTTGCGCGCCAGGTGCAGCATGACCACGGAGTCCTTGCCTCCGGAGAACAGCAGGACGGGGCGGCGGCATTCGGCGGCGATCTCCCGGATGACGAGGATGGCCTCGGCCTCCAGGACGTCAAGAATGCCCAGGGCCTCGGCGGCAATAGGGGCCTCGGAAAGGTCGGCGAGACCGGACGGTTCGAGGTCCGGCGCCTGAGTAGGGACAGGGGCCGGCTGGGTGTGGGTCAGGGTGATGCTCATAGGTGGATTCCGCATTCTGTCTTGGTGAATCCGGCCCAGCGGCCGGAACGGGGATCGTCTCCGGGTTTGACTCGCGCTGTGCACGGGGCGCAGCCGATCGAGGGGTATCCGTCGTACAGGAGGGGGTTGATGAGTACGCCGTGCTGGTCGGCGTAGCCGGTCAGGTCCTCCATGCTCCAGGCGGCCAGGGGGTTGATCTTGACGATCTCGTGAGTGGAGTCCCAACCGACCAGGGGCGTGTGGGTGCGGGTGGGGGCGTCCTCTCGGCGCACCCCGGTGGCCCACGCCTCGTAGCCGCTCAGGGCCCGGGCCAGTGGCTCGACCTTGCGCAGACGGCAGCAGGCGGCCGGGTCTCGCGACCACAAGTCCGGTCCGTAGAGCTCGTCCTGCTCGGCCACGGTCAGCTCGGGCGTCACGTCGACGATGGTGACGTCCATGGTGGCGGCCACCGCGTCGCGGGTGCCCATGGTCTCCGCGAAGTGGTACCCGGTATCCAGGAAGAGGACGTCGACACCGGGAAGGACTCGGGAGACCACGTGAGGCAGGACGGCGTCGGCCATGGAGCAGGCCACGGCAAGTGTGTCGGGGAAGTTCTGGACCGCCCACTGGACGACGTCGAGGACAGGGGCATCGTCACCGAGCTCGCGGGCGCCGGCCTCGGCCAGGGCACGCAGCTCCTGCGTGGATCGCAGCGGAGCCCGGCCTGTGCCCTGAGACTTTGGGGCGACAGCAGGATCGCGGCGTGGCAGGTCCAGGTGCACCCGGGTGCCCTTAGCGGTTACGGCGCTCACTGCAGGGCCTCCTCATCGGCTCGGTGCGCCCACTGGGCGAAGGTCTCCTCGGGAATGCGCTGATCCAGGTATCGGCGCACCAGGCGCTCGACGTAGTCGGTCAGGCCGGAGGCGGGAACCTTGAGGCCCCGCACCGTACGGCCCAGGCCGGCCTCGGCGCGTCCGTCGGCTGCCAGGCCACCGCCCAGGTGCACCTGGAAGCCGGGCATCTGCTCGCCGTCGACCGTGATGATCTGGCCCTTGAGGCCGATGTCCGCGATCTGGATGCGGGCGCAGGAGTTCGGGCAGCCGTTGATGGTCAGGGTGATGCGCCGTTCGAGGTCGGTGTTGGCCAGGCGAGCATCGAGCTCGGACGATACGCGCGCCGCCAGCTTCTTGGTCTCCACGATCGCGAACTTGCAGAACTCCAGCCCGGTGCAGGCCAGGGTCGAGCGGGTGAAAGCGCCCGGATCGGGATCGAGCCCCAGCTCTCGCAGGCCGGCGACGGCGTCGTCGACTCTGTCAGCCGGCACGTCCAGGAGCAGCAGGTTCTGCAGCGGGGTAGTGCGCACCCGGTCTGAGCCGACCCTGCCGGCCAGGTCGGCCAGGCCTAGCAGGACGTCGCCGCTCAACCGGCCGACGGGTGGCTTGGCCCCCACCCAGAAGCGGCCGTCCTTTTGCTCGTGGACGCCGATGTGGTCGGAGTCCCCGCTTGGCTCCTCAGGTGCCGGGCCGTCGGGCGAGGGGGCGTCCCAGGTAGTCCTCCTGGAGGACCTGGCGGAACCTCTCTGGCCCCCACTCGGCCATGAGGAACTTCAGTCGGGCCTTGTTGCGCAAGCGACGGTATCCGTAGTCGCGGAAGATGCGGATGACGCCGTACCAGACGTCGAGGGCGTCCTCCGGCGTGACGAAGGCCCCCAGCCGCTGGCCCAGACGTGGGGCGGTGGACAGGGCGCCTGCCGCCCACAGGTCGTAGCCGGGACCGAGCTCGGGGTGGTTGACGCCGACGAAGGAGATGTCGTTGATCTCGTGGAGGATATCGAGGCTGGGGGAGCCGGTGATGGCGGTCTTGAACTTGCGGGGCAGATTGGCCAGGTCGGGGTCGCCTAGGTAGGTATCCTTGATGGCCCGAGCCAGCGGGGTCGGATCGATGACCTCGTCCTTGGCGATGCCGGCCACCGGGGAGACCAGGAACCCCCGGGGCGTGTCCCCGCAGCCCTCGATCGTGGTCAGACCCACCGACTCCAGGCGCTGCCACAGCTCGGGCACACTGCCGATCTCCACCCAGTGGAGCTGAATGTTCTGGCGATCGGTGATGTCGGCGGTGCCGCGGGCGAAGTCATTGGAGACTGAGCCCAGCACGCGAAGCTGCTCGCGGCTCAGGCTCCCACCGTCCAGACGCACCCGCTGCAGGAAGTAGCGGTCGGAGAGCTCGGAGGCGTCCAGCCGGGCCGTACGGCCGCCGTCGATCCCCTGCTTGCGCTGGGTGTACAGACCCCACCAGCGGAAACGGCCGTTGAGGTCGTCGGGGGCGATGGTCTCGTAGCCGCCTGGACCGTAGATGTTCACGATCCGCTCGCGTACCGCCAGCGGGGACCCGTCCTGCTTGAAGGCTTCGTTGTCATTGAGCGGCTTGCGCCCGTCGAGGGCCCACTGGCCGTTTGACTGGGCCTTGCGCGGCGGGCGCACGGTGCGGGCAGGTGGCGTGACGGTGGTGGTCATTGCTCCTCCATGACGGTGGCGTGTCATTGGCACGTGAGGAGCGTCCGGGGCGGCCTGGTGCGCGCTGCTGCGCACAGAGTTTGCAGAGCCGTTCGGTTGGCGTCAGCCGTCTCAACGGGGCCTTCCGGACGCTTCATTGCGCCGGATACCTCGTTGCGGGGGTTGAAGTCCCCGTGGTGTCAGGCGCTGGTCAGGCCCGACAACACATGACCGCGTGAGCACGCAGAATGCCAGCGGGATAAACACCGCTGAAAAGAGCTGCGTGAGAGAAGGTCATGGCCGAAACAATAGCGACGGGTTTATCTGACAGCAAGCAAGAACGATGTGTGCTTCCAGTCACGAGGTCGTTGCCAGGGGTGATCTTTCTTGCGTAAGGGTGCGGAAAAATGGCGGCCCTACGCGGGACATGTCCCGTCGGCGCGCGAAAATGGTTGGGATGCGGGGTGGGACCTGCCGGCTCGCGTTCGCGGCTACGCGCCCAGCTCGCGATCCCGTTCGACGATGGCCTCGAAGGCGCGTACGACGGCGTCGGAGAAACCGGCGCGCTCCAGGGCCACCATACCGGCCACCGAGGTGCCGCCGGGGGAGCAGACCGCGTCGATGAGGTCGGCCGGGGTGCGGCCGTGCCCGCCCTCGGTGGTGCGCTGGGCCTCGGTCTGTACGGTGCGGGCAGTCCCCAGCACCGCCTGGGCCACGATCTGGACGGCCAGGGCCTTTGGGATGCCGCCCATGACGCCGGCACGCGCCAAGGCATCGACGAAGGCGCACACCAGGGCGGGGGAGGAGCTCGCCAGACCGATGAAGGAGGAGAAGTCCTTCTCCTCCAGGATCACGGTGCGTCCGATGGACTCCATGAGGGTGCGCACCGTCTCTAGGTCGTGAGCACCCACGTTGCGCCCCGGGGCCAGCGCCGTCATCGACTCGCCCACGGCCGCCGCCATATTCGGCATGGTGCGTACCACCCGGGCGCTGTCGGGCAGCATCGACTCGAGGCGCTCGAGCGTGAGACCGGCCGCGATGGAGACCACCAGGGGTTTGCTGCGGCCGATGGCTTCGGACAGGCGCGTCAGGACGGTGGGGATGACGTAGGGCTTGAGGCCCAGGATGAGGACGTCGCTGCGCAAGACCAGATCGGTGGCGTCGGGCACGTGGACGGCCCCGACCTGGGCCGCCAGGCGCTCAGCGGAGCCGTGCTTGCTGGTGAGAAGCAGGTGCCCGGCCGGCGTTCCCGCGGCCACCGCCCCCCGCACGATCGCGCTGACCATGTTGCCGGCACCGATGAAACCGATCCGCATGAGGGCCTCCTGCTCGTCTGTGATGTGAGACCAACACGGTACCGCGCCGGTGCCCCGGACGGAGCGACTTCCGGGGAGTCGGGTGTCTGGTGCCGCAGGGACCTCGCTCCGTGCGGCACGCGCAGCATCCGGCTCGTCCTACAGGACCATGGCGGCGATCCACCCGGCGATGAGCAGGGGGATGTTGAAGTGGAGGAAGGTCGGGATGACCGAGTCGCGCATGTGGTCGTGCTGTCCGTCGGCGTTAAGACCCGCCGTGGGACCCAGCGTGGAGTCCGACGCCGGTGAGCCGGCGTCCCCCAGCGCTCCTGCGGTCCCGATGAGGGATACCGTGGCAACCGGCGAGAAGCCCAGGGACAGGCACAGTGGCACGTAGATCGCCGAGATGATCGGCAGGGTGGAGAAGGATGAGCCGATTCCCATGGTCACGATGAGGCCTACCAGCAGCATGACGAAGGCGGCCGCGGGCTTGGAGCCTGCGAACAGGGAGGCCGCTGACTTCACCAGCGGCTCGATCTGCTTGGTCTCCTTGAGGACATTGGCGAAGCCCTGGGCCGTGATCATGATGAGCCCGATGAGGGCCATCATTCGCATGCCGCCGGTGAAGACGTCGTCGGCCTCGGCGATGGTGACGACCCGGGTGGCCATGAACAGCAGCAGGCCCATGAGCGCCCCGACCAGCAGCGGGTCGGCCTCGGAACCCGTCCAGGTCAGAACGGTCTGGACCGCGAAGCAAGCCACGACGGCGACCAGCGCGACCGCCACCTTGCGGCGGTCGATCTCGACGGGACCGGAGATCTCCTCGCCCGAGTCGGAGTCGGTGCCGGTGTCGATCCGGTAGGTACGGGGTTTGCGGTAGGTGACGAACACGGCGATGAGCAGGCCCGTGATCATGCCCAGCGCCGGGATCCCCATGGCGTGGGTCGCCGAGATGCGAGAGACATCCAGGCCCGCGTCCTTGATATTGGCGTAGAGGATGTCATGGAGGAAAACCCGCCCGAAGCCCAACGGTAGGAACATGTAGGTGGTCACCAGGCCGAAGGTAATGGCGCAGGCCACCGCACGGCGGTCCAGCTGCAGTCGACTCATGACGATGAGCAGCGGCGGCACCACCAGCGGGATGAAGGCGATATGAACCGGGATGAGGTTCTGGCTCATGATCGCCATAGCCGTCAATCCTCCCAGCACCATCATCGTGGTCACGCGCACGACCCGCTGGGAAGCGGAGCCGTCCTCGGTCTCGATCCTGGCGATGAGCCAGTTCGCCAGCAGCTGGGGCAGGCCCGAGTGCGCCACCGCCATGGCGAAGGCGCCCAGCAGGGCATAGGACAGCGCGATCCTGGCGCCGTCGGCCAACCCGTTCTGGAAGGCCACCATCGTCTGACTGATCCCCAGGCCCGCGCTCAGCCCACCCACGAGCGCGCCGACGAACAGTGAGAGCACCACATGGACGCGCAGCGTCGCCAAGATGAGCATGACCAGGACGGCGAGGATGACGGCGTTCATGGAGAGCCTTCCGATGGGGACGGGCTGTGCTGTGTTTCGCGAGCGGACCTGGGCGGGCCCCCTGCGAATCGGGGACGATTGTGCCAGGCGGGCGTGACGGGGACGTATCGTGGACCGATGAGCGAGAACCGCAACAATGTCACCAGCAGCATCCCATCGGCCCGCCGCGCCCTCGTCACCGGGGCCTCGACCGGTATCGGCGCCGCAACCGTCAGGCTTCTGCGCTCCCACGGCTGGGAGGTCGTCGCCACCGCGCGGCGGGTGGAGCGCCTCGAGGCCCTCGCCGCCAAGACCGGCTGCACCTGGGTGGCCGCCGACCTCCAGGAGCCGGACGACGTCGAGCGCCTAGCCCGCGAAGTGCTCGACGGTGGCCCGGTCGACGCGGTCGTCAACAATGCCGGTGGCGCGCTGGGGGTCGACCCGGTCGCCGAGGGCAGTGCCCAGGAGTGGGCCACCATGTACGAGCGCAACGCGCTCGCCGCCCTGCGCGTGAGCCAGGCCTTCCTTCCCGGTATGCGCCGGCGGGGCGGGGACCTGGTGTTCCTCACCTCGACGGCCGCACACGACACCTACCCCGGCGGGGGCGGCTACGTGGCCGCCAAGCACGCCGAGCGGATCATCGCGAACACGCTGCGCCTGGAGCTGGTGGGCGAGCCGGTGCGCGTCATCGAGATCGCGCCCGGCATGGTGGCCACCGAGGAGTTCTCCCTCAACCGTCTCCACGGTGACGCCGAGGCCGCCGCGAAGGTCTACGCCGGCGTCGCCGAGCCGCTGAGCGCCGACGACGTCGCCGCCTGCATCGTCTGGACGCTGGAGCTGCCCGCCCACGTCAACATCGACTCCATGGTGGTGCGGCCGCGGGCCCAGGCCTCCAACACGCTGGTGGCCCGCGAGCAGTAGGGGAGAGAGCCTGCCTCAGGGCCGGTGAGCCGCCGGTGCGCTGCTGAGGGACTGCCGGACATAGATGGCCCACAGGTCTGACCTGCCGCGGGCACAGTGCGGGGTCCTAACGTGCGTCCCAGTCCCGGCCGGGCCGGGAATCAGACTGAAAGGACACCCATGAGCAAGCACGTCTCCTCCGGTGACGACAACGCCGCGGCCTCCCAACGCGACGCGACCACGGAGAGCCTCACCACTCGGGGAACCGCCGACGACGCCGAGAATCGCCTTCCGCAGGGCGCCCCCGGCGGTCGGAACGGCGACGGTACCAAGGAAGCCGTGGGCGCCGCCGCGAAAGACTCGGTGAAAGACTCTGTCAAGGACGTCACGAAGGACTCCGCCAAGGAACCCGGAGCGAAACGTGCACAGGCCGGTGATGCCGCCGGTGCCACCGCGCAGATCCCTGCTGATCATTCCGATGGGGCGGCTGCGGATGCGTCGGCCGGCAAGGCCCGGTCGGCTGGAGCCGGCAGTAGTACCGTCGACACGAGACTGGCAGGAACATGGGTGTCCCCGGATACTCAGAACGCCGCGACCATCGGCGTGGGCGGCCCTGCCTCCGACGCTGCTAAGAAGGCGCGCGCCAAGAATCGCAAGCCCTGGTGCCGCCGTCGCGTCGTCGTCGGAGCTGCCGGGGTCGCATTGCTGGCGGGATCGTTCGCGGCCGGTTGGGGGACCAACGAGCTCCTCGGCAATGACAGCCACGACGGTACCGCCGGCCGCGCTCAGCAGGACTCTGGCAACGGGCAGGGCATGCCCGGAGGGGGCCCGGGCGGTCCCGGCGGGCAGGGAGGCCCCGGGGGCCAGGGCAGTGCCTGAGACACGCAACAGGGGATAGGCAAGGCACACA
>NZ_JH470348.1:237277-252335 GCF_000239715.1 Actinomyces sp. oral taxon 849 str. F0330 | reverse complement strand
GGACCACTCCCAACGGCGACGCGCCCGGCGGCTCCGGTTCGGGCGAGGCCGGTCAGCAGGGCGGCTCCGGTTCCTCGGGCGTCCTCCAGCAGCAGGACTCCACCGAGGGCACGGAGGACTGACGGCACAGCCATCGGGATCAACGTTTTCTGCAAGGACAATGCGTAGCCGTAGTTATCCCTGAAGTCTCGGTTGAGCTCGGCGGACTCGCCGACGGTCGCTGATACGTTATGCACTGTTCGCCGTGATGGAACACGAAGGGAGTACTTCGATGACTGATGCACACCCTCGCATGGCGCTCGGCACCATGCACTTCGGCACCCGTCTGCCCGCCGTTCAGTCCCGGGAAATCCTCGACGCTTACCTGGATCTCGGCGGCCTGTGGATCGACACCGCCAACTGCTACGCGTTCTGGGGCTCCGAGACCGGGTTCGGGGGTCAGAGTGAAACCGTGATCGGCCACTGGCTGTACGACCGCGGGGTGCGAGAACGGGTGAGGATCAGCACCAAGGTCGGCGCGGAGCCGACTCGCCCCCATGGCTTCCCGGGCGCAGTAGAAGGCCTCAGGAAGGACACCGTCAACCGGGCCATCCGGGACAGCCTGCAGCGCCTGCAGACGGAGCGCGTCGACATGTACTGGGCTCATATGGAGGACCGCGAGCAGTCGATTGCGGACGTGGTCGATACCTTCGGCGAGTTGGTGGTTCAAGGACTGACCGCACGTATCGGGCTGTCCAACCATCCGGCCTGGTACGCGGCAGCGGCCAATGTGTATGCCCAGCAGCGGGATTCGGCCCAGTTCAGCGCCCTCCAGCTGCGGGAGTCCTATCTTCACCCCAGGCCAGATGTACCTGTTGAGGGCGAGGATCATCCACACGGGATGATGACGATCGAGAGCAAGGACCTCGCCGAGCGCTGCGGACTGGACCTGTGGGCCTACACGCCGCTGCTGACCGGCGCCTACGAGCACCCGGAGCGCCCGCTTCCCGAAGCCTACGAGCACCCCGGAACCCACAGTCGGCTGACGGTACTGCGCGAGTGGTCGCACAGGCTGGCTATGAAGCCGAGCCAGGTCGTTCTGGCCCTCCTCAACGCCCAGCAGCCGGCCATCACCCCCATCGTGGGCGTCAGCAGCGTCACCCAGTTGACCGAGGCGGTCGAGGCGACCCGTTTCAGCCTTCCAGAGGAGGCCGTCGAGGAGCTTAACGCAGCCGGCTAGACCGAGCGGATCCGAGCCGGCGACCAGCAGCCCACAGATCAACATTTTCTTCAGGGACGACGTGTATCCGTGTTGGTGGGGTCAGGTGGTGTCTGCAGGATCGGTTACGGTCGCTGGCTCCGGGACGGGTGGGCACCCGGCCGCTATTCCAACCGTGAGTGTGGGGAGGACGACGTCGTCGGGAGTGGCGATGAACTGGCCCCTGCGGTGCGCCGCCCACTACACTCCCCGGAGCAAAGGCACAGACCCGGCCATCACCGGCGAGCCTCCGGAAGAACCGGGCCGCTGCGGCGCACCAGCACCGCCGGCCCTCAGTAGAACCGGACGGGACAGCCCGTCACAGCTGGAAACGAAGCGGTCATGCAGGCCGTCCCGGTCGGGGCGCGCAGCACGGCAAGCGAGGTGGTACCGCGGTGCGGCACCAGCCGGACGCCAGTTCCGGCCGGGAGCCGTCGTCGTCCTCGTCAGGCCCAGGGCACCCGCCCGGGGCGGCAGGAACGAGTGAGACGAGAGCACACCGCGATGGTTGAGAAGATGGCTGACACCACCACCGCCGGCAGCAGCGAGCCGACCGGCGCCGCCTTCTACCCCCTGCACCGGCCGGGGGAGCAGATCGACCCCTCGCCCTCCTTCCCCGCCATCGAGGAGGAGGTTCTGGCCTACTGGAAGACCGACGGCACCTTCCAGGCCTCCATCGACAACCGCGGCGAGCCTTGCGACGAGTTCGTCTTCTACGACGGCCCTCCCTTCGCCAACGGCCTGCCCCACTACGGCCACCTGCTGACCGGATACGTCAAGGACGCCGTCGGGCGCTACCAGACCCAGCGCGGCAAGCGCGTCGAGCGCCGCTTCGGCTGGGACACCCACGGCCTGCCCGCTGAGCTCGAGGCCCAGCGCCTGCTCGGCATCGACGACGTCACCGAGATCACCCGCCCCGGCGGCATCGGCATCGAGAAGTTCAACGAGGAGTGCCGCACCTCCGTCCTGCGCTACACCAAGGAGTGGGAGGACTACGTCACCCGCCAGGCGCGCTGGGTCGACTTCGACAACGACTACAAGACCCTCGACCCCGACTACATGGAGTCGGTGCTGTGGGCCTTCAAGCAGCTGTGGGACAAGGGACTGGCCTACCAGGGTTACCGCGTCCTGCCCTACTGCTGGCACGACCGCACCCCCTTGAGCAACCACGAGCTCAAGATGGACGACGACGTCTACCAGGACCGCCAGGACAACACGGTCACCGTGGGACTGCGCCTGGAGGAGCCGCTGCGCCAGGGCGCCGAACGCCCCGAGCTGGTCCTCATCTGGACCACCACGCCCTGGACGCTGCCCTCCAACGTGGCCATTGCCGTGGGGCCCGACGTCGAGTACGCGACCGTCCACGTCGATGAGGACCTCGACTCGCCGGTCGCCGGCCAGGACGTCGTCATGGCGCGGGACCTGTTGGGCTCCTACGCCCGCGAGCTCGGTGAGGAGCCGCAAGTGCTGGCCACCTGCACCGGGGCCGACCTGGTGGGGCGGCGCTACCACCCGATCTTCGACTACTTCGATGACGCCGCCCACCGGGCCGAGGGCGCGGCGCCCGGACCGAACGCCTGGACGATCATCGCCGCCGACTTCGTCACCACCTCCGACGGAACCGGACTGGTCCACATGGCCTCGGCCTTCGGTGAGGACGACATGATCGCCTGCTCCGGGGCCGGCATCGAGACCGTCGTCCCCGTCGACGACGGCGGCTGCCTGACCGAGGAGATACGCGATTACGCCGGGCTGCAGGTCTTCGAAGCCAACAAGCCCATCGTCGCCGACCTGCGCGACGGCACCGGCCCGCTGGCCCGCCGCGACGAGAGCCAGCGCGCCGTCCTGGTGCGCCAGGCCTCCTACGTGCACTCCTACCCGCACTGCTGGCGCTGCCGCAAACCGCTCATCTACAAGGCGGTCTCCTCCTGGTTCGTACGCGTCTCGGCGATCCGCGACCGCATGGTCGAGCTCAACCAGGACATCGACTGGTACCCCGGTCACATCAAGGACGGCATCTTCGGCAAGTGGCTGGCGGGCGCCCGCGACTGGTCCATCTCCCGCAACCGGTTCTGGGGCGCCCCCATCCCGGTGTGGGTCAGTGACAACCCCGACTACCCGCGCACCGACGTCTACGGCTCCTACGCCGAGCTCGAGCGCGACTTCGGCGTGGAGGTCACCGACCTGCACCGCCCCTTCATCGACACCCTCGTGCGCCCCAACCCCGACGACCCCACGGGCAAGTCCATGATGCGCCGCATCCCCGACGTCCTGGACTGCTGGTTCGAGTCCGGCTCGATGCCCTTCGCCCAGGTGCACTACCCCTTCGAGAACGTCGAGTGGTTCGAATCGCACTACCCGGGCGACTTCATCGTGGAGTACATCGGCCAGACCCGCGGCTGGTTCTACACCCTCCACGTCCTGGCCACGGCCCTGTTCGACCGGCCCGCCTTCACCTCCTGCGTCTCCCACGGCATCCTCTTGGGCAACGACGGGGCGAAGATGAGCAAGTCGCTGCGCAACTACCCGGACGTCTCCATGGTCTTCGACCGCGACGGGGCCGACGCCATGCGCTGGTTCCTGCTCTCGGCACCGGTCATGCGCGGCGGTAACCTCGTGGTCACCGACAAGGCCATCCGCGACACGGTGCGCCAGGTGGTGCTGCCGCTGTGGAACACCTGGTACTTCTTCGCGCTCTACGCGGGCCAGGTGGGGGAGTCCGGCTACGTCACCGACGGCGTCGACCTCGACGACGCGAGCCTGTTCGCCAAGCGGGGCGGCCTGCACGTCATGGACCGCTACGTCCTGGCCCGCACCAAGGACCTGGCCGATACGGTGGCCGCCCAGATGGACGGCTACGACATCACCGGTGCCTGCGCCACAATCCGCGACTTCCTCGACGTTCTCACCAACTGGTACCTGCGAACCTCGCGTCAGCGCTTCACCGACGGCGACAAGACCGCCTTCGACACCCTGGCCACAGTGCTGCGCGTACTCACCGAGGTCATGGCCCCGCTGGCGCCACTGGTGAGCGAGGAGATCTGGCGCGGCCTGACCGGCGGACGCTCCGTGCACCTGACCGACTGGCCGGTGCTGCCGGTCCATGTCGCCGACGCCGAGCTCGTGACCGCCATGGATGAGACCCGTGCTGCGGTCTCGGCGGCCCTGAGCCTGCGCAAGGCCGAGAAGCTGCGCGTGCGTCAGCCGCTGCGCAGTCTGACCATCGCCACGGCCGACCCGGCCGGACTGGCCCCCTTCCGGGAGCTCGTGGCCGAGGAGGTCAACGTCAAGGAGGTACGGGTCCTGGACGCCGAGTCCGCCGGCTACGAGGCCAGGGCGGACCTGACTCTCAACCCGCGCGCCTTCAGTCCCGAGGTCCGCAAGCTCACCTCCAAGCTCTTCGCCGCCGTCAAGGCGGGCCAGTGGGAGCTCACCGAGGACGGGGACGTCCGCTTCGACGACGTCCTGGCGGGCGGTGCCCCCGTGGTCCTAGAGGCGGAGGACGGCGCCTTCACTCTGAACACTCGCATCGAGGTCGACGACGACTCCCTGGCCGCCACCATGCTGCCCTCGGGAGCCTTCGTGGTCCTGGACACCGCCCTCGACGACGCCCTGGAGGCCGAGGGATGGGCCCGCGACCTGGTGCGCCTGGTCCAGGACGAGCGCAAGGCCGCCGGCCTGCACGTGGGCGACCGCATCCGCCTGGAGCTGACCGTCCCCGAGGACAAGGGCGCCTGGACCGGCGCTCACCTGGACCTCGTCAAGCGGGAGGTCGGCTGTGTGGAGGCCTCCGTCATCGCCGCCCCCGGCGTCAAGGAGCCCACCGCCACGGTTGAGAAGGTCATCGAGAAGTCCACGGAGGTGGACGGGGCCTGACCGAGACGACCTGAGCACCTGTGGGGCCGGCAGACTGCATGAAGCGGTTTGCCGGCCCCACAGGTATGTCCCGTGACCAGGATTCTCGGCTTGTATCGCGATGGAACATGTGAAAGGGTGCGGCACCGAAATTCGCCGTTTCGGTTAAAATAACCTCAACGACCTTCTGCATAAGGGTGGATATCGGTGTTTCCCTTGTGTTCCAGGTCTCATGGTGAGCGATTCGAGTGCTATTATCAGCCGTGGAAACTCGGCCCCTGAGACCCGTGTGATTGAAAAATCGAACTGTCTCCGGGGCGGGCTGCTACTGCTGAGCGGCAGCACGCAGTTTCCGCTGAAACACTCCAGATTTCCCCCCGCGGACGGACCTCAGTGTCGAGGTCCATCCGGTATCCCATTCGGCTCCACCCTCCAACGAAGGAGACCCTTGTGACGCTCTCGGCGCAAGCCCGATCCGCATGGGCCAAATTCGGCTACAACCCCGAGAGTCGCCACTGGCTCCCCCTCTGGCTGCATCTGCTCGACGCTGCTGCGGTGGCCGAGCACCTCGCCAGACGCTGGCTGGCGCCCACCGTCTGCGAACTTATTGAGCGCGAGTTCGAGGACTCCGACTCAGGACTGACCCCGGTGGAGGAGTTCTGCCTGCTCGCCTCCTGGATCGCCGGTGTGCACGACATCGGCAAGTGCACCCCGGCCTTCTCCGTCCAGGTCCCGGGACTGGACGACCGCATGAAGGAGGCAGGGCTGATCCACGAACCGGTGGATCCTCTCGAGCGGCGCAAGGTACCGCACGCCCTGGCTGGGCACTTGATCCTGGAGAACTGGCTTATGGACGGTCACGGTTGGGACCTTGAACCCGCCGAGGCCCTCGCCTCCGTCGTCGGCGCCCATCACGGCATCCCGCCCACGACGGCGGCTCTCGGCCAGGACTACTACGGGCATGAGCACCTCCTCGGCGAGGATGAGACGTGGAACGCGACCCGTCGCGAGCTCCTCGAACTCGTCACACGACGCACCGGTGCCGCGGCTCTTCTTCCTCACTGGGCGCGCCACCGATGGTCCCAGCCCTTCCTCGTGGAGCTCTCGGGGCTGCTCATCGTCTCGGACTGGATCGCCTCGACCGAAGCCTATTTCCCGCTGCTGTCCCTCCAGGACGATGGTGCGCGCCTGCTCGCGCCCGACGCCCATACCCTTCGTGTGGCCACCGGCCTGTCGCGTCTGGAGATCCCCGCGCCATGGCGTCCCCGCGACGAGGGCACCGCTCCCGACTGCCTGCTCACCAGCCGTTTCAACCTGCCCGATGATGCCCGCGCCACCGACGTCCAGGTGCGCACACTCCAGGCCGCCCGCTCTATGGGCCTGCCGGGCATGCTCATCGTCCAGGAGTCCACGGGAGGAGGGAAGACCGAGGCGGCCCTTATGGCCGCCGAGGTGCTCGCCGCCCGCACTCGCCGCTCCGGAATCCTCTTCGCCTTACCCACCCAGGCGACGACAGACGCCATGTTCTCCCGCGAGCTCGACTGGCTGGAGAGCATTGAGCAGGCCTACGCCGACGAGGGGGCGCCGTCGGAGTTCGCCGCTCAGCTCCTGCACGGACGGTCTCGACTCAACAAGGAGGCCCAGTATCTGCGACGCCGCGGTTACGAGATCCGCGACCGGCTCCTTGGATCGCTCGACGACTCGACCGGCGAGACCCCACGCCCTATCGGGATCGGATGGGATGAGGAAGAGGCTCGAACGGGCCGTGCTGCAGACTCCGAGGACGGCCGCAGAGCCGACCTGGCGATCCTGGCCTGGTTCAGCGGACGCAAGAAGTCGATGCTGTCGGACTTCGTCGTCACCACCGTGGACCACCTGCTGTTTGGGGCAATGCGTTCCCCACACCTGGCCATGCGACACCTGGGATTATCCCGCAAGGTCGTCATCGTCGACGAGGTGCACTCCTACTCCACGTACATGAACGTCTACCTGGACCGGGTCCTGACCTGGCTCGCAGCCTACGGGGTGCCGGTGGTGCTCCTATCGGCCACACTGTCCGAGGCCCGCTGCTCGGCCATGGTCGACGCCTACCGACGGGGCCTGCGCCTGGCAGCGGGGGAGCGCGTCCACCGTCGTCCCGCCCCCGAGAACGTGCACACTCCCTTCCCCTGCCTGGTCACTGCTGGTGAAGATCGCACCGAGGTCGTCCAGACCGCGTCGGGACGACGCAGCACAGTCCGGATCAGACGGCTTACGAAGGATGCTCTGATCCCGCTCTTGGAGGAGGGCCTCGTCGACGGCGGCTGCGCGCTGGTGGTCCGCAATACGGTGCGGCGCGCCCAGGAGACCTATGAGCGGCTGCGCGAGCACTTCGGCGCGGACGTCAGTCTCAACCACGCCCGGTTCATGATCGGCGACCGGCTCGCCAAGGATAAGGATCTTCTCAACCGCTTCGGCCCTCCGCGCAAGGCTGGAAAGCGCCCGTGCAGAGCCATCGTCGTCGCCACCCAGGTCGTCGAGCAGTCCCTCGACGTCGACTTCGACCTGCTCGTCACTGACCTCGCTCCCATCGACCTGGTTCTCCAGCGCATGGGACGCCTGCACCGTCACCAGCGGCGGCGGCCGCCCCGACTTGCCGAGCCCGCCTGCTACATCGACTGGCTGCCGTCGACGTCGTCCCCCGAGCCCTCCTTGGAACCGGGGGCCAAGGCGATCTACGGCGAGCAGGACATGCTCATGAGCGCGGCCGCACTGGACCGGGTGATCGACGGCTCCGGCATCGTCACGGTTCCCGACGATGTCCACGACCTCATCGAGGCCGTCTACGGTCCCGATGCCCCAGTGCCGCCGTCGTGGAAGGAAGCCGTCGACCGAGCTCGGGAGACATACGCGACGAGCAACCGTGCGAAGCATGAGGCCGCTCAGGGTTTTCTTCTGAATGAGCCCGAGCGGAGAGGGAAGAGTACCTCCCTGATCGGCTGGCTGCACGTGACGGCCTCCGACAACGAGGAGAGGGGACGCGCCCAGGTCCGCGATGGCGAGGACTCCCTCGAGGTCATCCTCCTGGACCTGCGCCGGGTAGGCGGCCAGGAGGAGCTGCGCACCCTGCCATCCGCACCGGAGGCTCCAGGAGCCATGATCCCCACAGACCGCGCCCCGGACAAGAAGATCGCCCGCGCCATGGCCCTGTCCGCCGTGAGGCTGCCTCCGCGCCTGAGCAATCCGCACCGGATTGACCAGGTCATCGATGAGCTGGAGAAATGCGTCGTGCCCGCTTGGCAGGATGATCCGCAGCTCCGAGGACAGCTGTTCCTTCTCCTGGATGAGGGCCGGGCGCAACTGGCCGACACCGTACTCGAGTACTCCCCATCCACCGGACTCAAGGAGGTCCAATCAGAATGACGCAGCGTTTCAATCTTCTCGACGAGCCCTGGATCCGGGTGACCAGGCTCGACGGCGCTCCCGACGAGGTCTCCCTCCTCACCCTGTTCCGGGAGGCGACGGACATCGCCGGGATCCACGGCGAGATCGCCAGCCAGGACGTGGCCATCCTGCGCCTGCTGCTGGCCATCTGCCACCGCGCCATGGATGGGCCGGAGGACCTGGACACCTGGAGGGAGTACTGGGAGGAGCCCGAGCGCCTGGGGCGGGACGCCAGTGCCTACCTCGAGCGTTACCGGGAGCGCTTCGACCTGCGCGACCCGGACCGTCCCTTCTTCCAGGTTGCGGGTATCCACGCAGCATCGGGCAAGACCTCGGGGCTGGAGTCCCTCATTGTGGATGTCCCCAACGGAAATCCCTTCTTCACGACTCGTATTGCTCAAGGGCTGGAATCCATCGGCTGGGCGGAGGCGGCCAGATGGCTGGTTCACGTTCACGCCTTCGACCCGTCCGGCATCCGCACCGGAGCCGTCGGCGACCCTTGGGTCAAAGGGGGAAAGGGGTATCCAATCGGCCCCGGGTGGACAGGGCAGATCGGCACCGTGACCGTGACGGGCGAAAGCCTGGAGCGGACGCTGCTCCTCAACACTGCCGTCTGCGAGGACCTCCCTGATCTGGTTGACGTCGATCCCGAACAGGATCTCGCTCCGTGGGAGCACGAGAATGACGGCCCGGCGGGTTCCCATGACCTGGAACCTACGGGACCTGTTTCCTGCTACACGTGGCAGACGCGCCGCGTGCTGCTGCACGGCGACGATGCGGGAGTCACCGGTCTTTTCCTCGGCAATGGAGACAAGGCAACACCTCAGAACCGGTATCTGGTGGAACCGATGACCGCATGGCGCTTCTCCGAACCTCAGACCAAGAAGTTCAAAACGCCCGTTTACATGCCGCGTAAGTTGCCGACGGACAGAGCATTCTGGCGGGGCCTGTCAACCGTTGTGGCTCAGCTGAGTCCGAAGGTTACGGTAAAAGGTGCAGGGGAAGTGACACGATACCGTTCTCCCGGTGTCGTCTCCTTCTATCAGGAGCTCATGCGCCGCAGAATCGTGCCTGCAGGCGGCCTCATTCCTTTACGTGCCGTCGGTATCGAGTACGGAGCCCAGGAGGCGGTCGTCTCCGAGCTCGTCGACGATGTCCTCTCCCTGCCCGCTGGCCTACTCGACCCCGAGAACACGCGACTGCTCGCCGTTGTGCACGACGCCATGGAGGAGACGGAGCATGCCGCCTCCGCACTGCGGAACCTGGCCGGGAACCTGGATCGCGCTCGCGGCGGGAGCCTGGATACGGCGTCGGCTGCGCGCGAGCATGCCAGTGCCGCCTTCTACCAGGTCATTGATGAGCGTTTCCCCCGATGGCTCGCATCCCTCGACGAAGCGGACCCGGTCAGGGCGCGCGACCAGTGGCGCAGGCTGCTGCGCTCCGAGGCATGGGAGCAGCAGGAGGCGCTGGCATCCGCCGCGCCTGATACCGCCTTCGCCGGGCGTGGAGAGGGAAAGGGACGGATGGACGTCGGTAAGGCGTTGTTCTTCTTCCGCCGCGCTCTGAACGTGGCCGTACCGGCACCTGCGCAGCAAGACAGCACCGCTGAGAACAATAAGAATGAAGAAAGGACACCGGCATGACTGTGTCGGATACCAGTACACACGCCAACTCCGCGGATGCAGTACCGCCCGGAGTGAGCCAGCGGCCCCACCGTCCGCGGCTGGAGGAGAATGCCGGCCGCCTCGTCGACCAGCGCATTGGCGGAACGAAGAGGCAGGAGGGCCTGCAAGCCCGCTATCGGCGCAATGAGGCTCGAGCACGCGGTGAGCTGGCCGCTCTGCGCAAGGGCGCGAACAGACCTCCCGGAGAGCTCCCCGAGATCTGGGCGCTCACCAGCGTCCACGTTCCCGACTATGCGGGAGACGCCCCAACGTGGGAGGAGACTGCCGTCCATACCGCCATGACGCTTTATGCCGTGCACCAGCAGTCACGGACCGAACCCATGTTCGTGCCCGGAAGAGGGCTCGGCCATGCCGCCCGCAGCCTGATCGGTCCACCGGACGAGAACCCTTCGGCCCGAGCGCGCTTCAACGCCCTGGTCACCTCGACGACCGTCACCGAGCTACGCCACCACCTGCGGGGTTTCATCTCGCTACTCCGAGCCCGGAGCATCTCCTTGGATCACGCCATGCTCGCAGACGACATCCTCCACTTCCAACAACCGGGCGGAGCCAGAAAGGTTCGCCTGACCTGGTCACGGGAGTACCAGTTCCTATCTGCCGAATCCCTAGCCTCTTCCGACGATGCCACCCCGGCATCTGCGACCAACTCAACGACAACCGCGCCAACCCCGGAGAACTGACAATGAGCACCTACATCGATATTCACATCATCCAGAACCTTCCGCCCTCCTGCGTCAACCGAGACGACTCGGGCTCACCCAAATCCGCTGTTTACGGCGGTGTCCGGCGTCTGCGGGTCTCCAGCCAGTCCTGGAAACGGGCCGCGCGCCTGTACTTCAATGACCTGCTGGATGCCGATGACGTCGGCGTACGCACGAAGCGAGTCGTCGAGGTGCTGGCCTCGACGATTGCGAAGGATGCGCCTGAACTTGCGGAGAACGCCGCCGTGCTCGCCGAGGGAGTGTTCAAGGCGGCCAAGATCAAGCTCTCACCTCCGCGCGGCAAGAAGGATGGGCCTCAGGAATCCGGATACCTCCTGTTCCTGTCCACCAGCCAGATCGCGCGCCTGGCCGATTTGGCCATCGCCTCGGCCCGCAGCGGCGAGACGCTCGACGCCAAGGCAGTCAAGAAGATCTTCAAGGAGGAGCACGCCGTCGACATCGCGCTCTTCGGACGCATGGTTGCTGACGACACCGATCTCAATGTCGACGCCGCCTGCCAGGTGGCCCACGCCATCTCCACGCACGCCGCCGAGAACGAGTACGACTTCTTCACCGCCGTCGACGATGAGAAGAACCGCTCCGAGGAGGAGGACGCCGGCGCCGGCATGATGGGCACGGTCGAGTTCTCCTCGGCCACCATGTACCGCTATGCCACCGTCAATCTTGACATGCTGGTTGAAAACCTCGGGGACGGCGGCGCTGCGCTGCGGGCGCTAGAGGTCTTCATCAAGGGCTTCTGCCTGTCCATGCCCACCGGCAAGCAGAACACGTTCGCCAACCGGACCCTGCCGGAGACCATCGTCATCTCCATACGCGACGACCAGCCCATCTCCCTCGTCGGTGCCTTCGAGAAACCGGTGCCGGAGGCCTCCGGCACCGGTTACGCCGATCGGTCGGTGGGCGAACTGGCCCGGTATGCCGAGACGATTGAGAAGAACTACGGGTTGAGGCCGCTGAGCAGCTTCGTCGTCGCCCTCAAGGACTCCGACGCCGTCTCCTCGCTCGGTGAGCGTGTGCCCTTCGCCGACCTGCCCGGACGGGTCCGTCAGGTCGTGGATCCCCGAGTGGGCCGTGAGGAGCGGGTCTGATGACCGTCCTCCTCCTGCGACTCGCAGGACCTTTGCAGGCCTGGGGGGTGAAATCTCGCTTCACCGTCCGCTCCACCGAGCTCGAGCCGACCAGGAGCGGCATCATCGGCATGCTGGCGGCCGCTGTTGGCCGTCGCCGGACGGACCCGATCGAGGATCTCCTGTCCCTGCGGTTCGG
This sequence comes from Actinomyces sp. oral taxon 849 str. F0330, assembly GCF_000239715.1. Lineage (NCBI taxonomy): Bacteria > Bacillati > Actinomycetota > Actinomycetes > Actinomycetales > Actinomycetaceae > Actinomyces > Actinomyces sp. oral taxon 849. The sequence goes on along the minus strand of NZ_JH470348.1, from coordinate 240,147 downwards.
GGTGCGCAAGGACCAGCCCGGTCGAGTCATCAGGGACTTCCACACGGCGCGCACCCTCGACGGCAAGGACTCCATGCCCCTGTCGCACCGGTACTACCTCGCCGATGCCGTTTTCCTCGCAGGTATCGAAGGCGATCGCCCCCTCCTGGAGGGCATTGACGAGGCGCTTCACCACCCGGCCTTCCCTCTGTATCTCGGCAGGCGCTCATGCCCGCCGACGCCACCGGTGTCTTTGGGCCTTCGGGAGGCGGCGCTGCTCGATGCGCTTCGGGCAGAGCCCTGGCTCGCTTCACCATGGTTCCAGAAGCGGCACCGCAGCCATGTCTTCGACGCGGAGCTGCTTGTCGACCAGGAGGCCGTACCCGTAGGGGAGCGGGGCGCGGCCCATGGCAGTCGTGATGTACCGGCCTCCTTCGATCCGCGACGCCGCGACTACGACTTCCGCCAGGTTGAACGGCTCATGACACGGGTGAGCACTCGTAAAACAGACACTCACGATCCCATGCTTGTGCTGGAGGAGGCGAACCAGTGTTTCTGACGAAGATCGATCTGGCCCCGGAGCGCCGCCTAGCGCGCAAGTATCTGGGTTCGCCCCAGGTCATGCACGCCGTCGTCATGGGCGCCACCGGCGGTCATGAAGGGAACGGATCTGGACGCGTCCTGTGGCGGGTCGACCGGGACGTGACGACGGTGCTGTACATACTCTCGCCGTTGGAGCCTGACTGCTCTCAGCTCGTCGCGGAGGCGGGGGCTGCCGGCACCCAGGCGCGGACCCTGGACTACTCGCCGTTCCTCACCTCGTTGGATGCCGGGCAGCTGTGGGCCTTCCGCCTCGCGGCGAACCCGTCCTACTCGACCTCGAAGGGACCGGGAGTGCGCGGACAGCGGTACGGACACGTCACCGTTGAACAGCAGCGGCAGTGGCTCATTGAACGCACCCCACGACTCGGCTTCGAACTCATGCCCGTGGACCATGCTGATGGTGAGGGAACTGACGAGGCTGTCTTGGTCGCGCACCGAGAGCGCCCCGTTTTCAATCGGCGACGACCAGGGGGTGGGGGATACGACCGCGTGACTATCAACCGCACCGTCTACGAGGGGGTTATGCGTATCACTGATCCTGAGTCCCTGTGCCGTGCGCTCGTCACCGGGATCGGCAAATCCAAAGCCTACGGCTGTGGGCTCATGACGCTCGCCCGGGTGCAGCAGGTCTGATCATGGTCAGAATGCTGCCGGTTCCGGTAACGGCGCTGCCCCGTGTCCAGGACCGGATGTCCTTCCTCTACCTGGAGCACTGCGTGGTGCATCGGGAGGATGGTGCCCTGACCGCGCGCAACGACCAGGGCACCATCCGCGTCCCCGCTGCCTCGCTGGTCGCCGTCCTCCTTGGCCCGGGAACGTCGGTCAGTCACCAGGCGATGAGCCTGCTCGGCGAGTGCGGGACGACGGCGGTCTGGGTCGGTGAACGCGGTGTGCGCTACTACGCGCACGGCCGCTCCCTGGCTACTTCCACCCGACTATTGGTGGAGCAAGCGGCCAGGGTCTCCTCTCCCCAGAAGCGACTTCGGGTGGCGCGCGAGATGTACTGCATGCGCTTCAGCGGTGAAAGCGTTGACGGGCTCACCATGCAGCAGCTCAGGGGGCGGGAGGGGGCCAGGGTTCGTGAGGTGTATCGAGACAACTCCAGACGTACCGGGGTCCCCTGGGCCCGACGCGACTACCGTCCCGATGACTTCGAGGCGTCGGATCCGATCAACCAGGCGCTCTCAGCCGCGCACGCGGCTCTGTACGGCGTCGTCCACGGGGTGATCGTCTCCCTGGGCTGTTCTCCGGGGCTCGGCTTCGTCCACACCGGGCACGAGCGGTCCTTCGTGTACGACGTCGCGGACTTGTACAAGGCGGAGACGACGATACCTATCGCCTTCGACGTCGTCTCCGAGGGGATGGAGGACCTCACCGGGACCACGCGGCGGCGCGTTCGGGACAAGGTCTTCGAGCTCAAGGTCATAGAGCGGACGGTCAAGGACATCTACCGCCTGCTCGAGGTTGAGGATCTGGAGGATATGAGCATCAACGTAGTCTCCCTGTGGGACTACCAGCAGCGTGCTGTAGCCGGTGGAGCGAACTACGCCGGAGAGGATGCAGGAGGATGGTAGTTCTGATCCTGTCGGCAGCCCCCGCCTCGTTGCGGGGATCCATGACCCGTTGGCTGCTTGAGGTCTCTCCCGGGATCTTCGTCGGGCATCTCTCAGCTCGAGTGCGAGAGCAGCTGTGGGAACTGGTCCGCACATACATCGGGGAAGGGCGGGCGCTGCTGATCTGGTCGGTGCGATCTGAGCAGCGGTTCGCGGTCGCCTCCCTGGGGCATGAGCGTGAACCTGTCGACATCGAGGGGTGTCTTGTTATGCGCAGCCCGTACCGGCAGATCGGGGGAACGCAGGCGATTCCCGGTGCCGTTAAGCCTCCGAAGGAGTCATGGTCGATCGCCGCAAGACGACGGCGCTACCGGAACTCGGCGGAGCGGGCTCTAGGCCAGCACTGAAGGTAAACGCGGTCTGGTAGCATGGCTCATCGTTGGGATTCCAGGGATCCGCAAGTGTAAACCCCGCGCGAGCGGGGATGATCCCTCAATAATACACCTAACCCGGCCCGACACAACGTAAACCCCGCGCGAGCGGGGATGATCCCCAGAACCAGAACCTGATCCCGAACCAACACCCGTAAACCCCGCGCGAGCGGGGATGATCCCATAATTAGGCAGTTTCTTATGAGACTTTCTAAGTAAACCCCGCGCGAGCGGGGATGATCCCGCGATGATTTCAAATTCGCAGGCTCAGTCTCAGTAAACCCCGCGCGAGCGGGGATGATCC
>NZ_JH470348.1:208291-235312 GCF_000239715.1 Actinomyces sp. oral taxon 849 str. F0330 | reverse complement strand
CCGGTAAACCCCGCGCGAGCGGGGATGATCCCTCTCAACTGGTGCTCGGTGACGCGTTGGCCCCGTAAACCCCGCGCGAGCGGGGATGATCCCGCAGATGAGCAAGCATCGCGGGCGCTTGCCGCGTAAACCCCGCGCGAGCGGGGATGATCCGCACGGCGGTCAGGCGTCTCAGCTGGTCGTAGGGTAAACCCCGCGCGAGCGGGGATGATCCGGACGACTGGTGCGAGCTCGCTGCCGAGACACGCGTAAACCCCGCGCGAGCGGGGATGATCCCTCGAACGCCCCGGTGGGTAGTGCCCCGTAGTGTGGTGTAGCGCGGTGGCCGGGGCGATCTTGGTGCCGGAGTCGGACAGGACCCGGCAGATCGGCCAGGCCTCGAAGCGCTCCTTGTGCCGGTCGATGTACTGGCAGATCAACGCAACGGGCGCTCGCACTCCGCTGCCCCAGAGACGAGGCCGTTTCACGGGGGAGGTTGCTCGCACCTGACTAGGACACGCCAAGGCGGTTGCTTTACGAATATATCTGGGATAGGGCAAACTAATGCCGCTGTTCGACACCAGGGCAAGGTCGAGCAACGACGCCTCCCGTCCCCGCGGGGCCGTCTTTCCAATATCCCTAGCCGTCACGCGCCGGACCCTCGACAAGGTGGTTCGAGTCGCTCTGCGCGCGGTCCCCTCCCTGGATGGGGTTTGTGTCGGCCGCCTGACTTGAGGAGTTAGGACGATGAGTGTCAGAAGTGCCGCAGAGGCCATCTTCTCCCCACCGGTTCAGAACTGGCTGAAGCGAACGATCTACCGACACAACTGCCGGATGTCACCGCCCCGGTACCGTTCCGCGCTCAAACGCTGGTACTGGCTGTTCAAGTGCCGGCCCTGCCATCTGGAGGATCCGCGCACCATGACCGAGAAGATCCACTGGCTCAAGCTCTACGACTCCACCCCGCTCAAGGGACGCCTGGCAGACAAGTTCCTGGTGCGCCAGTGGGTCGCCGACACGGTGGGGGAGAAGTACCTTATTCCGCTGTTGGGCGTGTGGGACTCTCCCGACGAGATCGACTTCGACTCCCTGCCGGACAGCTTCGTCCTCAAGGCCACGCACGGCTCGGGATGGAACATCCTCGTACCCGACAAGAGCGCCCTTGACGAGGACTGGGCTCGTCGGCGGCTGCGGGAATGGCTTGGTCTGCGTCAGGCGATGAAGGGCGGCTTCGAGCTGCATTACGAGTACTGCGAGCCGCGCATCGTGTGCGAGCCCTTCCTGCGCGACGATACAGGGAGGCTGCGGGACTACAAGTTCATGGTGTTCGACGGCGTCATCCAGTTCGTCTTCACCGTGGACAGGCTTCCGGGCCGTGCGCTGCGGGGCACCTATCTTCCGGACTGGACCCGAGCTCCCTTCGAGTACACGTGTGAAGCCGACCGCGCCCCGGATGTCCCACCGCCGAACGGCCTGGAGACCATGCGCTCCCTGGCCTGCGAGCTCGGAAAGGGGTTCGCCTGCGCGCGCATCGACTTCTACGAGGTGGATGGAAACATCTACTTCGGTGAGATCACCTTCACGGACGCGGATGGACTGTCGGACTTTGCTCCTTCTTGTTACGACCGTGTTTTCGGGGATCGCATCATCCTTCCGGAGAAGAAGTCCTTCAAGGGGGTCATGCTGTGACGGTGTAAGAGGGAGATGGATCGTCTGTAGATTATCTACGAAAATCGATTGATCAGATGATGAGAATTCTTCAAAATTCTGTCGATGCAATGAGTGTCTCCTTATTATACCGGCCGGATGCTTGCGTGTCTCAGCCTCCTATGTGTTACTATCCATCACATTAATTCAGGTGCTTCTTCGCTGAGTTCCTATGTCGGCGATAGCCCTTTCCTGTCAGCTCTGATCATTACTGGTGATACCTAAATGACGCTCGAGGACCTTCTTCATCTGACCCGTCGACGCATCGGCTCTCTCGCTCTAGCGATTGTCGTGTGCGTGCTGGCCTCAATGGTGTTCGCTTTTGCCTCGCCGAGCTCATATACGGCGACGGCTCAGGCCTACCTGCATGTCAAAGTGGCAGGAGATCCAGCAGAGAATGCGCTGTCTCATTACAGTGCGGAGCAGCTCGCCAGCATGAAGGCCGACGCCATGGTCCCCGTCTTCACCTCGGCAGCCGTCGCCCGGCGCGTCGTGGATTCCCTCAAGTTGGATGTCACACCTGAGGAACTGGCCTCCTCGGTGTCCGCCGCCCGGACCCCCGAGACGGTGTCGGTGCAGGTCTCCGCCAGTGCCTCCTCGTCGCACCAGGCCCAGGTCGTGGCTGATGAGGTGGTCCGGCAAGCCGGTATTGAGGTCAAGGAGGTGGAGGGGGATGAGTCCCCCGTGGAGATCGTCCTTCTGTCCTCTGCTGAGTTGGTGAGCGCGACTCGCTCGCCCGCACTGGCGACCTGCGTGGCAGTGGGCCTGTTGGCTGGCCTCGTCTTGGGATACGCGTGGATCCTCATACAGGAGCTACTCGACAAGAGTCTTAAAGAACCTGAAGAGGTCCGTGAGGCTCTGTCAGTGCCATTGCTCGGCGCGCTACCGCGGGTTCCCTCGCTGCGGTGGCTGAGCCGAGGGGCGGAGATCAAGATGGAGGAGCAGCTGCGTGCCGCCCGCACCAACGTGCTCCACGCGTTGTCCCAGGGCGACAGAAGAGTCCTGGTCGTCACCTCGGCCGGCCCCCAGGAGCGGACCTCGGTGACGGCTGCCAGCCTGGCGCGAGTACTGGCCCTGTCCGGCCATCGGGTCGCCCTGGTCGAAGGCGATCTGCGCTCGCCGAGTGCTGTCGGACTCCAGGAGGGGCCGGGGCTCGCAGACGTGCTGGCGGGCTCGGCTCGCCTTGAGGACGCCCTGGTCAAAGGCCCCGTAGCGGGCCTGGAGCTCCTGCCAGCAGGCAATACGCCCGCGAATCCCTCCGAACTGCTGGGTGCTCCCATGATGCGCGATCTGCTGCGACGACTGGCATCGGATCACCTTGTGATCGTCGATGCCCCGCCCGTCCTGCGCTTCACCGATGGGGTGGTCCTGGCGACTTATGCCGGGGGAGTCATTCTCGTTGCGCGTGCCGGGCGCACGAGTGCGGAGGACTTGCGGGAGGCGGCTCTCGCTGTGGAGCAGGGAGGTGGCCGAACGCTTGGAGTGGTGCTCAACGATGTATCCGAGCCCGGGGGCAAGCACAAGGGCGTGCGGGGCAACGTCGTCCGCCCTGAGATCGCGGCTGTCTAGCCGCCTCGCTCGTGACGCGGACGACGTCTGGATGGAGGAAGTGAGTCCGCGATGGCCCTGTTGGTCAACGATACCTCCGGGAATCCCATCCCGGCTCCACCTCAGATGTCGTGACGTGAGAAGCTTTCGCAAATCATGAGACATTGCATCGAAAGTAAGGCGACGACGTCATCGGAGAGCATTTATGAATATGTCTGGGCTCGACTGTTTGCCCTAGTTATGTATGTTCTCGGGCTTGTCTGACGTCAAATCTTGTTGCTTCAAGTATTTACGCATTTCGATATGTGATTTCACCCCACAGTGTGGCCCTGAATGTGTTGATAAACGACGATTACAGCAAAATCGCCTCCGAATCTTCCAATCGGTGGTGCTGGGTGTTAGATTGGGAATTAGCCGAATAGAAACGGTAAATGTTCATGGCGACTGAAGGTGTTCCAGTCGCCATGTTCTCGAGTTGTTGTTGCCCGTGTCAGTAACAACAGCGATATCCCCGAGTCCGTCCAGCGAATCAGTTAGCACTGTTCGCTCGTCCGTAGATTGAAACCCTGATGACATCTGAAATCTGTCGCTCCCGCCAGTTCCGATCACTTGATCAGAGTTCTTTGCTTGTCGGCGGTGTGTCCCATGCCCGTCAGACGGTTCAAGGGAGCGAGAAAATCCATGGCTAAGACACGTGACGATTCGTATTCTGTCGAGAGCCGGTCGCCGAAGCGCGCTGAGGACCGGGAGCCCGGCTTTGGGCAGTTGCTCGCAACGACTCCCGGGGGGCGAGGGGCGACAGGTGTTATGAGCGCCTCGTCGGAGGTCGGCTCCTTGCCGCCTCCGCCTCCTGTCCATGTTCCGGCGTGGGCGAGCCCACCCGTGTGCCGGGTCGAGCCCATCGTCTTCATGATCGTTGACGTCCTGGCCACCTACCTGGCCTTGTACTGCGCAGCGTGGGGGACCACGAAGTGGGCGACAGCCACCGGTGCGACCGGCGGTCTGCTGGCCGTGGGCGTATTGGCGGTGGTCAACGTGGGCGTCTTCGCCACCTTCAAGATGTACAACAGTCTCTGGCGCTACGCCTCGATGACGGAAGCTCTGCGGATCCTCTACGCGACAGTCGTCGGCTCGGTCTGCGGGGACCTGCTCTTCTCTTCGGCCTTCGACGGCGGGCTGTCCGTGCGCTCCTACGTCATGGCCTGGGCGCTGCTCGCCATCATGACCGCGGGGACACGCCTCGCAGCCCGAGCGCTGTGGAGCAGCCAGGTGCAGCGCAGCGCTCGATCGGGCGCGCAAGACGCCCGCCCTCGCACACTCATCGTCGGGGCCGGGCAAACCGGGTCGTTGACCATCAATCGCATGCGCCTGGGAGATGAGGACATGTGCGGCGAGCCGGTGGCCCTGGTCGATGACGACGTGACTAAGCACGGTCGCCACGTCCACGGCGTCAAGGTATATGGGGCATGCGACGACCTCCCTCGAATTGCTGAGCAATGCAGGGCTGAGCAGATCGTGCTGGCCTGCCCCTCGGCGCTGGCCTCCCAGCGCAAGCGCATCCTGGCTATCTGCCTGACGACGGGGTTGCGGATTCTCACCCTGCCGAACGTGCGGGACCTGGCCCAGCAGCACGATGGCAAGATCGCACTGCGGGACGTGGAAATCTCCGAGCTACTCTCACGCGACGAGGTCGCCTTCGACACCACGAGCATGGGATATGTGCGCGGGCAGGTCGTCCTGGTCACCGGCGGCGGCGGCTCGATCGGCTCCGAACTGGTCCGCCAACTCATCGAGGCCCGACCTCGCCGGATCGTCATCTTCGACATTTACGAGAACACGGCTTACGAGCTGTTCCATGAGATGCAGCCCAGAGTCGCCGAGCTCGGAGTCACTCTCTCGGTCGTCATCGGCTCGGTGACGAATGAGCGAGTCGTCCGCGACTGCTTCGAACGGTACCGGCCGAAGGTCGTTTTCCACGCCGCGGCGCACAAGCACGTCCCCCTCATGGAGGACAACGCTCGCGAGGCGGTGGAGAACAACGTGCTGGGCACCTGGATGACGTGCCGTCTGGCGGAGGAGTTCGGATGCAGCCACTTCATCCTGGTCTCCACTGACAAGGCCGTGAATCCGACTAATGTGATGGGTGCCACCAAGCGGTTGTGCGAGCTGGAGGTCCAGGCTCTGGCCCGCACCAGTCGCACGACCATCTTCGCCGCCGTGCGGTTCGGCAACGTGCTCGGCAGCCACGGTTCCGTCATCCCGCTGTTCAGGCGACAGCTGCGCTCGGGCGGGCCGCTGACCGTCACCCATCCGGACATCACCCGCTACTTCATGACGATCCCCGAAGCGGCCCAGCTGGTCATCACCGCCGGCTCCATGGCCCATGCCGGAGAGATCTTCATCCTGGAGATGGGGCAGCCCGTACGGATCTATGACCTGGCTGTCAACCTCATCAAGCTCTCAGGCCTGCGGGCCGGACGAGACGTCGAGGTGGCGTTCACCGGGCTGCGACCGGGCGAGAAGCTCTACGAGGAACTGCAGATGCACAACGAGGACCTGCACCCCACCGCGAACAAGTCGATCCTCGTCTCCACGGCGCCGCCGCCGACGATCCAGGACGTGGAGGAGAAGATCGCCCGGCTGACGGCCTGCCTTCTTCAGGGGAACGACCAGATCAAGCAGGAGCTGGCCCACGCAGTTCCCACCTACCACCCGAATTTCGATCACGGCACGAGTGCGTCGTCAACAATGAGGAAGGCCAGCTGATGCGCGTCGAGTTCTCACCACCGGACATTACCGATGCCGAGTGCCAAGAGGTGGAGGCCGCGCTGCGATCCGGCTGGATCACCACGGGGCCGCGGACCAAGAGCCTGGAGAAACAGGTTGCGGAGCGCTGCGATACCACCCGAGCCGCCTGCCTCAACTCCGCGACCGCCTCACTGGAGCTGACCCTGCGAGTGCTGGGCATTGGTCCCGGCGACGAGGTGATCATTCCCGCCTACACCTACACGGCCTCTGCCTCGCCCGTCGTGCACGTGGGAGCCACCCCGGTCCTGGTCGACGCCGGACAGGCCGACGTCGGCTACGGACTGGACCCCGATGTCCTGGCGGAGGCACTCACGCCACGGACCAAGGCCGTCATCCCGGTCGACATCGGTGGGCGCATGTGCGACTACACGGCGTTGCGCGAAGTCGTTGACAGCCAGCGTCATCTCTTCGCGCCCACCGGTCCGATCCAGGAGGCGCTGGGCCGTGTCGCCCTGGTGGCCGACGGCGCCCACAGTTTCGGCGCCCGGCGCGACGGCACGTCGTCGGGCAGCGCCGCCGACTTCACGACGTTCAGCTTCCACGCCGTGAAGAACCTGACCACCGCGGAGGGGGGAGCCGTCACCTGGAGGCCGGACCTGGGGCTGGACGAGGAGCTCTACCGCCAGTACATGCTGCTGTCCCTGCACGGGCAGAGCAAGGACGCCCTGGCCAAAACCCGCCTGGGGGCCTGGGAGTACGACGTGGTCAGCCCCGCCTACAAGTGCAATATGACGGACGTGTGCGCCGCGATCGGCCTGGCCCAGATGTCCCGCTACGACTCCATGCTGGCGCGCAGGCGCCAGATCATCACCCGCTACGACCGGGCCCTGGCTCCTGCGGGCATGACATCGCTGCGGCACTACGAGAACGGAACCGTTTCCTCCGGGCACCTCTACCTGGCGAACCTGCCGGGCCTGGGCGAGGACGGGCGCAACGAGTTCATCGAGCACATGGCGCGCGCGGATGTGGCCTGCAACGTCCACTACAAGCCTCTGCCCATGCTCACCGCCTACCGGGACCTCGGCTTCGACATCGAGGACTTCCCGCGAGCCTTCGACCTGTACGCCAACGAGGTGAGCCTGCCTCTGCACACCTCCTTGAGCGACGAGCAGGTCGACTACGTCATCGACTGTGCCCTCGACGCGCTCGCGGCGGTGGGCCGATGATGAGAATGCCGCCCTGGGAGGCCCTGCCCGCCTCTCTGCAGACCGAGGAGGTGCGTCCCTACTACGAGGCGCTGTCCCGGCGCGGAGCGCAGCTTCGGCTCAAGCGCCTGCTCGACGTCGTCGGGGCGATGGTCCTCATCGTGCTGCTCGGTTGGCTATTCGTCATCCTGGCGGCCCTCATCAAGCTGGACTCGCCCGGTCCCGTGTTCTTCCGCCAGCTGCGAGTCACCCAGTTCGGGCGCGAGTTCCGGATCGTCAAGTTCCGCACCATGACGCACCGGCCGGCCGACCCGGGAGACCAGATCACCCGGGGGGACGATCCGCGGGTCACGCGGGTCGGTGCCGTCCTGCGCCGGTACCGACTCGACGAGATCGGCCAGCTCATCGACATCCTGCGCGGAACCATGACCTTCGTGGGGACCGAGGCCGGAGGTGCCCGAGTACGTCCGCCAGTACGCCCCGCGTATGCGGGCCACGCTGCTGCTGCCGGCAGGGGTCACCTCCACGGCCTCCATCGAGTTCAAGGACGAAGCCCAGATCCTGGCGGCCGCTCCGCCGGGTCAGGACGCGTATCTCACGCAGGTCCTGCCCGCCAAGATGCGTCTCAATCTGCGCGACGTCCAGGACTTCAGCATCGGACGCGATCTGCGGCTCGCCTGCCGGACGGTGCTGGCGGTTGCCAGGTGAGACGTAAAGCCACGATAAGAAGGAACAGCGATGACAACAGACCCTCAGCTGGTGTCCATCATCATGCCGACGTACAACTGCGGCGCCTTCATCGCCGAGACTATCGCCACGGTCCAGGAACAGACGTATCCCAACTGGGAGCTGCTCGTGGTCGACGACTGCTCGACCGACGATACCTCCGAGGTCGTGGGGGCCCTGGCCGAGGGTGACCCCCGAATCCGGTACGTGCGCCTGGAGACCAACAGCGGAGCCGCCATGGCTCGCAACCGGGCGATGGAACTGGCCCGGGGGCGGTACATGGCCTTCCTCGACTCTGACGACCTGTGGCACCCCGACAAGCTCAGGCGCCAGATCGACTTCATGACCTCGCGCGGCATCACCATGTCCTGCACGGCTTACGCTCAGATCGACGAGCAGGGCACGCCCACCGGAAAGATCGTGCGCAGTCCGGCCAGGACCAGCTACAACCGTCTGCTCCTGGACTGCCCGGTGGGGAACTCGACGGTCATGTATGACGTGGCGCGCCTGGGGAAGTTCGAGGTGCCGAATATCAGGAAGCGCAACGACGACGCTCTGTGGCTGCGCATGCTCCGCACTGAGCGCTACATCTGGGGCATGCCGGTGGTCCTCATGAGGTACCGGCTTCGCTCGGGGTCGGTGTCAGCGAACAAACGAAGCCTGATCAAGTACCACTGGATGCTCTACCGCGATATTGAGCATCTCAGCGTCCCCCGTTCCGTCTTCCACATCGGCGTGTGGGTCCTCATCAAGACCCTCAAAGTGAAATGAGGAAAAGCGTTAGCAGAACATTTAGTTCCCCGGCCGCGCCGGGGTCAATGGAGGGAGACTGTCAGTGAGCCAGGAACAGTTATCGACCCCACAGAACTCCGGGGGCGGGCCCCTGAGAATCCTGCAGATCAACTCATCTATCTCTCGGCGCTCTGGAGTCATGAGCGTGCTCATGAATTACTTCAGGCATGTGGACCGCTCTCAGATCGTCTTCGACTTCTTCTGTTACGCAACGCCTGATGAGACCCACCGTGCGGAGATCGAGTCACTGGGCGGGCGCTGCTACGTCATGAACGGCCACGGCAGGATCGGGCGGATCCGCTCGGCACTGGGACAGCTGCTGGAGCAGCACGCGGGTCAGTACCCCGTAGCGCACCTGCATGATCCCATCCTGTCGCGCTTCCTCTATCCGGTGGCGCACCGGGGTGGCGTGCGTTCCTTCGCTGTCCACGCCCACTCGACCGCCTACTCCGACTCCCGTCTTAAGAGCGTGCGCAACTGGCTCGTGTGCCGCAATATCGGCGCCTACTCGGATGTTCGCCTGGCATGCTCGCACGCGGCCGGTGAGTTCATGTTCCGCCGTAGCCGTTTCGAGGTGCTCCCCAACGCCATCGACGTGGGCACTTACCGTTTCGATCGCCAGGCCCGCGTCAAGACCCGGCGTGCGCTCGGTCTGGGGGATGGCTCAGTAGTGGGGCATGTGGGGCGCTTCAGTGAGGAGAAGAACCATCGGTTCCTTCTTGACGTCTTCAGCGAGCTGCTCCGTCTCAGACCCGGGGTGCGACTCATGCTCATCGGAGACGGGGCTCTGCGCCCGGGGATTGAGGGACGCGCGGCTGAGGGAGGACTGGCCGACCGCGTCCTGTTCCTGGGGGACCGCAAGGACGTTCCTGACCTCTACCAGGCCATGGATGCGCTGGTCCTGCCCTCGTTCTTCGAGGGGCTGCCCATGGTGGGAGTCGAGGCCCAGTGCGCGGGTCTACCCATGATCTGCTCGGACCGCGTGCCCGACGAGGTCGCGATCGGGGACTGCGAGTTCCTGCCGTTGGAGGCTTCGCTGAGTCGGTGGGCCACCCGGGTGGCACAAGCGATTGACCAGGGCCGGGACCTGGGACGCCGGGTCCAGGGCGCAACCCTGACGCGCACCGCAGGCTTCGACATTACGCGTGAGGCCGACCGCCTCGTGCGCCGGTACCGAGCCTTGGCGGAACGGTGACGCGGGAGTATGTGGATCCACTTCGCGCTGTTCGCTGCGCTCCTCCTGCCCGCAGCCCTGGCGGGACTACCGGGCAACGTCGGCCGGCGCGGTTCGCCCGCCCTCCTAGGGGTGACCTTCGTAGCCTTCGTGGCCTTCTCCTCGTTGCGAGCCGTCAGCGTCGGCAACGACACGATCGAGTACCACCGCGTCTTCGAGGCGATCAAGGCGAGCAACTCCCTCCAGGAGGCTTTCACCGTCAGCCGCTTCGAATACGGCTACGCCATCCTCAACTATCTCGTCAGCCGCATCACGCAGAACTTCAACGTTCTGCTGCTCCTCATCTCGGTCTTCGTCTACGGCTCGGCGGTCCTGTTCATCAAGCGGTATGCCGCCAGCTACTCCCTGGCGGTTCTCTTCGCTTTCGGCATGTCCGTCTTCTACGACCTCATGCTCGCTGTGCGCCAGGGCATCGCAGTGGCGATCTTCCTGCTGGCAGTGCCCGCCGTCATGGAGCGCAGGCTGCTGCGCTACGTCCTGCTCATCGCGCTCGCCACTCAGTTCCATATGAGCGCTGTGCTGTTGCTCATTGTCTACCTCGTGCCAGTCATGAGGCTAAGCACCTTCGGGGACTGGTTCAAGTGGGGAACGCTCATCGGTGCCAGCATGTTTTCACTCAGCTGGGTGATGAACTCCCTCGCGGCGACCTCCGCCTACTACGGTCACTACCAGAATTCCGACTACGCCGATGGGGGAGTTCGATCCGCGACCGTTCTCCTTGTTGCCGTCCGCATCCTCCTCATGCTTCTGGCGGCGACCTGCGGCTGGAACGCCGCGGTGGAGGCCGACCGCTCCGGACGCACCCGCAACCTCCTAGCCCTAGCGGTAGCGGACGTCGCCATGGTGGTGATCGCGCTTGGATTCAACCTCCTGGACCGTCTCGAGATGTACCTGACCCTGCCCTTCGCCGTCGGACTGGCCAACCTTGCGGCGCGTGGTGAGAGACCCGAGAACTCCTACGTCAGCGCCCTGCTCGTCGTCATCGCTTTTGCGGCCACCACGACCTTCTTCCTGTACCGCCCCGAGTGGTACCACCTGTTCCCCTACCGCACGTTCCTCGAGGAAGGGCTCCCGTAATGGATCCTGTCTACGTCTCATACTTGGCCGCCCGGTGGCTTTCGCGCCATCGTCTCGCTCCCGCAGCGTATTTTGTCCGCGGCGCCATGCGCGTGCTGTTCGCCTGCGACGTTCCCTATGCCGCCCGTATCGGTGAGAACACCAAGTTCCCGCACCACGCCCTGGGCGTCGTGATCCACCCCCACGCTGTGATCGGTCCGGGGTGCCATATCGGGCACGGGGTGACCATCGGTGGTCGCAAGGGCATCGAGACGGTTCCCATGTTGGGGCGGGACGTGGTCGTGGGCTGCGGAGCGACGGTTCTTGGGCCGATCAGCATTGGGGACGGTGCGATGATCGGGGCGGGCGCCGTCGTGCTCCACGACGTCCCCGCCGGCGCGACGGTCGCTGGAGTCCCGGCCAGGATCATCAAGGAGAAGGTCGTATGAAGTGGGTCCTGCCGCTGGGCACCTCAGTCGGCTGGCTCAAACTGGGAGATGAGATCATCAACCGCTCGATCGAGCGAAACTGGCCGGGGCTGTTCCGCGGCACCTATATCATGCGGCCGGGTAAGCACACCCCGGCGTTCCCGCCTCTGCATTGCGCGCTGCAGAGATGCAAGCTCGGCATGCATAAGTCCGTGGACGTCTCCCGGGGAGTCAATCGCATCTTCGCCCTGCAGCGGCGGCGACGCGCCAACGATGTGGCCACCGACTACCGGGCGCGGGAGATGGGAAAGGACCACTCATTGCCGCTGGTGGAGCGCGACCCCATCGAGACTTACCTGGCCGACCTGGTCGAGTCCTCCTGGGCAACGGGGATTCATGGCCTGAACTTCGACCCCATCGAGACGCGGAAGGTCCGGTTCGGTGTTGGCAAACCATAAGAGCCGCATCACATTCCTGTTGGGCAACACCCTCGTCTTCGCCTTGGGGGGTCTGGCGGTCAAGGCGGTCTCCCTGGTGCTCATGCCTCTGTACACGACCGCTCTGAGGGCCGGCGAGTACGGGACGGCTGAGCTGCTCAACAGCGCCATTGAGATCGTGCTGCCGCTGCTCTCCCTGGGCGTGGTTGAGGCCCTCTATCGTTTCTCGATCGACGACGACGTTCCCAAGGACGAGCTGTTCGCCAACTCCCTACTGGTCCTGGGCGGCGGCATCGTGGGCACCGGGGTGTTGTGCTCCCTGGCCAGCACTGTGTGGGGTATGGAGCATGCGGCGTCCTTCTTCGTCCTGTTCTGCTCGGTGTGCGTCTTCAAGGCCACGACCCAGCTCGCCCGCGGGCTGGGACACGTGCGCCGCTTCGTGGCCTACGGCCTGATGAACGCACTGGCCATGGTTGTCTCCACCTACCTGCTCCTGTTTCGCGCGCATGCGGGCATTGAAGGCTATCTGTGGTCCTTCACCATCGGTTACCTCGTAGGTGGCCTCGCTGCGTTCCTGGGGTCGGCCGAGTACCGGCTGCTGGTTCCCTTCCGAGTCAATCGTGTGCTGCTGCGCCGGATGCTTGTCTACAGCCTGCCGCTCGTGCCCAATCTGCTGTCATGGTGGCTCGTCAGCGTCTCGGGACGTTACGTGGTCCTATGGCACAGTGGAGTCGTGGCCGCCGGGCTCTTCACGGCGGCGAGCAAGATGCCCGCGCTGGTCAACATTGTCGCCTCCGTGTTCCAGCAGGCATGGCAGTACTCGACCGCCCGCGAGATCAACTCACCTGACCGAGGAGCCTTCTTCGGCGCCGTGCTGAGGGGCTATTCCCTGGCGACCCTGTCGACCGCAGGGCTGGTCATCGCCCTGAACCGCCCGATCTCTCAACTGATGCTCCAGGCTGAGTTCTCGGAGGGCTGGCGCTATGTTCCCCTGCTCATGCTGGTCGCATCCTTCGGGGTCATCAGTATCTTCTTCGAGAGCTTCTATCAGGCCTTGAAGAACAGCGGTGTTCTCATGGTCTCCACCATGATGGGAGCGGTGGTCAACGTCGTGCTCGGCGTGATTCTCGTGCCATTCATGGGACCCTGGGGTGCCGGACTGGCCGGGGCAGTGGCCTACGCCCTCGTTCTGGTGGTGCGGACACGTGACCTCAGACGTCGCATCGCCCTGCCAATAGACCGCCCTCGCCTCACCTACCAGCTCGTGCTGCTCAGCAGCATAGCTGTGTTCATGTCCTTCGACGGCGGTGTGTGGCTGACCGTTGCGGTGTGGATCTGCATGGTGATGCTGGCGACCAGCGATATGACGGTCCTGATCGGCGGCGCCCGGGCGGCCGTGCAGTGCATTGCTCACCGGGGCGGGCGGCATTGAGCCGGTTCGGCCCGGTCTGCACGTCCGGCGCCGTCGCGGGCCGTCCAGGCGCCGAAGAGCGCTGTCGGCCCGCTGAGGGCGCCGGTGCTGTTGGCCCGCTCACCGCCGCCCGATACCGCGGTAGGTCCAGCCGGCCGCTTTCCACGCCTGGGCATCCAGGCAGTTGCGTCCGTCGATCACGTAGCGGGTGCGCGCCAGGTCCGCCGCCCGGACGGGGTCGAGATCCCGGTACTCGCGCCACTCCGTACCGATGATGACCAGGTCGGCCCCTTCCAGAGCCGACTGCGTGGAAGACGCGACCTCGTAGGGACGATCCTTCCGCTCGGTGAGGATCGGACCTGCGGCAGGGTCGTGCACGACTACCCGCTCGGCCGTGCCCGCCAGCTCCACGGCTAGATCCAGGGCGGGGGAGTTGCGCATGTCGTCGCTGTCCGGTTTGAAAGCCGCCCCGAGCACCGTCACCGTGGCTCCGGACAGGCGGTCGCCAAGCAGGGCTCTTACCGTACGGATGACACTGGCGCGCATGGTGTCGTTCACCCGATCGACCTCCGCGAGGAAAGCCAGGGCATCACCGACGCCGAGTTCGTGCGCCCGGGCCTGGAAGGCTCGAATGTCCTTGGGCAGGCAGCCTCCGCCGAACCCGATGCCGGCGCGCAGGAAACGACGGCCGATACGATCGTCCATGCCGATCGCCTGGGCGAGAGCTGTTACATTGGCCCCCGCCGCGTCGCAGACCTGGGCCATGGCGTTGATGAAGGAGATCTTCGTAGCCAGGAACGCGTTCGCACTGATCTTGACCAGTTCGGCCGTCGCATAGTCCATGACGAGGCGCGGGGCGCCGGAAGTCAGGATCTGCTCATAGACCGCGTCCATCACCTCCTGTGCTCCCGCCGCGGCTCCGGGATCGGCCGGCAGACCATAGACCATGCGGTCCGGCCGCAGGGTGTCCTGCACGGCGAAGCCCTCCCTCAAGAACTCCGGATTCCACACCAGCAGAGCTCCCGTCGGCTCGATCGCCTGAGCCAGGCGGGAAGCTGTGCCAACGGGCACCGTGGACTTGCCTGCGACAACCTCAGGGCCATCGGCGCAGTGCCCCAGGTGCGGGAGCATGGAGGCGATCGCCGCATCGACATAGGTCATATCCGCGGCCCCCGACTCGGACTGCGGAGTACCCACCCCAATGAAATGGACCTGGGCGCCTTCAATGGCGGAGAAGTCCTGAGTGAAGGTTAGACGTCCGGCCTCCACGTTGCGAGCCAGCAGCCCCTCCAGGTCGGGTTCGAAGAATGGGGCACGACCGCGGCTCAGCAACTCCACCTTGTGGGCGTCGACGTCCACACCCACCACATCATGTCCGAGCTCCGCCATTGACGCAGCATGAACAGCACCGAGATATCCGCAACCAATCACTGACAAACGCATGGCGAAAGCCTAGACAGGTATGTGGGGGGTATGTCTACCCCTATACCCATAAGGTTCCCTGGTGAATTCCTCAAACATTTCACCAAGTATTAGGATGTAATCATCGAATTTTGATTCAACAATCATGTGGCTCATATTGATGGAGGTGGTGGGATATGCTGGTACCTCGGAAAGAAGATTCAAAACGAAATTGTTGTTCGTATGTTCGAGCCTCGCCGTACGAGGTTGCACTCGAGCGACTTTCCTGCCAGTCATCGTGATGGAGGAGAGGTTTTGCCTCGGTGGTTTCACATGCTGCTGAAGTGTGCGTTTCCGTGATCGTTCGGGGTACCGGAGTCTGGGGGTGTGGAGCGTCTGCTGCTGGAGAGTGCGGTGGGGCATGAGTCCATTTGGTCGGGCCCGGGCCGGCAGGTGCGGGGGCTGGCGCGGGCGGCTCCACTGCCTCGGCTAGATTAGGGCGGGGCGGGAGTGCTTGAGAGAGCTCTGTCCAACCCGCCATGTCGAGCAAAGGAAGGCACAGTGCCCGCAGACGACGACTCCAAGCAGACCAGTCCCGGCGCCGCCTTCGGCATCCCCGAGGGCGCTACGGGGGAGGAGGTTGTCGACGCCGTCTTCGGTGAGACCGGCGTCGATCCCGAGCTCCTGCCCTATCTGGAGGCCGTGGGTGCTCCCGGTGGCGAGGGCGAGAGTCTGACCGTCTCCGTCTCCGATCTCCAGGAGGTCGGTTCTCAGCAGGATGCCGACGACGAGGCTCGGGACCGTGAGGACCTTGAGGCTCTGCGCGAGCTCGTTGCGGCCAACATGATCCCCGGCGGCGACACCGACCGCCTTGAGGAGCTCCTCGCCGAGGCCGATGCCGATGACTCCGACGACTGGGACTCCTGGGAGCCCCAGCTCCCCGACAACCCCGAGGGCGACCACCTGCGCGACCTGGAGGCCGCCGCGCGCGCTGTCGAGGTCTCCGCCCGCATGCGCGAGGTCGAGGCCGAGATTCTCGCGCGCGCCCCCGAGCACCAGGTCCAGCCCTCCCTGGATCGCGTCGAGGCCGTCCTCGACATCCTGGGCAACCCCGAACGCACCTATCGCACCGTCCATATCACCGGCACCAACGGCAAGACCTCCACCGCCCGTATGACCGAGCGCCTTCTGGCCGCAGGCGGCATGCGCACCGGCCGCTTCACCTCCCCGCATCTGGCCACCATCCGCGAGCGCATCAGCCTCGACGGCGAGCCGATCAGTGAGAAGGGCTTCATCGCCGCCTGGGAGGACGTGGCTCCTTACATCGCCATGGTCGACGAGCGCTCCCAGGCCGCCGGCGGGCCGCGCCTGTCCTTCTTCGAGGTCCTGGCCGTCATGGCTCTGGCTGCCTTCGCCGACTATCCCGTCGATGTTGCCGTCATCGAGGTGGGCCTGGGTGGGCGCTGGGATGCCACGAACGTCATCGGCTCCGATGTCGCCGTCATCACCCCGATCGGGCGTGACCATGAGCGCTGGCTGGGCTCCTCGATCACCGAGATCGCTCACGAGAAGGCGGGCGTCATCAAGGACGGCTCCACCGTCATCGTCGCCCATCAGGTCCCCGACGCCGCTGCCGAGATTGAGCAGGCGGCGGCCTCGCACCGGGCCATTGTGCGCCGGGAGCGGGACCCGGAGGAGGATCCCACCTCGCCGGAGGCCGGCGTCCTGCAGGTTCTCGACCGCCAGCTCGCCGTCGGCGGCCAGATGGTCACCTTTGCCACCGCGGCGGCTGTCTACGAGGACGCCTTCGTTCCGCTGTACGGGGATTATCAGGCCCACAACGCTCTGCTGGCCCTGGCGGCCGCCGAGGCGATACACGGCGGGCGTCGGCTGCCCGCGCGTATCGTCGAGGACGGCTTCGCCTCGGTCACCAGCCCCGGTCGCCTGGAGGTTCTGCGCTCCTCGCCCACGGTCCTGGTTGACGCCGCCCACAACCCCCACGGCGTCGAGGCCCTCGCCGGCGCCATCGAGGAGGCCTTTGGCTTCCAGCACCTCGTGGTGGTCCTGGGCGTTATGGCGGACAAGGACGCCGAGGGGATTCTGGCGGCTCTGGAGCCGGTGACCGACGCCGTCGTGTGCGTCCCGGTCGACTCGCCCCGGGCGATGGACGTCGACGACCTGGGCGAGGTCGCCCGGGAGGTTTACGGCGCCGACCGCGTCGTGGTGAGCCGGCAGCTCGGCGAGGGTGTGGGGCAGGCCGTGGCTCTGTCCGAGGGCTACGACACCCCGCTGACCGCCTCGGGAATCCTCATCCTCGGCTCCGTGGTCCTGGCCGCTGAGGCCCGTGCCCTGTTCGGCAGGCCCTGACACTGCGTCTCCGGGGATTGTCTTCTCCGGTTCGCGAGTGGCCCTACCGGCGTCGCCGGTAGTCGCCGATCGCGTTCCTCCTCGACCCGGGAGGTTCGGCCATCGTCATGATGGCCGAACCTCCCGGACTCGTTTCGCGCCGTTTGAGGGATGAACGACATCTGTGTGACAGAACACAAGAATCAAGGTGGAAGACTTGTGCACACAAGTGCATACTTGTGTGCACAAGTTGTTCGGAGGGTGATTCCTCCGGCTCCAACCCGCGTCCCTCAGGAGCCCCGCATGTCATTGACGGACAGTGTCGTCTACCAGATCTAT
The DNA here is from genome assembly GCF_000239715.1 of Actinomyces sp. oral taxon 849 str. F0330. Lineage (NCBI taxonomy): Bacteria > Bacillati > Actinomycetota > Actinomycetes > Actinomycetales > Actinomycetaceae > Actinomyces > Actinomyces sp. oral taxon 849. The sequence goes on along the minus strand of NZ_JH470348.1, from coordinate 217,955 downwards.
CCCAAGTCCTTTCGCGACTCCTCCGGCGATGGCGTGGGCGACCTGCGCGGCATCATCGAGAAGGTCGACTACATCGCTTCCCTGGGAGTGGACCACGTCTGGTTCAACCCCTTCTTCCCCTCACCGGGCAGGGACAACGGCTACGACGTCTCCGACTACTGCGCCATCGACCCGGCCATGGGAACCATGGAGGACTTCGATGAGCTCGTCGCCGCCCTGGGCGAGCACGGTATCTGCGTCATGCTGGACATGGTCCTCAACCACACCTCCACCGAGCACAAATGGTTCCAGCGGGCCCTGGCCGGCGATCCCGTCTACCAGGACTACTACTACCTGCTGCCCCCCAAGGAGGACGGCTCGCTGCCCACCAACTGGGTCTCCAAGTTCGGCGGCCCCGCCTGGGCGCCCTTCGGAGACACTGGCCTGTACTACCTGTGCCTCTACGACCGTACCCAGGCCGACCTCAACTGGCACAACCCGGCCGTGCGCGCCGAGGCCGCCGGGGTCGTCAACTTCTGGCGCGCCAAGGGAGTCAAGGACTTCCGCTTCGACGTCATCAACGTCATCGGCAAGCCACTGCCGCTTCAGGACGCGCCCACCGGCACCGACGACCGCCGCATGTACACTGACGGCCCCCTCGTCCACGACTACCTGCGCGAGCTCTGCGCAGCCAGCTTCGGCCAGGACCCCGAGGCGATGACGGTCGGCGAGATGTCCTCGACCACGGTGGAGGCCTGCGCGGGCTACTCCAACCCGGCCAATGGCGAGCTGAGCATGGTCTTCAGCTTCCACCACCTCAAGGTCGACTACGCCGACGGCGCCAAGTGGACCCGCATCCCCTACGACTTCGCAGCCCTCAAACGCATCATCGATGAGTGGGCCACCGGCATGCAGGCTGGCGGCGGCTGGAACGCCCTGTTCTGGAATAACCACGACCAGCCCCGCGCCATCGACCGCTTCGCCGACCCCGAGCACTACCACGCCGAGTCCGCGACCATGCTCGCCACCGTCATCCACTTGCTGCGCGGAACGCCTTATGTCTACATGGGTGAGGAGATCGGCATGACCGACCCCGCCTACTCGTCCATCGAGGACTACGTCGACGTCGAGGCCCGCAACGCCTACAACGAGCTGACGGCAGGCGGCATGGGCGCCCAAGAAGCCTTCGCCATCGTCCATTCCAAGGCCCGCGACAACGCCCGTACCCCCATGCAGTGGAGCGCCGAGGCCCCCGGCGCCGGATTCACCAGTGGGACGCCCTGGCTGCGGCCCACCAACCAGCAGACCGTCAACGTCGAGCGCGAGGAGGCGCAGGGGCGGATCCTGCCCTACTACCGGCGCCTCATCGCTCTGCGCAAGGAGTTGCCCATCATCTCCCGCGGCGCCTACGCCCCCTACCTCATGGAACACGAGGACGTCCTGGCCTACACCCGCGAGCACGACGACAGCCGTCTGATGGTCCTGTGCAGCTTCCGCGGCCACGACACCGAGGTACCCGTCCCGGAGGCCTTCGCCTCCGCCCGCATCCTCATCGGCAACTACGACGGCAACGACCGCATCCGCAGCAGCGACGAGCTGCCCCCCGTCGCCGACCGCCTCGAAGCGGGAACGATCCGCCTACGTCCCTACGAAGCCATCGCCCTGCTCGCCTGAATCGGCAGCGGTTCGCGTTTCCTCTCTCTCCTTACCTCCAGCCTGTCCCGTCCGCCTTGGAGGGCCGCCGAGCGCCCCTCCCCGATCTCGCTGTAGCCACCCGCACTTCCGAAAGGGATCTTTCATGTCCGAACCAGATCATGGCCCCGAAGTCCTCATCGCCTCCCCGGTGACGGGGACGGTCATCGACCTAGCCGACGTCCCCGACCCTGTCTTCTCCTCCAAAGCCGTGGGGGACGGGCTCGGCGTCGAGCCCAACGACGGCGCGATAGTCTCCCCGGTGGACGCCACCATCACCATGGTCGCCGGCACCGGCCACGCCATCGGCTTCAAGAGCGAGTCCGGCCTGGAGGTCCTGCTTCACCTCGGCGTCGACACCGTCGAGCTCGAGGGCGCCCCCTTCGATCTGAGCGTCAAGGTCGGAGACGCCGTCAAGGCCGGCGATTCCCTGGGCACCATGGACCTCGAGGCCGTCCGCACCGCGGGCAAGGCCACCACCGCCATCGTGGTCCTGACCAACACGATCACCCACCTGGCCGGCCTGTCCGTGACCACCGGGAAGACGGAGGCTGGCGCCGCCATCGCCACCGCCACTCTCAAGGGGGAGGACAAGGCATCCACTGGCGCCGCGGGCACCGGGGCCGAGGTCGGCGGCGCTGATGGAGAGCGCACCGATGGCCTCACCGGCTTCGACGCCACCGCCGCCGACATCATCGCTGGCATCGGAGGCCCCGACAACGTCCGCTCCGTCCTGCACTGCATCACGCGCGTGCGCTTCTACCTCAAGGACGAGTCCCTGGCCGATGACGAGGCCGTGGCCGATCTCGACGGCGTCATCGACGTGGCCAAGGCCGGCGGCCAGTACCAGGTCGTCATCGGCCCCGACGTCGTCGACGTCTACGACGCCGTCGTCGCCCAGCTGCCCAACGTGGGCGCTGGCGAGCAGGACGCTGACGTCGAGCTCGTCGAGCGGCCCACCACCCTGTGGGGCTGGGTCAAGCTCGGCTTCTCCTCCCTCATCGGCGTCATCACCGGCTCGATGATCCCGGTGGTGGGCATGCTGGCGGCCTCTGGAATCCTCAAGGGGCTCCTGGCGCTGCTCATGCAGTACGAGGTCGTCACCGAGGCCTCCAACACCTACCACTTCATCGACGCCATGAGCTCGTCGATGTTCTTCTTCCTGCCGATCATCATCGGCTTCACCGCCGCCAAGCGCTTGGGCGCCGACCCCATCGTCGTGGCCATCATCGGCGGGGTGCTCTGCTACCCCTCCGTGGTGGACATGTCCAAGAACACCGACGACGTTATCACCGTGGGACGCACCGTCTTCAACTCCGACTTCTTCGGCATCCCGGTCTCCCTGCCCGCCGGCAACGCCTACGCCTACTCGATCTTCCCCATCATCGTGGGGGCCTGGCTCGCCTCCAAGATCGAACCCTGGCTCAAGAAGACGCTGCCGGCCGTCATCCGCCCGATCTTCGGGCCGCTCATCGAGATCTTCGTGGTCTCCGCCCTCATCCTGTTGGTCTTCGGTCCCGCCGTCATGCTCGTCTCCGGTGGAATTGCCGCTGTCATCAACGCGATCCTGAGTTTCAACTACACGCTCGCGGGCCTGCTCATCGGTGGCTTCTACCAGTGCCTGGTCATCTTCGGCCTGCACTGGGCGGTCATCCCGATCATCTCCTCCGAGCTCGCCAGCCCCGGCTACTCCCACCTCAACGCCATTGTCTCGGCCACCATGATCGCCCAGGGCGGAGGCGCCCTGGCCGTCTGGCTCAGGGTGCGCGATGCCCGCATCAAGCGCATGGCCGCACCCGCTACCATCTCCGCCTTCTGCGGCGTGACCGAACCGGCCATGTACGGTCTCAACCTCAAGTACGGCCGCATCTTCATCACCGCCTCGATCGGCGGCGCCGTCGGCGGACTGCTCACCGGGCTGCTCAACGTCAACATGTGGGGCTTCACCGGAGGCTTCGTCGGCTTCCCGTCCTTCGTCAACCCCGATGGCATGGACTCTTCCTTCACCGGCTTCTGGATCGCCGGCGCCGCGGCCCTCCTGGTCTCCTTCCTGTGCACCTACTTCTTCGGCTTCAAGCAGGCCGACTTCGACAAGGAACGCACCGTCAAGAAGGTACGCCTTGGCAACCGCGAGCCCGTCGCCAAGTAGCCAATATCCGGGCAGTACCGCTCAGCCGGGTGCGCCCGATGGGCTCGTCTCGCCTCCTCCGACAGATCGGTGGCCCGGCAGCGTTTCAGATGCTGCCGGGCCACCGGCCCGCCTATGCGGCTCCTATACAGCTCTACATCCTCCACCTCGCCGGCCCCGCCTCAGCGCTCTGCCGGCAGCCGGTGGGCGGTGTCCTGGAAGGCGAAGTCGACCGGTGAATGGCGCGAGCGCGTGTACTCGAAGAGCACACCCGTCGAGTCGAAGGTCGTCGAGGAGACCACGACGACGCAATCCATTCCCCCCAGGTGGATGAGCCGCTGGTCCTCCTCGGTGGCCCGCTCCACCGTGATCCGCCGCGTCGCGCTGGCCACCCGCACCCCCAGGACCTCCTCCAGATGGGCATAGACCGAGGACTCGACGATCTGCCGGGTCAGGCGGGGAACCACCGAGGCCAGGAAATAGCTGGTGTCCACGATGAGCGGGACGTTATCCAGCACGCGCAGCCGCTTGACGCAGATGATCTCGGCGCCCTCGGCCATGCCTGAGGCCTCGGCCGTCTCGGCATCGACGACGCCCTCCTCCAGCGAGATCATGTGGGTGCTCAGAGAAATCCGATTGCGCTCAGCCGCTTCCCGAAGCGACTCGATCCCCCCGACCAGAAAGGTGGAGGTCGCCCGCGGCCGGGAGATAACCTGGACGCCCCGGCCCTGCATGGTCTGGACGTACCCTTGAGTCACGAGCAGTGCCAGCGCCTTGCGCACCGTGTTACGGGTGCAGCCGAACTCCTCGGCCAGGGCGTTCTCCGAGGGGAGCAGTTCGAGGAAGCGGTAGGTGCCGGACTCGATGCGCTCGTGCAGGGTCTGGAAGATCTGGTCGTACTTGGCCTGCGCCACGGGAAGGCTCCTCTCTTCCTCTGGATCTCGGGCGGTGGGCGTCGGACGTCGCCCGGGGCTCGTGCATACAAGTATCACGCCGTCCGACGTCTCCCCGTCATCTGTGATGGTGCGTCCATTCGAGCTGGTCGCAGGCCGTTCGGCCGTCTCAACGAGCGAGGCGGCCAGGTGCGTGAGAGGATGGAAATGCGAGTGGGCGGTGAGCACCTCGTCGGCCTGCTCCGGCGCGTCCCACGGACGTTCCCGGGATGCGCAGGGACCCATCGGGTCCACGCGGGGCCCGATCAAAGCCGCGTGGTCGTCCTTCACCCTCGGGTGCATGGCGGTCAGGCCTGGAACCAACACCTGCCAAGACCTGAGAAGGGAACTCCATGTCCTTGGATGCCGCCTGGGCCCTCGACTGGACCCATCGTGCCGCCGTAATGATCGCCGAGAACCGTGCAGAGTTGACCGAACTGGACCGAGCCATCGGGGACGCCGACCACGGCGACAACCTGGACCGCGGCATGAGGGCCGTGGTCACCAAACTGGACGCCGCCCAGAAGGCCGGAAACCTCCCGGCCACCCCCGGAGGGGTCCTCAAGGTCGTCGCCACCACTCTCATGGCCACGGTCGGCGGCGCCGGAGGCCCGTTGCTGGGAACCGCCTTCCTCAGGGCCGCCCGCTCCTCCGACGCGTCCGCCTGGGGAGCGGAGAACCTGGTCCGGGCGCTGGAGGAGGCCACCTCTGGCCTGGAGGCCAGGGGCCACGCCACCAGTGGGGACAAGACCATGGCCGATGCCTGGCGCCCCGCGACGGTGGCCGCCAGGGAGGCGGCGGAGATCGGAGAGGATGAGGTCGGCGTCCTCTCGGCCGCCGCCCGGGCCGCCGCCGATGGGGCTCGGGATACTGAACCGCTTCAAGCGCGCCGCGGGCGTGCCTCCTTCCTGGGGGAGCGCTCCTGCGGGCACCGCGACCCCGGCGCCCAGTCCTCCGCGCTCATCTTCCAAGCCGCCCTCGATGCCGCTCGCGCCTGCTCCTTAGAGCCGATCATGGTGGTCGAGCAGGCCTGAACGGGCGCCGTCATGGCCTTGGAGGGTCCGGACCCGTTATGGTCCATCCGGTCCCTCACCCTCCGACCCAGCAAGGAGCCTCCATGGCCAGCACGTCCACCACGTCCCAGACCGGCCGTATCCTCATCCTCATCAAGCCCGACGCCGTTGAGCGCCGCCTGACCGGCGAGATCCTGCGCCGCATCGAGGCCAAGGGGTACGTCCTGACCGCTTTGAAGATCCTGACCCCCACCGAGGAGATCCTCGCCGCGCACTACGCCGAGCACGTGGACAAGCCCTTCTACCCCGGCGTCGTGGACTACATGACCTCCGGCAACGTAGTGGCAGCGGTTGCCGAGGGCCGGCGCGTCGTCGAGGGCGTGCGCAGCCTCATGGGCCCCACCGACCCCACCACGGCCGCCCCCGGCACCATCCGCGGCGACCTGGGCCGCGACTGGGGGACCCCCGCCATTCTCAACCTCGTCCACGGCTCGGACAGTGATGAGTCCGCGGCTCGTGAGATCGCCATCTGGTTCCCTGAGCTGGCCGACTGACCTGGTCCGCCTCGGCCTTGGGCCCGCACGACGACGGTGCGCCTCCCTGTGGTGGGAGGCGCACCGTCGTCGTAGGCGCGAAGGCTGCGATCAGGCCTGCTTGGCCCGGCCCAGAACCTCCTTGAGCGGTACCCGGGCGCCGGTGCGGGTGACGGCCCGGGTGTAGATCGCGGCCGCCGCACGCACCAGCAATGGCAGGAAGACGAGCGCAATCGCCAAGGCGATGACCTGCTCGGTCCACGAGGAGACCCCGAGCACCAGGCGCGCGGGCATCATGAATGGCGCGAAGGGAGGCAGGAAGGCCAGGACCCGGAAGGTCATGCTGTTGGCGTCCCCGGTGGCCATCAAGAAGCTCAGAACATAGGGGACCATCGAAAGCATGACCAGGGGCATGCTCACCGAGCTGACGTCCTCCTGCCGGCTCACGAGCGAGGCGGCGGCCCCGAAGGCGACCGCGAAGATCGCATATCCCACGATCAGCCACACGAGCATCGCCACGAGCACGCCGTCCAGGTTGAGGTTGATATTCGGCATGACGCCGGTTGCCTTCGCGGTGACGACCCCGGCCACGGCGACGGCTCCGGTGGTGAGGAAGGATGCGATGCCGATCCCCAGGATCTTGCCGGCCAGCAGCGAGCTGGGCCGCACGCAGGCCAGGAGGATCTCCACGATCCGGCTGGACTTCTCCTCCACCACGCCCTGGGCGATGAACTGGCCCCCGCCCATGATGGCGAACAGCAGCAGGACGTCGATCGTCAGGAGGATTGTGTAGCGCGGGCCGAAATCGGCGGCGTCGCGCTTGGGGGAGTCGAGGACCGTGACCTCCGGCTTGGCGGCGCTGAGCTGGGAGGCCACCTGAGCCGGATCCCCGCCCAGCGTCGCGATCTGCTGGCCCAGGGCCGCCTGCTGGAGGAAGGCCGTGACTCCGGAGACGACCGCGTCATCGACCGACTTCTCCACGGTGACGGTGGGGGCGGAGCCGGAGACGTCGAGGACCATGTCCACGTGCGGCGTGCCCTCGGGGGCGTCGTCGGCCAGGACATCCTTCGTCTCCCGGCCGGAGACGTCAACGACCTCGATGGCCTCCCCGTTGGAGGCGACCACCTTGTCCAACCCGGTGGCCTGAGCGACCGGGACGCCCTTAAGGCCGAGCCGGTAGCCCTCGTTCTGGTTGGAGGTGTAGAGCTTGACGCCGATGATGCCGCCGACGGCAGCGATGAGCAGGACGAGGGTCAGGATAATGGTGGACTTCTTCATCAGGTGTGCGCGGAGCTCGCGGCCGGCGACCAGAGTGATCTCCTGACGGCGGGTGATGGGGCTGGTCCGGGCGCTCATCGGTGCGCCTCCTTCTTGTCCGTCTTCTTCTGCGTCGGGTCGTTGGTCTCGTCGGGAGTTGCGGGTGCCATGAGGACCTCCCGGAAGATGTCGGTGAGCCGGTGGCGCACCGGGCCGAGCTCGCGCACCGTCCCCAGTCGCTGCGCGGCGCGCAGCAGCTCTTGCTCATCCCCACCCGCCGCGGTGATGACCAGGCGGCCCTGGCCATCGATCTGCGCGTCCGGATCGTCCAGTCCGTCCAGAGCGCCGGCCTCCGGTGGGGCGGCGCCCGGCGGCGGCTCGACGACCACTCGCCAGCGGGGTGTCTCGGTGGCCTGGAGCTCGGGGATCGTCCCGTCGGCCACGAGCCTGCCCGAGCGGATGATGACCACCCGGTCGCACAGACGCTCGACGACGTCGAGCTGGTGGGAGGAGAACAGCGTGGGCACGCCCGCGGACGCCCGCTCCAGGAGGACCTGGCTCATGACGTCCACGGCAACCGGATCCAGGCCGGAGAAGGGTTCATCGAGGATGAGCAGCTCGGGGTCGCTCACGAGGGCGGCGGCCAGCTGGACGCGCTGCTGGTTGCCCAGCGACAGGCTCTGCACCTCGTCATTCCGGCGCTCCTCGAGTCCCAGGCGCTTGGTCCACCGGTCTGCCGCCGCCTTGGCCGTGGGGGCGGACAGCCCGTGCAGACGAGCCAGGTAGACGAGCTGCTCGGCCGCCTTCATCCGGGGGTAGAGGCCCCGTTCCTCGGGCATGTATCCGATGGCGCGTCGTGTGGAGGCGTCGACGGGGGCGCCCTTCCAGGTCACGGCGCCCGAGTCGGCGGCGAGCGATCCCATGATGATGCGCATCGTGGTGGACTTGCCGGCTCCGTTGGCGCCGACGAAGCCGACGATCTCGCCGCCGGCCAGTGATAGGGAGAGGCAGTCGAGGGCCTGGAGGCTCCCGAAGCGTTTGGAGAGGTTGGACAGTGTGAGCATCGTGGCTCCTTGGGTCTCGAAGACGAGAGTCGGATGGGGAGACGTGCGAACAGCATGTCTAGCTCCCTTGACATGGAAAGTCTGCTTGTCCTGACTCAGGATGTCAAGTCCCTTTGTCGTTTCTATCGTCGTCGCAGCCGTTCGCGCTGTTAGGGTGGCACCCGTGCACCTCAAGACGTTGACGATCAAGGGATTCAAGTCCTTCGCCTCGTCAACCACCCTCCGCCTGGAGCCCGGCATCACCGCTGTGGTCGGCCCCAACGGCTCAGGTAAGTCTAACGTCGTCGACGCCCTGACCTGGGTGATGGGGGAGCAGGGCGCCAAGAACCTGCGCGGCGGCTCCATGGCCGACGTCATCTTCGCGGGCGCCGGCTCCCGTCCGGCCCTCGGGCGGGCCGAGGTCTCCCTGACCATCGACAACACCGACGGTGCCCTGCCGATCGACTACACCGAGGTCACCATCTCGCGCACGCTGTTCCGCGGTGGCGGCTCGGAGTACCAGATCAACGGCACCCCCTGCCGCCTCCTCGATGTCCAGGAGCTCCTCAGCGACACGGGCCTGGGGCGCCAGATGCACGTCATCGTCGGGCAGGGACAGCTCGACGCCGTCCTGAGCGCCACCCCTGACGACCGCCGCGGTTTCATCGAGGAGGCCGCGGGCGTCCTCAAGCACCGCAAGCGCAAGGAACGCGCTCTGCGCAAGCTCGACTCCATGGCCGCCGACCTCGCCCGAGTCTCCGACCTCGCCCAGGAGCTGCGCCGCCAGCTCGGTCCCCTGGCCCGGCAGGCCGCCATCGCCCGGCGCGCCCGGACCATCCAGGTCGAGGTCCGTGACGCAACCGCCCGGCTGCTGGCCGACGACGTCGTCCAGGCCCAGTCCCTTCTGGAGGCCGGAGACGAGGACAAGGAGGCCCTGGCCAGGCGCCGCCGCCTGGTCGAGGAGGCCGAGCGAGCCGCCCGAGCCCGCCTGAGCGAGCTGGCCGCCATCGAGACCACCTCCGCTCAGCGCCTGGCCCGAGCCGGCAGCATCTGGGAGGACCTCACTGAGGTCGCCCAGTCCCTGGGC
>NZ_JH470348.1:177086-207575 GCF_000239715.1 Actinomyces sp. oral taxon 849 str. F0330 | reverse complement strand
CAGGCAGCCACCAACGAGGTCCGCGAGGAGATCGATCAGCTCACCAAGGAGCTCGGCAACCTCACCGACGCCGCCCACCGCGAGGAAGTCGCCCGGGCCGAGCAGCGCATGCGACTGGAGGCCCTGGCCGAGCGCGTCATGAGCGAGCTCGGCCTCGAGCTGGACCCGCTCGTCGAGGAGTACGGACCACACATGCTGGTTCCCGATGTCATCGATGAGTCCGGTGCCATCCCCGGCTCCGGGGCTGAGCCCGCTGCCGAGCGGGCTGATGCCCACGCCTCCACCGGGTCAGGGCACCCGGGCCGTCCCTACGTGCGCTCCGAGCAGGAGAAGCGCCTGGCCAAGGCCTCGCGGGACCTCGCCCGGCTCGGCAAGGTCAACCCGCTCGCACTGGAGGAGCACGCCGCCCTGGAGCAGCGCCACCAGTTCCTGGCCGAGCAGCTGGCCGATCTCAAGCGTTCACGTGACGACCTGCTCAGCATCGTCGAGGAGATCGATGCCCGAGTCCAGGAGGTCTTCGCCCAGGCCTACGAGGACACCGCACGGCAATTCGCCTCCGTCTTCGACCGGCTCTTCCCCGGTGGAGAGGGGCGGCTGGTGCTCACCGATCCCGACGACATGCTCACCACCGGCATCGAGATCGAGGCCCGTCCTGCGGGCAAGAAGGTCAAGCGGCTCTCGCTGCTCTCGGGCGGGGAGCGCTCACTGGCCGCTGTCGCACTGCTGGTGGCGATCTTCAAGGCGCGCCCCTCGCCCTTCTACGTCATGGACGAGGTGGAGGCGGCCCTGGATGACACCAATCTGGGCCGGCTGCTGGAGATTTTTACCGAGCTGCGGCGCTCCAGCCAGCTCATCATCATCACGCACCAGAAACGCACCATGGAGGTGGCCGACGCGCTCTACGGCATCACGATGCGCGATGGGATCACGAAGGCGGTCTCACAACGGCTGGCCCAGCCCGACCGTGGTACGGCTGTGACTCCTGATGTCTGAGTGAACCATGAGGGGTATGTGATAGTGTTCTGACAATATGACGTTCGTTTTCAGATTCAAGCCATTGTTGTGTCAGGAAGTTATCAGGTTTTGTTGTCGATTGGACGACAAACGCATGCAAAGTCTGGTCAGATCGCATTTCTCAGGGCAGAATCCTAGCCATGGGTGCCATGATTCTTCCCCTCGTTGTCGTGCTGGTTGCCGGCCTACTCGTGCTCGGCCTGGTCTGCGCCGAGCGCTTCCCGGTGCGCTCCTGGCCCTCCCGTATTCGCGGCCTGGTCCGTGATGCTCAGGAGGTGCGCCAGGAGGAGCAGAAGGTCGAGGTTGAGGTCGTGCCCCAGGAGGTCCGTCTCGCTGACCTCATGACGCGCGAGGGGCCCGCGGCCTACGTGGGGCCGGACTCCTTCGGTGGTCTGGTGGGCGTTTTCGAGAAGGCAGTGGAGGGCGCGGAGAAGACTCGAGGAGCTGCGGCTTCCCGGCGCCGCGGCCAGATGCACGAGCCGGCTGCCAGCGGGGTCTCGCAAACCCAGGGATGATGTACTGGTCCGTTTCGTGAAAATTATGTTCCCGATCATTTTCACGAACCGCTGGTCTTGAAGAGTCGATCTGCTGGATAAAATCCCGGTCCTGAGAGATCGTGTCTCGTCTGTGCCCTTATCAACTCCTGTTGCGTCTGATGTCAACAGGTTCCACTTTTCTCGCGCATCGACACCGGGGCCATCGGCCTTCCTCGTCCTGCGGCACGCCCACAGGGGTGCCGCAGGATTTTTTTATCACGACTCATGAGTATGCCGGTGATTTCTGCAGCGCCCAACCGGCCCTAGGCGGTCGGAGGCGAACGGCCCTGCCGCAGCGGGGCGGCCATCGGGCATGATGGGCCCATGGAACCGATCCTCATCGTTCTCGGCATCATCCTGGTCATCGTCATCGGTGGCGGTCTGTGGCTCTACGCGGGCAGGCGTCGGGGCCGAGTCCCCGACGAGGTCAGCGCCCATAAGCCGATGTCCGTTGAGGACCTCCTGCCGTCCGAGGAGGGGGAGGAGCCCTCGGATGAGACGGCCCCCGATGCGGAACCGGGCGCCGAGCCGGTTGCGACGCTGGAGTCTCCGGAGTCCATCCCGGGCCGCATGCAGCGCCTGCGCGCCCGCCTGGCCGGTGCCGGCGGCTTCGGCAAGGCGGTTCTGTCCGTCTTGTCCCGTGGCGATCTGACCGAGGAGGACTGGGAGGAGATCGAGGACACCCTGCTCACCTCCGACCTCGGCATTGAGGTGACCACCTCCCTCATGGACGAGTTGCGCACCCAGGCCAAGGTGCTGGGCACCTCCGACCCGGAGGCCGTGCGCACCGTCCTGCGCGCCGAGCTGCTCAAGCTCGTCGACCCCACGCTTGACCGCTCCCTCAATCTGGATCGCCCCGCCCCCGCCGACGGCGCCCAGGCAACGCCCGCTGCCGCCATCCTCATGGTGGGCGTCAACGGCACCGGCAAGACCACCACCTGCGGCAAGCTCGCCCGCGTCCTGGTGGCCCAGGACAAGACCGTCGTCCTGGGCGCGGCCGATACCTTCCGGGCCGCGGCCGCCGAGCAGCTGACCACCTGGGGCGAGCGCGTCGGCGTCGAGGTCGTGCGCTCCGAGAAGGAGGGCGCCGACCCCGCCTCCGTCGCCTACGACGCCGCCCGCCAGGCGGCCGACCAGAGCACGGACGTCGTCGTCGTCGACACCGCCGGGCGCCTGCAGAACAAGGCCGGCCTCATGGACGAGCTGGGCAAGATCAAACGCGTCATGGAGAAGATCGCCCCCGTCGGCGAGATCCTCCTGGTCCTGGACGCCACCACCGGCCAGAACGGCATGCGCCAGGCCCAGGTCTTCTCCGAGGCCGTCGGCATCACCGGCATCGTGCTCACTAAACTCGACGGCACCGCCAAGGGCGGCATCGTCGTCACCGTCCAGAGGGAACTGGGAGTGCCCGTCAAGCTCGTGGGCCTGGGGGAGGGCGCCGATGACCTGGCCCCCTTCGACCCGGAAGGCTTCGTCGACGCGCTGCTGGGCTGAGCGGCCGGGCGGGTGAGGGCTCTTACTGGATGATCCAACCCTTCTGGGCCGCGAAGTGCACCGCCGCGGCCCGAGTGGGCGCATCGGTCTTGGCCATGGCCTGGGACAGGTGATTGCGGGTGGTTCCCTCCGAGAGATGGACCCGCCGGGCGACCTCGGCGACGGTGGCGCCGTCGGCGGCGGCCTGAAGCACCTCGGTCTCCCGGGCGGTCAAAGGGGAGTCCCCGAAGACGAGCGAGTCGGCAGCCAGCGCCGGGTCGACGACGCGCATCCCCGCATGGACTCGGCGCACTGACTCGGCCAGCTCGGTGGCCGGAGCGTCCTTGACGACGAAGCCGTGGGCCCCGGACTGGATGGCGCGTCGGAGGAATCCGGGGCGCCCGAAAGTCGTGACGATGAGGACCCGCGTGGCCGGCAGCCGCTCCAGGAGCCTCGCGGTCGCGCTCAGCCCGTCGGCGCCGGGCATGTCGACATCCATGAGAACGACGTCGGGCCGGTGCTCGAGCGCGACGGGCAGGACGTCGTCCCCGTTTCCGACCTGAGCGACGACCTCGATATCGGTCTCCAAGGCGAGCAGGGCGGCCAGCGCCCCGCGCACCATCGCCTGGTCATCGGCCAACATCACCCGGATCATCGCTCAGCTCCGTTACTCAAGGTTCCTCAGGACCGACGACATTGGTGCTCGCCGGAGTTTGGGGCGCGCGACCGGGTCACTCGGTCACGTCGTGGGTCATACGGGAGGATAGACGGCGGGCGCTCACCCTCAGAACGGTGCCGCTGCCACTGGAGGGTGCCTCGATGGTGAGGTCGGCACCGTTGTCCTGGCAGCGTTGGCGCAGCCCCTCCAACCCGTGACCGTCGCCGGTGCCGGCCGAGTCGAGTCCGATACCGTCGTCGGCCACCTCAATGGAGTCGGTGGTCAGCTCCACCTTGCAGTGTGAGGCGTGGGCATGGCGCACGATGTTGGTGACGCCCTCGCGCACCACCCAGGCGAAGAGCTCGCGCAGCTCAGGGTCGACGGCCTCGACTGTCAGTGGCAGGTCGGCCCGGATACCGGCCGAGGTCAGGACGCTCGTTGCCCGGGCCAGCTCACCGGTCAGACTCAGCTCACGGTAGCTGTTGACGGTGGCGCGCACGTCGGCCAGGGCGGAGCGCGCCAGGGACTGCACCTCGTCCAGCTCCACCCTAGTCTGATCGGGAGCGACGTCGACGAGCCGGGCGGCGAGCTCCGACTTCAAAGCGATGACCGTCAGCGAATGACCCAGAATATCGTGCATGTCCCGGGCCATGCGGTTGCGCTCCTCGTTGATCTCCAGCTCGTGAGTGCGCTGCTCCAGAATGCGGGCCACACGCCGCTGTTCCATGATGTAGCGCCCGAAGGTGCAAGCGCCGCCCGCGCCGAGCAGAGCGATCCACGCGTCTTCGCTCGCGGACCAGGACGGAATCATCCTGGGAATGAGGAACAGAATGCCAGTCAGGATCGCGATAGGCACGATGGCCGCCTGCCAAGGCAGGGAGAAGGCCAGGACGACGGCCAGGAAGACCACCAGCTGCAGGCCCGACGATCCCACACCGAAGGCGGCCCCGCTCGCCGTGAGCGCGCCGATGATGATGAGCGACAGGCTCAGGCGGCCGGGCCAGGTCAGCCCTTGCCGGACCCGCCTCATGCTGAGCGAGCAGGCGGTATACAGGCATGCGCAGGAGACGATGGCACTGACTGCGCCCCAAACCCCGCCGTTGGACCCTCGTGCCACGCCCGCCCGGACGACCGGAACCATGGAGGCGGCCCACACGATCCCCCAGCCGACTGCCACGACGCGGGTGCGGCGCGCCCGCGCCTCGGCCAGGGAGGAGGCGCGGGCTTTCATGACCCTGATGGTACTCACGAGCTCACACCCGGGCGGTGTCGCGGCCCATTCTCCAGGCGGCCCCGCCCAGGAAGACCGCGAGCCAGGTCAGGACGTTGACCACCCACCACCAGGAGAAGCTCTCTGCGCCCATGGGCCACAGCGCCAGGTTGTGCAGCCCGTACATAGGGGTGAGGCTGCCGATGCGATCCATGGTCGAGCCCGGCGTCAACGGGATGAACATGCCCCCGAGGAAGGCGAGCAGGGCCATGAGAGGGCCGACTACCTGCATGGCGTTGTCCGAGGGAAGGAGATAGCCGACGAACAGTCCGAAGGCGACGAAGACCAGGGAACCGAACCAGATGATGAGTGCCGAGGAGATCCAGACGCTCGCCGGCATCTGCGCGTGACGCAAGGGGCCGCAGGCGTAGACGGCACCGATGGCCAGGGCGCTGATGAGTATCCCGACGATCGCCTTGGCGGTGATGTAGGCGATGGGCTTCAGCGGCGTCAGGCGCAGCTGACGGCTCCAGCCCGAGGCTCGCTCGTTGCTCACGGCCGCCCCTGCCCCGGTGGTGGTCATGAGCGCGCCGTACAGTGCCATGCCGACCATCATGTTCGCCACGACATTGCCGTTGCCGTAGGGCGTTGAGGAGTAGTCAGTGGTGGTGAACATCAGGAAGAAGGCCACTGGCAGCAGGACGGAGAAGATCATGGCCCGGCGGTTGCGCAGGCGCCGGCGTGCCTCGAGTGACAGCAGGGTCAGGCTCAATCCGCCCAGGGGCGGTGTGGCGCGGGAGGAGAGATCGAGGCGGTCGACTGCTGACAAGGCGGAGGAGGACTCAGAGGGAGAAGACATTGCGGTTCCTTCCGGGGGAAAGCGTGGGAGAAAGGGTGTCGGTGCTGCTGGTGCGTTTCATGCTGACGCTCCCAGAGTGGGAGCTGCGGCGCCGTCGCTGGTCAGGGCCACGAAGGCGTCCTCCAGGCCACGGCTGGTGATCTCCAGGTCCTTGGCCAGGTGATCGCTGAGGAGGAGTGCGGCAACGGCGTCGGTATCGGTCGAGTTCAGGGTGAGTGCGCTGCCCAGGACCTCGATGTCGTAGACCCGGCCACGGGCCTGCAGATCGGTCAGAGCGCTGCGTAGCTGCTCGGCTGTGCAGGTCAGGGTGGCTCGTAGGCTGCGCCCGCTCACAGAGGTGCGGATCTCGGCCGCGGTGCCGTCGGCGATGATGCGCCCATGACGCATCAGGATGATCCGATCGGCGAAGGCGTCGGCCTCCTCAAGGTAGTGCGTGGCGAAGATGATCGTGCGTCCGTGCGCGGCGTCAGCGTGGATGGCCTCCCAGAAGCTGCGGCGCCCCTCGACGTCCATGCCGGTGGTCGGCTCATCGAGGATGAGCAGAGCCGGGTCGCTCACCAGTGCCATGGCGAAGCGCAAGCGCTGCTGCTGGCCTCCTGAGCACTTCTTGACGATGCGTGAGGCGAAGTCGGTGATGCCCGCGCGCCGCATGGCCTCCTCGGTATCGATCCGGTGGGAGAAGAGGCTTCCCGTCAGTTCCACCGTCTCACGCACGGTGATATCGGGCAGGAGCCCGCCGGTCTGCATGACGGCTGTGACCAGGCCCCGGTCGACCGCCTGGCGCGGGCTCATCCCGAAGGTGCTCACCTCTCCGCCGGTGGGGCGACTGAGTCCCAGGATCATGTCAATCGTCGTCGTCTTGCCGGCGCCGTTGGGCCCCAGGAGGGCGACGACCTCGCCTGGACGGATGGTCAGGTCGATTCCGTCGACGGCGGTGACGTCTCCGAAGGACTTGTGCAGGGCGGTCAGCCTGACGGCATCTGCGGGCTCCACCACGGGAGCCGCCATGGGAACCTCCCGGAGTGCGGGCTCCTGGGCGGACCGGGTCGTTGTTGTGCTCATGGCTCAAGACTCGTCCCACGTCGGCTGCGATCCATGGCCCATCGGTCACTACTTGCTCATGACATATCTCAGGGATCGCCAGGTGGTGAAATACCGCAGAATAACGAGAGAAAACCCGCGTTCGGAGTGGGAGAGGGCGTCAGGGGGAGCCGGGACCCGGAGGCATGACGTGGCGGGGCCTCCGACCGATGAGTGTGGGTTCAGTCCCGGTCCGGGCGCGGGAGAGGGGGCGAGGCCCGCTTGCCGCTATCCTGGGTTGCAGTCGAGGTGATCGCCATAGCCCACGGCCATGGACGTTCCGCCCTCATCCGCCCACAGTCTCCCGACCAACGCGCCCAACGGCGCCAGGAAGGACCATCGCGTGTTCGGCAACCTCTCCGATCGCATCACCGCCTCCTTCAACCAGCTGCGCGGCAAAGGTCGTCTCACCGAGGCCGACGTCAACGCCACGGTCACCGAAATCCGCCGCGCCCTTCTGGAGGCGGACGTCGCCCTGCCCGTGGTGCGCGCCTTCACCTCCGCGGTGCGCGAGAAGGCGGTCGATGCCGCCCGCTCCCAGGCCCTCAACCCGGGCCAGCAGGTCGTCAAGATCGTCAACGAGGAGCTCATCGAGGTCCTGGGCGGACAGACCCGGGAGATCCACTGGGCCGACCGCGGCCCCACGATCATCATGCTCGCAGGCCTCCAGGGCGCCGGTAAGACGACCCTGGCCGGAAAGCTCGGCCGCTGGCTGCGCGACCAGGGCAAGCGAGTCCTACTGGTGGCCTCCGACCTCCAGCGCCCCAATGCCGTCACCCAGCTGAGCGTCGTCGCCGAGCGTGCGGGGGTGCACGTGTGGGCGCCCGAGCCCGGCAACGGCGTGGGCGACCCGGTGGCCGTGGCCCGCTCCGGCGTCGAGCACGCGCGCGCCAGCGGCTACGACGTCGTCGTCGTGGACACCGCCGGCCGCCTGGGTGTGGACGCCGAGATGATGGACCAGGCGATCCGCATCCGCGATGCGGTCGCCCCTCACGAGATCTTCTTCGTCCTGGACGCCATGGTCGGTCAAGACGCCGTCAACACCTCGGTCGCTTTCCGCGACGGCGTCGGCTTCACCGGTGTGGTCCTCTCCAAGCTCGACGGCGATGCCCGCGGCGGCGCGGCCCTGTCCGTGCGCGGCGTCACCGGTGCTCCGGTCCTGTTCTCCTCCACCGGTGAGGGCCTGACCGACTTCGAGCGCTTCCACGCCGACCGCATGGCCTCGCGCATCCTGGACATGGGCGACCTGCTCACCCTCATCGAGCAGGCCGAGCGGACCCTGGATCGCCAGGAGGCCGAGGACGCCGCAGCCAAGCTCGCCAAGGGCACCTTCACCCTCGACGACTTCCTGGGCCAGCTGCGCCAGATCCGCAGGATGGGCTCCATGAAGAAGCTCCTGGGCATGATGCCCGGCATGGGGCAGATGCGCGATGCCCTGGAGAACTTCGACGAGCGCGAGGTCGACCGCATCGAGGCGATCGTGTGCTCCATGACACCCGCCGAGCGCAAGGACCTGTCCATCCTCAACGGCTCGCGCCGCAGCCGCATCGCCAAGGGGTCGGGTACCACCGTCCAGGCCGTTAACGAGCTTGTGGATCGCTTCGAGCAGGCCAAGAAGATGATGGAGGCCATGGCCTCCGGCGGCGGCATGGGAGGACTCGGCGAGGGCGGCCCCATGCCCGGCATGGGCTCGCTGCCCGGCATGGGCAAGCACTCCAAGGCCCGTCAGGCCCCCAAGGCCAAGCGCGGCAAGGGCGGCAAGAAGGGCCGCAGCGGCAACCCTGCCAAGGCCGCCCGCCAGGCCAAGGAAGCCGCCGCAGCCAAGCAGGCCAAGATCGAAGCCGGGCAGAGCGCCGCGCCCGCAGCCGGGTCCTCCTTCGGACTCGGCAGCAGCCAGTCCGGAGCCTCCGGCTACGGGATCATGCCCCAGGCCCAGCAGCAGGCCCAGGCCGGCGCGCAGCCATCGGGCGACGACGTCGCCGACGCCATGGGCGCCCTGCCCGAGGACCTGCGCCGCCACCTCGGGCTGTAGACATAACGGCCCGAGGCTCCCGGGAGTCGCTTGGCCCCCGCGTTCGTACGGCAGGCCTCGAGGCCTGATCCTCCGGAGCAGTCCACGCACCACAGCGTACGAGCTCGCGGCCAGCGCCTCATCGCCGGCCCGGGCGGCCGCGGTAGGGCTGTGGTGGGGCTCAGCCGGTAGCGCCTTCGACGACGGTGCCCTGGTGGAATACCGCCTGCCAAGTCGAGTCCCGGCGACGGTAGAGCGTGGATCTCCGGGTGACGCGACTTGGCGTACGTAAGGTATAGAGGACCTGGACGACGTCGTCGGCAAGGATGCGGGACTCAGCCCCCTCGATTCTGTATCCATCAGTGAGGGAGTCCGCATGAGTTCCCTTCAAGCGCCCCAGGACGATCTCCTTGACCTCGCTGCGGCTGTAACATCTCCCCGAGGCGCCGACCTCGTTGAAGTCCTCCGCGATCTGCTCATCAAAGGAACTGGCGTCCCAGATCAGCTCCGGGTGGTGGAAGATCGGTTCTCGTCGGATCAGTTCATGCCGCTGTGATGAGCTCTCCATCCCCTACCCTCTCTGCGCAGTCGGCGGCTTGGAAGTAACTGTACTCACAGCCAGCCGTTGGTCTCGGCGGTGCGGGCCGCCTCGGTGCGGTTGCGGGCGTGGGTCTTGGCGATCGCCGACGACAGGTAGTTGCGCACCGTCCCCTCACCCAGGCGCAGTCGCGCCGCGATCTCCCGGGCGTCCGCGCCCGTGGCCGCAGCCCGCAGGACCTCCTTCTCCCGCTCAGTGAGAGGGTTCGGCCCGAGCAGCACCGACTCCTGGGCGAGCTCGGGGTCGATGACCCGCAGGCCCGCGTGAACCTTGCGGATCGCCTCGGCCAGTGCCTCCGGCGGGGTGTCCTTGACGATGAAGCCAGCAGCCCCGGCCTCCATGCCTCGTGAGAGGTAGCCCGGGCGACCGAAGGTCGTCACGATGAGGCACCTGCACGGCGCCCCGGAGGCGACGACCTCGGCGGTGGCCGCCAGCCCGTCGCGCCCGGGCATGTCGATATCCACCAGGGCCACATCCACGGCGTGCTCGCGCACCGCTTCCAGGACCTCGTCTCCCCGCCCCACCTGGGCCACCACCTCCAGATCGTTCTCCAGCCCCAGCAGCGTCGCCAGAGCGCCGCGCACCAGGGCCTGGTCATCGGCGATCAGGACACGGATCGGGTTCATGGCAGCCTCACCTCCAGACGGGTACCGCTGGAAGGCGCGCCAGCACAGCGGTTCTCGACGGCGGTAGACGGGGCGTCGGAACTGCTGAACGGGCTGGTCATGGCGAGGGACCCGCCCTCCCGCTCGATGCGGGAGCGCAGGCCCTCCAGACCGTTACCCGGTCTGGATCCGGCCAGACCGACGCCGTCGTCGCTCACCCGCAGCAACCCCGGCTCCAGGTACACGGTGACGTTCGCGGCCTGGGCGTGCCGCACAATGTTCGTGGTGGCCTCGCGCAGAGCCCAGGCCAGTAGAGCCCTCTGATGCTCAGGAACCTCCTGGGCGCTGCCGGTCAGCTCCACATCGATCTGGGCGGCGCCCAAGGCGGTGCGCGTGGCCTCCAGCTGGCTGGCCAGGTCCGGGGACCGCAGACGCGTTACGGTGGAGCGCACGTCGGCGAGGGCCCCGCGGGCCAGGGCGATGACCTCGTCGAGCTCGCGGGAGGCGGCGATCGGATCATGCTCGATGAGCCGGCGGGCGACTTCTGCCTTGAGGGTGAGGACCGTCAGGGAGTGTCCCAGGATGTCGTGGACATCGCGCCCGACCGCCTCGCGCTGGGAGACGAGGGCGAGCTCGCGCTCGGTGGACGTTCTGCGCTCCTGGAGCTCCACCGCAATGCGGGCGATGATGATGGTCAGTCCCGATAACGTGGCCCCCAGCACCATCCAACGCGACTCCGGATGCGTGTTCCATGCCAGAGAGGCAGCCGCCAAGAGGGCAACCGCGGTGATGACGGTCGGGATTCCCCGACGCAGCTTTATGGAGAACAGGACCAACGAGCAGAAGAAGGGGAAGAAGTAGGCCGTCCACCAGCCCAGCGCCGGCAGTGCCAGTACGGTGAAGAGCGATGGGACCGCCAACTTGCCCAGAAGAACGCGAATCGGAAGATCAGGCAGAGGTACCCCCGCCTGCACCGCGCGGGTGTCCTGCGTGGAGAAGGCCCAGATGTAGGCGACAATGAACCCCATGATTCCGGCGATTCCCAGCAGGCGCTGCCACCGGGCGAAGGAGCCGAAGAGAAGCTGGATGAGGGGGATGACCAGGAAGAACACCCACACTGTGGCGTCCCAAACGATACGACGGCGATAGCGGCGCCAGAGGCGGGAACGGGTCCCTTCCTTCTGCGATACTGAGATCGCCATGGAGGGGGAGTCGTACGGAGGCGGGTACCTGATACTCACGGGGCTCACTGGCGCCTGGTCGCCCGGCGTCGGGCCCCGATCACCAGCAGCCCGAAGATGAGTGTCCACACCACCAGGTTAGCCAACGGCATCCACGGCGGGTCCTGAACGCCCGCCGGTCGATCCGACACGTAGACCCACCCCTCGCCCAACGGCCACCGGGCCAGCGCCGTCGACCCGTACATCGGGGTGAAGCGACTGATCGTCATCAGTGTGTGGTTCAGGGGCATGAAGGCGTTGCCGATGAAGGCGAACAAGGTGACCAGGGAAGTCGCGATACCGATCGACGCCGAGGACGGCAGCCACATTCCTGCGGCCAGACCCCACAAGACGAAGGGCAGGACCCCGAGCAGGCAGACGACAGGACTGGTGGCCCAGGCCCAGCCCTCCATCTGCGAGTCCGTGAGGGCCCCGGCGGTGAGGACCACGATGACCGGAAGAGCCGCCGTTCCTACCGCGGTTCCGGTCTTGACCACCAGGTACCCGCGCAGCCCCTGACCGGTGACGGCCATCTGCCTGCCCCAGCCCGCCGACTGCTCGACGGCGGCCGAGGCCGAGGCGCTCGTGGCCCCCAGACAGGCGCTGAAGGAGGCCATCGCGAGCATCACCGAGGCCGAGACATTGCCGTGAGCGTGCGGACCGTACTCTCCCGCAGACGCGTTCAACCGGCCGAAGACGAGGTACATCGCCAGAGGGAAGGCCACGACGAAGAAGAGGTTGGCGGGCTCGCGCAGGCTCCGATAGAGGTCCAGCCAGAGGTAGGTCAGGAGAGGGCGCGCGGGCCTAAGCCCTCCCGCACGAGGCGATCGGCCTGCGATCCCGCCCGCGTCGGGATCGACAGGGGAGCCGGATACTGAGGAATCAGAGGATGTTTGGGACGTCGCGGTCATGATGCGGCCTCATTGCATATGGTGATGGTGGTCAGGGTGATGGGTGTGGGCTAAGGCGTCGACGGGACTGCGCCGTCAGAGCCGTCGGAGGTCAGCGCGGTGAAGACCTCGTTGAGACTGGCCGCGCCGATGCCCAGGTGCTCGGCTGGGGTGGCGGTCAACAGCCAGCGGGCGACGGCGTCGGAGTCGGTGGTGCGCAGCTCCACATGCTCGCCGCGGACGGCCGCGTGCCCAATGCTGCCGGCCGCGGGACAGACGGCCAGGTGCCGGCCCAACGACTCCTCGGAGATACCGGGCCATGTGGCGCTGACCAGGGCGCCGTCGCCCAGCGCCCGAATCTCATCGACGCTCCCGTCGGCCACCAGGCGTCCGTGGGCGATGATGACGATGCGGTCGGCGAAGGAGGCCGCCTCCTCCAGGTAGTGGGTGGCGAACAGGACGGTGCGGCCGCGGCGGGTCTGGGCGCGCATCGTCTCCCAGAAGGCGATCCGGGCGCTGACGTCCATGCCTGCGGTGGGCTCGTCCAGGACGAGGAGGTCGGGATCCGGTAGAAGAGCGAGGGCCAGACGCAAGCGCTGGCGCTCACCTCCCGAGCAGCGGCTCACCTTCCGGGTGAGGATCCGCCCGAGATCCGCCTCGTCGACGACGTCCTTAAGCCTGAAAGCGTTGCGAATGCGGGAATCTCGGCTGGAGCGCCGGGGCTGCATCGAGGCCACGACTCGCAGGGTCTCCCCAACGGTGAAGTCGTCCAGAAGGCCTCCGTCCTGGAAGATGACGCCCGCGCGACCCGCCCGCACCGCCTGATCGGGGGAGGTTCCCAGAAGCAAGACCTGTCCGGCGTCGGGGCGAGTCAGCCCCAGGATCATGTCGAGGGTGGTGGACTTGCCCGCGCCGTTGGGACCGAGGAAGGCGATCACCTCGCCGGGCCGGACGGTGAGATCGAGTTCATCGACGGCGACGAGGCTGCCGAAGCACTTGCACAGACCACGGGCGCGAACCGCGGCGGGCTCTGCACTGCTCCCGGTAGAAGGATGAGTTGCGCGGCAGTGGACTGAGGGCTCGGCTGCATTGCGGGTCATGGACCCAGGCTCGCGCCGGCCCGTGGCTCCCGGTACTGAGCGCTGTCACCGCTGCTGCATGACAGGTGTCATGCAGCAGCTGGCTCTGTGGGAAGTCGTCGTGTCGTCAGGATTCCGGTGCGTAGCCAACCAATGTGGAGCCGCCGATCGCGACAATGAAGTCCTGGCGCCAGACGGTGATGAATGCGCTACGGAATGTGATGGGTAGAGGATCCATCGGCGTCTTCGAGGCCATGTCGATCATGAACACGG
Source organism: Actinomyces sp. oral taxon 849 str. F0330 (assembly GCF_000239715.1). NCBI lineage: Bacteria > Bacillati > Actinomycetota > Actinomycetes > Actinomycetales > Actinomycetaceae > Actinomyces > Actinomyces sp. oral taxon 849. Next base: position 194,069 of record NZ_JH470348.1, on the reverse strand, counting down.
CACCGATCTCGCTACTGGCAGAGCGACCGCGTATGGTGAGTGTGCGCTTGTCGGAGCTCAGTTTCCAGGAATTCTGAAACTGCGCGCGAGCGGGGGCGCCCCATTCTTGGAGAAGGTGGATGCTGCGGAACTGTCTGGATCGATGATGACCCAACCATCGCTAGCGGAAAGCAGCTGCATGGAGCGCCTTTGATCGTTCTTCTCCGGTGAGAGGGTCAGAAGAGAGCGGTCCATCCGTGGAGGGGGTGCTGGGAGGCCGGATCGACGTCGGAGCGCCAGGAAGACGGATCTCCCAGGAGAATCTGCTCATGGGCGCTGTTTCCTTCAGTTTCGTCACTTATCGGATGGTCGGGTGCGTGGTGCGGTTATTCTTGCTGGGTGGGGGAATAGCCCACCAGGGTGGTGCCCTCGACGGCGATGATCAGATCACCTCGCGGTACGATCGTATTCTGCCGTTCATAGGTCCTGTTCTTAGTGACGTCGATGATGCACGCCGTACTCTGGTCGTAGGCGGCCTGGCGCTTGACGATCACGAATCGGTTGTCGGGGCTCATCACCCAGTTGTTTTGAGTATCGCCGATATCCAGGCCGCCGGATGTGCAGTTCCCGTCGGTGGGGGCCGAGAGCGGTTCGCCGTTGAGTGTGCAAGGCGTCCCCGAGGCGCACGACACCGATGTTTGGGCCCAGGAGGTGTCCTGCGACTCGTAGGCCCGGCGGAGCTCCCCGACAGTCGGAGAGCCCGAACCGGTGATCAGTAGCGGTGAGTATCGGGAGGAGAACGGACTGGGCATGGAAAACGACCCGGTGCGGGCGCCATCGGGGCTAAAAGTTGTGGCCTGCGTTATTCGATCTATTCGGATCCACCCGTCGGAGGCCGCGATGAATGTGGGTAACTCCTTGGAGTCCTGTGGATTGTGGGATGATCCGTCACTCAGGGATATGAAATGAATGGTGTTATCGATTTGCAGCTTGAGGTATCCGCTGTTCGTGTCTCCGACGCGCTGATTCTGCCATAGGCGTGCCTTACTCCCCGGATACTTCTGCGACCATCTCAGCGACAGTGCCCCGTTGCTCATATCCCATGCGGAACAGGTGATGCGACTATCCGAGCAGGTGATGATGAGATCGTCGGAAATGAAGGTGGGAAATTCCTTCCCCCAGACATCCTCAGTTGTCTCACCGGTCTCCAGATCGATATAACCTCGTGCGTAGAAGAGCGACGTACTGTTGATTCCCCACGGGATGTATCCCGGTGATGGAAGATCCAAGGTCCTCGTCGGCCGACCGTCGACTATCCGGTAGATCTGGATGGGAGTAGGACCCTTGAGATTCTTGTCGTACACGGCGATGTGATTGCCGTTCGAGAGGAAGCCCCAATCCCCGCCCGGTTTCCATGCCGTCGCCATGCCCGTCTCGAGGCGCCACTGCTCCACCCAGGGATCGTCCGTCACCGGCGACGCGGCTGTGCTCGATGTTGTGTTCGACGTGGGCGTGCCGGTTGCCGGGATCGATGACGAGGCCGAGTCTGAAGATGATGGCTGGGCCGCATCGTCTTCGGCCGATCGGCGATCTGAGGCCGCATGCGATCCTGCGGAGCCCCGGAGGTGAACGACGGCTCCCGCAACGGCGACGAGTGCGATGACCAGGAGGCAGACCCAGGTGGCCGAAGGCCGTCGCGACGGCCGGAGAGTCTGATTCGTCGGAGCGCTCTGTCCGGAACGGGGAGGTCGGATCGACGAGCTCTTGCCGGGAGGCTGGATGCCGCGATTGCCGAAGGAGGGGGGCCTCATGGACGAAGCATGCCCCGATTCCGCATGCAGCGCCGGGTTTTGAATGGTGCAGTCCGGGTGGGCTTGAGTGTGTTGGCGTCGTTGCTCGGCGGAACCGTGAATTCCGGTCGGTTCTGTTGTCGGCGTCGGCTGTGGGCGATCTCGCACCGGGCGGTGGGACGGCGCCCCGGCCCGGGCTGGCGACCTTGTCGGAGGCTCTGGCAGAATGTCCGGCTGTACTCGATCGGACGTCGGTCCCTCTCCCGGCCCCGGTTGCGTCTCGGCTCACGCCGGAAACCGTTGCTTGACCCCACCGGGGACCAGCGCGCGCCAAACCATCCAGAACCAGGAGTTCAACCAAGTGGCAGTCAAGATTCGCCTCAAGCGCATGGGCAAGAAGTTCGCCCCCTTCTACCGGGTCGTCGTCCTCGACTCCCGCAAGAAGCGCGACGGTCGCGTCATCGAGGAGATCGGTGTCTACGACCCGATGCAGGAGCCCTCGCTCATCCGCATCGACTCCGAGCGCGTCCAGTACTGGCTCGGTGTGGGCGCCCAGCCCTCCGACGCCGTCTACAAGCTGATCAAGATCACCGGCGACTATCACCAGTTCAAGGGCCTCAAGGGTGTGGAGAGCACCCTCAAGGTCAAGGACGCCGACGCCGCCGCGGTCGCCAAGGAGGCGGCGGTCAAGGCCGCTGCCGACGACGCCGAGAAGCGCAAGGCGGCCGCCGCCAAGGCCAAGGCGGACCAGGAGGCTTCCCAGGCCGCTGAGGCCGCGGCGGAGGAGAACGTCGAGGCCGATGCCTCCGACGAGGCCGCCGCCGAGGGGGCCTGAGATGCTGGCCGACGCCCTCGAGCACCTCGTACGGGGCATCGTCGACAACCCCGACGACGTCACCGTTACCTCCCGGTCGCTGCGCCGCGGCGACCTGCTGGAGGTACGGGTCAACCCCGAGGACCTCGGCCGGGTCATCGGCCGCTCGGGCCGTACCGCTCGAGCGCTGCGCACAGTGGTGGGAGCGCTGACGGACTCGTCAGTGCGCGTCGACGTCGTCGACACCGACCGCCGCTGAACGCAGGGTCTTCAGGTCGGCATAGCCGGCCGTGTCGGTCTTGGCCGGTCTGACATCGGCACGAGTGCCCGGTTCCCATGAGGGAGCCGGGCGCCGTCGTCTTCCAGCGATTGTTCTGCGCCCTCATGCCCCAGGTGATCGGCGGCCGGTCGGCGGAGCAGGCGGAAGACGGACCTGGGCGAGGGCGTTCAACCTCACGTCATCGGTGCTCCACCTCATCCCTGTGGTCGATGGGAACGCCAGCCGGCGCGCGGTAGGTTGGCGTCAGACATCCAGATCCCTTGCCAACCGTTCCACGTCCCGATCCCAGGAGGACAGGTGCTGCTCACCCTCGCCGTCATCGGTCCCGCCCATGCCCTCAAGGGCGAGGTGCGCCTCGAGATCCGTACCGATGACCCCGAGGGGCGCCTCGCGCCCGGAACCACTGTCCCCACCGAGCCCGCCCAGGCCGGTCCTCTGACGGTCAGTCGCCTGCGCTTCGACGGCTCACGCTGGTTCGCCGCCTTCGAGCAGGCGCGCGACCGAACGGCCGCCGAGGCCCTGCGGGGAGTCAGGCTCCTGGTCGAGACCGACGACGTCTCCGATGACGCCACGAGCCCCGCGGAGGGTGACGAGTCCTGGTACCGCCACGAGCTGGTCGGACTGCGAGCGTTCAACGTCACCGGCGAGGCGCTGGGAGAGGTCACGGATCTGGAACCGGGCGTCGCCCAGGATCGACTCGTGGTCACCACCCCCGAGGGCGATGACGTGGCCGTCCCCTTCGTCGCTGCGCTCGTGCCGGCCATCGACCCGGAGGCTGGCACCGTGACCCTGGACCCGCCCGGTGGGCTGTTCCCCGGACGCGGAGAGGCGGAGGAGGCCCGGTGAGGATCGACGTCGTCACCATCTTCCCCGGCTACCTCAAGGTTCTGGACCTCTCTCTCATTGGGCGGGCTGCCGACCGGGGCGACCTCGACCTGCGCGTCCACGACCTGCGCGACCACGCCCACGACCGGCACCGCACCGTCGACGACACGCCCCTGGGCGGCGGCGCCGGCATGGTGATGAAGCCCGACGTGTGGGGCGAGGCCCTCGACGACGTGCTCGCCGTGGACGTTCCCACCACCGGTCGTCAGGTCCTCGTCATCCCCACCCCCTCAGGTGAGGTCTTCACCCAGCGCACCGCCGAGGACCTGGCCGGCGCCGACTCCCTGGTCTTTGCCTGCGGCCGCTACGAGGGCATCGACGCGCGCGTGCCCGAGCACTACGCCTCGCGCGGCGTGGAGGTGCGTGAGCTGAGCATCGGCGACTACGTCCTCAACGGGGGAGAGGTCGCCGCCATCGTCATGATCGAGGCAATCGCCCGTCTCCTGCCCGGTGTCCTGGGCAACCCCGAGTCACTGATCGAGGAGTCCCACGGAGCCGCGGGTCTGCTGGAGTACCCCGTCCATACCCGCCCCACCCGGTGGCGTGACCTGGAGGTCGACCCCGTCCTGCTGTCCGGTGACCATGCCCGCATCGCCCGCACCCGGCGGGACCTGGCCATTGCCCGCACTGTCAGCCGCCGCCCCGACATGATCGAGCACCTGGACGCTGGGCTCCTGGACCGCGATGACCGCGCTACGCTGGCGACCCTGGGATGGGCGGTTCCGGTCGGGGCGGCCCATCCGGTGCCGGTGCGCATCCGCCCCGCCACCGCGCGCGACGCCGAGGCGCTGGCGGACCTGGCGGCCCGCACCTTCCCCGATGCCTGCGAGCAGGTCATCGCCCCCGAGTCCATCACCCAGCACATCGCCACCAGCCTCGTGCCCGAGCTGTTCTCTACCTGGGCTGACGACGAGCGCGTCGACCTCGTCGTCGCCGAGCTTCTTGCCCCGTTGCCCGCCATGCGGACATCCGGTGGGACGGAGCCTACCGAGACGTCAGATGGTTTCAACCTGGTGGGTTACGCGGCTGTGCTGCGGGAGGAGCACGACGCCGCAGGTGATCCTCCCCCCGGGATCGATCCCCGTCCTGCCTGTGTCCGGGCTCGCCCGGGGCAGGCCGTCGGCGAGCTGTCCAAGGTCTATATCGACTCCGCCATGCGAGGCTCGGGACTCGCCCCGGCGCTCATGAGCGCCGTGACTCAGCAGGCCGCCGCCCACGGGACGAGTCTGCTCTGGCTCGGCACCCACATCACCAACAAGCGCGCCCAGAAGGCCTACAAGCGGGCCGGCTTCCGCCAGGTCGGGACTCGCACCTACAACGTCGGGGGCCAGGACGCCCACGACGTCGTCATGACCCGGCGGACAGGAGAAGGCCTATGAGTAGCGGACCCGACCAGAACCTCAAGGACATGACTGACGGCACGGGCGACACCCGCAGCGATGACGGCGGGACGGCTGCGAAGAGCACCGGGGCGTCCGAGCCGTCCTCGACGGCGGCACGGATCGGCTCCCGTCTCAAGCAGTGGGGCATCACTCTGTCCTACCTGGTTGTCGCCGTGGCAATCATCGCCCTCATCCGCACCTTCGTCATACAGAGTTTCACCATTCCCTCCGGGTCGATGGAGGACACCCTCAACGAGGGCGACCGCGTCACGGTGACGATGTTCGACTCCGACGACATCCACCGTGGCGACGTCGTCGTCTTCACCGATCCCGACCACTGGCTGATGACCGAGGAGCCCACGGGCCTGCAGGGCGCCCTTCAGGACTTCCTGGTCGCCATCCGCATCTTCCCCCAGGACGCGGGACACCACCTCATCAAACGCGTCATCGGTATGCCCGGCGACCACGTCGTCGCCGATGGGAACGGCTCCTTGAGCGTCAACGGCGTCGAACTTCATGAGGACTACCTCAAGCCCGGCCGGTCGGCGTCCGACCTCGCCTTCGACATCACCGTGCCCGAGGGCTACGTATGGGTTATGGGGGACAACCGCGCCAACTCCTCCGACTCCCGCTACCACCAGAACGATGCGCACCACGGCTTCGTCCCCATGGGCAACGTCGTCGGCGTCGCCAAGAACGTCGTGTGGCCCTACTCCCACTGGTCCAGCCTGGGCTCCGGCCACAAGGTCTTCTCCCAGGTGCCCGAACCGACGTCGACTCCGACGGCGATCCCGCAGGCCCCCACCGAGCCCACCCCGGCGCGTACTCTGGCCGGCTCCGACAACTGACCACTCGGCCCCGCCGCAAGCCGGTATCGCCCTCTCTGGCCCATCGCGCCGGTGAGTTCCCGCAGCGCGACGCGTCCCGGGGCTCGCGCCGAGACGGGGACAAGGCGTGAACTCAGGCACGTCGATGCCGGCGCGCTCGTCCCTGGGTGCGAGCCTATGGCAAACTGAGCGGGCACTTGGGTCCTGCGGCTCCTCTGCCACTGGGGAGGATGCCGCCTCGAGGGAGCCCAAGGGCGTCCACCTCCGGCGCTGCCCCCGACGGCGCGGCGCCGCCGAACCAGCACTCCTGACCAGTGGCACGGGTGTGGAGAGAAACATGAACCTGATCGACGAGATCAACGCCGCATCACTGCGCGACGACATCCCCTCCTTCCGTCCCGGGGACACCCTCAAGGTCCACGTCAAGGTCGTTGAGGGAACCCGCTCCCGCGTCCAGGTCTTCCAGGGCGTGGTCATCGCCCGCCAGGGCGGCGGCGTCTCGGAGACCTTCACCATCCGCAAGGTCTCCTTCGGCGTCGGCGTCGAGCGTACCTTCCCCGTCCACACGCCCTCCATCGAGAAGATCGAGGTCGTCACCCGGGGCCAGGTGCGCCGCGCCAAGCTCTACTACCTGCGCAACCTGCGCGGTAAGGCCGCCAAGATCAAGGAGCGTCGCGAGGACTGAGTGTCCGCGCTCTTAAGACGGCGCCCGGAGCCCTCGGGCTCCGGGCGCTCGTCATCTCTCATCGCCGTGTAGCGGCGGACCGACGTACATCGATTTAAAGGGGGGAAGGGGCACGGTGAGACCGCCGCAGGACGAGGCCGACGACGTCGGACTGGACCTGAAGCAGGCCGCTCCTTCGCAGATCGGCCCTGCCTCCAGATCCGCCGCCACCCCTTCCTGCAGCGCTCCCTCCGCAAGCTCTCCCCAGGACAACGACGAATCTCTTGATCCGTCGGGAGAGCCCCCGAGCACGGCCCCGGTCGATGACAGCGAGGAATGGGACTATGACCCGTTCATCGACCCCGACGCAGATCCCGAACCCGACGACGGGCCCGTAGACCTGCCCCCCTCCATCCAGCCACGTCGGAACGTCGCTCCCGCCATTCCTCCGCCGCAGACCAGTTCCCCGCTACAGCGACTGACGAGGGTGCTACTGGTCCTGACGGTCATCATCCTGGTCCCGGCTCTCCTGCGGACTTTCGTCGTCCAGACCTATGAGATCCCCTCGGGCTCCATGGAGAACACGCTGCGCAACGGAGACCAGGTCGTGGTCACGATGTTCGACTCCGACCGCATCGACCGTGGCGATGTCGTCGTCTTCTCCGACCCCGACGACTGGCTCCACGTCAAGGAGCCGACGGGACTGCGCGGGGCCGTCCAGAAGACCTTCGTCGCCCTGCACCTCCTGCCCGAGCGCACCGGCCACCACCTCATCAAGCGGGTCATCGGGGTCGGAGGCGACCACGTGGTCGCCGACGGAAAGGGAACACTGAGCGTCAACGGCGTCGTCGTCACGGAGAACTATGTCAAGGACGGCCAGTCCGCGTCCCTGACGTCCTTCGACGTCACCGTCCCCCGGGGGTACGTGTGGGTCATGGGGGACAACCGCAGCAACTCGGCGGACTCGCGCTATCACCGCGACGACGCACACGGCGGATTCGTGCCCTTGACGAATGTCGTCGGAGTGGCCAAGGCGGTCTTCTCCTGGACGAGCCTGAGCCGATGGGGGAGCCTGGGGGGAGGAGACCGGGTCTTCTCCCAGGTGCCTGATCACGACGCCACCGCGGTATCGCCGACCCCCTCCTCATCCAGTCCTGCTACGAGCAGGCCAACCGCACCAACGCGGCGGCCCACCGACGCCGACGACCCCGACGACGAGGACAATACGGTCCCGGACGGCTCGCAGAGCGACACCGGTGAGGCGACCGACGGCTCTGAACGCAACGGGCCTGGCCGGATCGGCTCGGATTCGGGGATCGGGGGCGATGACACGGAGCCCGGGACATCTGGCGGCGAACGATCCGACACGGGCCCGGCAGGAGGCGACTCGCCGAACTCCTCGGGCGGATCCGGCGGCTCGGGAACGGACATGAGGATGACGCGGTGAGCCGTCGAGTGCGGCCCCGCCCCGACCGGACTCTCGAGAACGAGCTGCTTGAGACCCACGACTACGTCGGCGGCCTGGATGAGGTCGGGCGCGGTGCGCTCGCCGGACCGGTCAGCGTAGGGCTGGCAATCGTGGGACGCGGCACCCTCGATGCCTTCCCCGAAGGCCTGGCCGACTCCAAACAGCTGACGGCCCGTGCGCGCACCGACCTGGTCGAGCCCGTGCGCAACTGGCTGGTGGACTGCGCCGTCGCCCATGCCTCGCCCGCCGAGATCGACGAACGCGGTATCGTCGGCGCTCTGCGACTGGCGGGGCTGCGAGCCCTGCAACGTGTCGCTGAGCGCGGACACGCCCCCGACATCGTTATTCTCGACGGCGTGGCCGACTGGCTCACCGCCCCGCAGCCCGACCTGCTCACCGTCCTGGGCGACGGGCGGCCCCCGCGGGCGGCGCCCGAGCCCGCCGTGGATACCCCCACCCCGCCGGTGCGCATGGAGGTCAAGGCCGACGCCCGCTGCGCCGTCGTCGCCGCAGCCAGCGTCCTGGCCAAGGTGGAACGGGACTCCCTCATGATCGATCTGGACGATCCCGGTTACGGGTGGGCCTCGAACAAGGGATACGCCTCGCCGACCCATATCGAGGCCCTGGCCACCCTGGGTGCCGGGAACCAGCACCGGCGCAGCTGGCGTCTGCCCGGGGTGGAGCAGTACCGGAGCTGACGCGCCGGGTACCCAGCGCCACCGGCCGGACAACGACCGGCCGGAGGACCGACTCGCCCTGGCAGCCTGCTGGGCCCGAGCGCCGCCGACAGGCATGATGGCCCGGTGAGTGCAGAAGACCTCGAGTCCTATGAGAACGAGCTGGAGCTCTCGCTGTACCGGGAGTACCGCGACGTCGCCTCCCTGTTCTCCTACGTGGTGGAGACCGAACGACGGTTCTACCTGGCCAACGCCGTCGACGTCCAGGTACGCACCAACGGTGGGGAGGTCTTCTTCGAGCTCACCCTCGAGGACGCCTGGGTATGGGACATCTACCGCGCCTCCCGGTTCGTGAAGTCCGTCCACGTCGTCACCTTCAAGGACGTCAATGTCGAGGAGCTCACCAAGCTCGAGATGGACATTCCCTCCTCCTAGCGCTCTGCTGCCCCTGTTCTGGCCATCCACCGCGCACCGTCCGCTGAGCACCGCGGTCGCCCGGTGGCCACAGGACGGCTTTCACCAGTGCCCTCCACAGGGCCGATCGGGCCGTGACGCGAATCGGTCGATCCGGCCTCAGGCTAGTGGCGGAGGTGATCGGCATGGCCGAACAGGTCACAGCAGTCGCAACGGGGAGAACGGCGATCGCAGCGCGCTCCGGCGATGGGGTCCCCACCGACCCCGCCGAGAGCTCGGATAACGCGGGAGCCTCCTCGACTCGCCCATCCCACCTGCGCACTGGGCGCCGCGGGGAGGATCTGGCGGCCGTCTATCTGAAGGACATAGGTTGGCAGATCCTCGAGCGCAACTGGCGGCCGAACAGCGGGCTGCGCGGGGAGCTCGACATCATCGCCCTCGACCCCGACCCCGGGGGCCGGGATCCGGAACCCGGCGGAGACATCGACCGCCTCAGCGAGGTGCGAGAAGGACCCGCCCTGGTCGTTGTCGAGGTCAAGACCCGCAGCTCCCTGCGCCAGGGCCCACCGGCCGCCGCTGTCGACGCACGCAAGCTCGCCCGGCTGCGCGCCCTGGCAGCCGCATGGGCAGCCGCCCACGAGGTCCCGCACGCCGGCCTGCGCCTCGACGTCGTCTCCATCCTGCTTCGCGAGGCGCAGCCCGCTCTGCTGCGACACCACCGGGCGGTGGGCGCGTCATGGGGCTAGCACACACACTCGCGGTCACCCTGACCGGGCTGGCCGGACACATCGTCGACGTCGAGGCCCACGCCGTCCAGGGCCTGCCCGGCTTCACCCTCGTCGGCCTGCCCGACGCCGCCGTACGAGAATCGCGCGAGCGCGTCCGTGCGGCCTTGAGCACCTGCGGCGTCACCTGGGGAGAGCAGCGTCTGACCGTCAACCTCTCCCCGGCGGATCTGCGCAAGACCGGCACCGGACTGGACCTGGCGCTCGCGCTGGCCGTCCTGGGCGCCCGCGGGCGGCTCGGGCGCTCCGCGGCCGGTCTCCTGAGGCGCACCGTGTATATCGGCGAGCTCGGGCTGGACGGCTCGGTGCACTCGGTGCGCGGTGTCCTGCCCAGCGTCCAGGCCGCGGTCGCCGCCGGGGTGGAGGAGATCGTCGTCGCCCGGGAGGCGGCCGCCGAGGCCGAACTGGTCCCCGGCGCCCGGGTCACCGCCATCAGCCATATCGGTCAGCTCGTGGACCGCTACGGCGGGCGTTTGAGTGCGGCCGTGGCCGCCGCGGTGGAGCAGATCGCCGAGCTGCGCGACGACGCAGATCCAGCCGCCGCCCAGGATCGCGAGCCGCCGGACCTGGCCGATGTCGTCGGGCAGGCCGAGGCCAGGCGGGCCCTCGAGGTCGCCGCGGCCGGGGGCCACCACCTCATCATGGTGGGGCCGCCGGGCACGGGGAAGACCATGCTCGCCGAGCGTCTGCCCTCGATCCTGCCGCCCCTGGAGCGCTCTGACGCCGTCACCGTCACCTCCATCCACTCCGTGGCCGGCACCTTCAACCCCGCTCATGGACTCATCACCCGGCCACCGCTGCGCGCGCCGCACCACACCGCCACCCGGGCAGCCGTCGTCGGAGGCGGATCCGGTCTGCCCCGCCCCGGAGACGTCTCGCTGGCCCATCGCGGCGTGCTGTTCCTCGACGAGGCCCCCGAGTTCAGCGCCGGTGTCCTGGACTGCCTGCGCCAGCCCCTGGAGTCCGGAACGGTCACCATCGACCGCGTGGGCGGCCGCGCCAGCTACCCGGCCGCCTTCCAGCTCGTCCTGGCCGCCAACCCCTGCCCGTGCGGCAAGGCCGGTGGCCGCGGCCTGGAGTGCACCTGCACCTCCTTGCAGCGACGACGCTACTTCTCGCGCCTGTCAGGGCCCCTGCTGGACCGGGTGGACATTCAGGTCGAGGTCGCCGCCGTCAGCGCCGCCGATCTCGCCGGCCCGGCGGGCAACGAGTCCAGCGCCGTGGTGGCGCAGCGGGTCCTGCGGGCCCGGCGCGCTGCGGAGCGCCGCCTGGCCGGCACACCATGGCGCCTCAACGCCGAGGTTCCCGGTTCCTACCTCAGGGGTCCCAACGGCGGACTGAGCGCTCCGCTCAGCCGCCGGCTCATGAGCGCCCTGGAACGTGGGGACCTGTCTCTGCGCGGGGTGGACCGGGTCCTCAGACTGGCCTGGACCCTGGCCGATCTCGAGGGCGCCGACGCGCTCACCCTCACCCAAATCGGGACCGCACTGGCCCTGAGAACCTCTGGAGTAAGACCATGACTCCCGAATTGACTCCCGGCCTGCCCTACGACATCGACGACCCGGCGCTGGCTCGAGCCACATGGTCGCGCCTGGCGGAGCCCGACAGCGCCGCTGCCGCGATGCTGGTGGGCCGGCTCGGACCAAGCGCCGCCCTGAGATGGCTCCTGGAGGAGGCCATCGACTCCTCGGGACACGTGCGCAGCGCCCCGCGCCCACCCGTTCCGGAACCACCCCCGGGCACCTCCAGTGCGGGTGCGGTCAGTACTCACTGGGCGCAGGTCTCCGCCAGATGGGCGCCGCGCCTGGAGGGACTGGACATCCGCCGCGAGCTGGACGTGCTCGATCGCCTCGGCGGCAGCCTCATCCTCCCCGGAGACGCCTGGTGGCCGCCGGGGCTCGATGAGTTGGACCACCCGCCCTTCTGCCTGTGGGTGCGCGGCGATCCGTCGCTGCTGGTCAGCGCCGGGGACCTGAAGGAAGCCGACGTGAGCGGTGACGGGGCCGGCTCAGGGCCCAGGAACCGGAACGACGGTGCACAGGCAGACCGGAGCAGTGCGGACATCGGTGGGCGGGCTGGAGCACTCGTCCGTGAGGCGATCGTCGGCACCCGGAACCTGCCCGTTCGCGAGCAACGGATGCCGGCGGGCCCGGCCAACGGACTGAGCCTGGCGCTGGTGGGGGCCCGGGCATGCACCCGGTACGGCGAGGGTGTGGCCACGTCCCTGGCCTCGGGGGTCACAGCGAGGGGCGGCCTCATCGTTTCCGGCGGCGCCTTCGGCATCGACGCATGCGCGCACCGCGGGGCCCTGTGCGAAGGGCCCACCGTGTCCGTGTCCGCCGGGGGAGTGGATCGTCTCTACCCAGTCGGCAACGCCGGTGTGCTGGAGGCGGTCATCGCCAACGGGGCGCTGGTGGCGGAGGTGCCGCCGGGATGCCAGCCCGGCCGCCACCGGTTCGTCTCACGCAACCGCGTCATCGCGGCCATCTCTGGGGCGACGATCGTGGTCGAGGCGGCCTGGCGCTCCGGAGCCCTGTCCACCGCCCACAGGGCCCTCGACATGGGCAGACCGGTGGGCGCCATCCCCGGACCGGTGACCTCCATGTCCTCGGTCGGCTGCCACCGCCTCCTGCGCAAAGGAGCGGTTTGCATCACCGATGCCGACGACGCCCTCGAGCTCTTGACTCCGCTGGGCACTGTAGATGCCGACGCCGTCAAGGAGCAGGATCCCGGGCTGGCGGGAGACGGCCTCCTGGACGGACTGGAACCGGACAGTGCCGTCGTCCTGGATGCCATGCCGGTCCGAGCATCCGCTACCACCGAGGCCATCGTCCGCTCCGGGGGCCTGTCCCTGAAGGAGACCACAACGGCCTTGGGGGTACTGGAGCTCATGGGGAGGGTGGAGCGCACCGCCACGGGCTGGCGAAGGCGTCGTTAGCATCCGGGGACAAGCCCTCGTACCGCTGGCGGATCGGTGCAACCGCGCGCCCACCGGGGCGGTGCCCCGCAGGAGTCAGATGACGGTGACGGAGGACAGCGCGAGCTCCTGCCTGGTATGGCGGGCCTCCTCGTCCAGCAGCGGCAGATCCTCGATGGTGACCAATCGTGCCGTCAGCGCGTAGTCGACCAGCGCGGTGCGCCTGTAGGAGGCGTGCATGCGCGGGCCGCCCCGCATACCCCTGACCCCGACGCGGTCGAGCTTGTCGCAGACGTTGTCCAGTGCTCGGTTGAAACGAGTGATCTTCCATCCCAGGCGGGCGGCGGCGTCGGTGTTGCGAGGCAGATCGACCGGGCCGGTGCCGGTACGACGCAGCCAGGGCTCCGCCAGGGCCAGTGTCACCAGGTGCTGATTACGGGTCAGGTTCACCATGCCCACGGTGGTCTGGCCCGAGGCCGGTGGCACGTTTCTGTTCTGAGAGATCTCGTACCCGGGGAAGGGGACCCGCAGAAGGATCTCGTAGGTGGTGGAGCCCGCGGTGAAGACGATCGCCATGTCCGGGAAGACCAGTGGTACCCGGGAGCCGGGAGCCACCCACGAGCGAGAGGTACCGGAGCGCTCGGTGATCGTGGCGCCGATACGGGAACCGATGTTGGCCACCCACCACAGATCGGCATCGTGCTCGATGATGAGAAAGCGCCGATGGAGGAAGAGATTGTCCTCGTCGAGCACGAGATCACCTTCTCGGCCGATCTGGAAGGACGTTCCGGGCTGGATCCGAAACAGCTCGCCAACGAAGTCGAGGAGCAGGGGCTCTTCAGTCATCGTCGTCACTCCTTGAGGTTCTGCTGTCATGCGGGTCGGGATGCCTGGGAACGGTCGCCCGAGAAGCGAGGCCATCCTTCCTCCAAGGATGCCATGACCGTCCAAATGGTAGAAAGGCTGTGGTGCCTATTGACAGACATCGCGAGATCTGTTGCTGTGTCGATGCCCGGCGCATCGTCGACGCCCGCGTACAGTTCTTCGAGCCCACCTGTCTTTCACCCGCGAATACCGCTGCCAAGGGGGCCGCCATGCCAGGGACGCGCGCCAACCTCCTCGCCGCCTACCGTAGGCACCTGTCCTTGCAACGGGATCTGTCCCCGCACACCGTGCGCGCCTATCTCGTCGACGTGGGCGACCTCTTGAGCTTCCTCGGCGTCGGTCAGGACGATGCCGAGCCCGTCGGCCCGGCCCTGGCCACCCTCGATCTGGCTGATCTGCGGGATTGGCTCGCCGCACTGGCCGCGAGCGGGCATTCGCGCGCCACCCTGGCCCGCCGCTCCGCCTCTATAAGAACCTTCTCTACCTGGGCCTTCGAGGAGGGGCTGCTCGCCTCCGACGTCGCCGCGCGCCTGCGCTCCCCTCGTGTCGACAACCGCCTGCCCGGGGTGCTGACGACTAAGCAGGCCTCGCATCTGCTCAAGATCGCCGCCGACCTCGCCTCGGACCGGGACGCCCTGGCCGTGCGGGACCTGGCCATTATCGAGACGCTCTATGCGACCGGCGTGCGGGTCAGCGAGCTCGTCGGCCTCGATGTCACCGACCTCGACCACTCCCAGCGCACCCTGAGGGTCCTGGGCAAGGGCCGTAAGGAGCGCACCGTGCCGTACGGGCTGCCCGCCGCCAGGGCTTTGGAGGACTGGCTGGGCCTGCGCGCCGAGATCTGTGCTCCCGACGCCGGAGCCGCGCTCTTCCTGGGGGCGCGAGGGCGCCGCATCGACCCCCGAGCGGTGCGGGAGATCGTCCACCGGCTGTGCGCAGCCGCCCGGGTCCCCGACCTGGGGCCGCACGGGCTGCGCCACAGCGCAGCCACCCACGTCCTGAGCGGGGGAGCGGACCTGCGCAGCGTTCAGGAGCTCCTCGGACACTCATCACTGGCCACCACCCAGCGCTACACCCATGTCTCGGCCGAGCGACTTCGCAGTGTCTACGAGCAGGCCTTCCCCCGCGCCTGAGACGCCGATCGCCCGGCCCTACTGGATCGGCTTGAGGCGGATGACAGCCGGCTCGAGCAGGCGCAGCGGGTCGATATAGGTCTTGGGGCCGGTGCGCGCCCCCCAGTGCAGGGCGCAGACCCCGTCCGAACGGTGCCCCGGCAGCAAGGTGCCGATGACCTGTCCCGCATCCACCGTCTCACCCGCACTGACGCTCGGTTCCACCGGCTCATAGGTGGTGCGGATCCCGTCTCCGTGGTCGACTGAGACCACCGGGCGCCCGGCAACCGTGCCGGCGAAGACGACCGTTCCCGCAGCGGCGCTGCGGATCTGCGTGCCTTCCGCGGCCGCAAGATCGACTCCCCGGTGCCCGCGTCCCCACACCACGGCAGGCGGATCGAAGCCCTCCACGACGGCGGCCGGTGCGCCGGTGGGCCACTGGTAGCGTCCGCGCGGACGCCGGGGCTCCAGGGGCTGTTCCACACCTTGCTGCGCGCCCGCACCCGTCTCCTCGATGAACCGGGTGATGAGGCTGGCCTCCGTGAAGAAGGAGGACAGTGAGGTCGCTGAAGTCGCTGAACCGGTCGGCCCGGTAGAGGCGCTCGCGACCTCGGGGAACGCAGGATCCCCGATCTCCGGTGGTGAGCCGGAATCCTCGCGCAGAGCCGAGCCCGGACCCGGAGCAGTCGGCGATCCGTCAGAAGATACTGTGGCCGGCGGTAGTGCGGTGAGCACTCCGGTCACGAGCAGGGCCGTGGTCGCAACCGCCAGGCGCCGGGTTCTGCCGGCGCCTGGAGTGTGAGGCGCATCAGGGGGTACGCGAGGGGGCCTACGGCGCCCCGGCAACCCGGTGCCGCGTTCCCGACGTTCCCCGCATGCCCCGTGTGCTCGCTGCACTCGTTGCGCTGTCTGTAGTTTCTGTCCTGGGTGCATGCCATCAGGGTGCGCGCCATCGGACCCCGCTCGCCGGGGACGTCGTCGGCCCTGTGGAAAACGCTCTCGGGAAGTGGCCTGTGGTGACCGGAATGACTCTGAATGCCGCCGAATCCGCCTCGGCAGCGGGGATGGCCCTGTGGTAGCCTCGCCCCGCAGCATTCTGCGGATCGCTCCGGCATCGGTGGGAGACGAGCCAGGAATGCTGACTTCGCGCGCCTGCACCCGAGCATCTCGGGACGTCCCTCCGGGCGACACGGTCGCGGTCCCGGTCATTATGGCTCGCCACGGTGAACGGGTGGCCGTGCGTCGCAGGCGCCAGGCCCCATCCGCATCGGCATCCTGGCCGGTCGCCGTCTCGGCGTGCGCCCTCGAGCGTACGGAGCCAAGGGGAACAACCCAGAGAGAAGAACAGCCGGGACGCGCCCGAGCGCACTGCTTGGCCGTCCCCCGAATGATCGTGCGTCGAGCAACCTCTCGGCACACACGGAAGGACCGTCATGGCCGTCGTTACCATGCGCCAGCTCCTTGATAGCGGTGTCCACTTCGGGCACCAGACCCGTCGCTGGAACCCCAAGATGAAGCGCTTCATCCTCACCGAGCGCAACGGCATCTACATCATCGACCTCCAGCAGTCCATCGAGGGCATCAACACCGCCTACGACTTCGTCAAGGAGATCGTCGCTCGCGGCGGCAACATTCTGTTCGTCGGGACCAAGAAGCAGGCCCAGGCCGCCGTGGCCGAGCAGGCCCAGCGCGTCGGCATGCCCTACGTCAACCAGCGCTGGCTGGGCGGTATGCTCACCAACTTCTCCACCGTGCGCGCCCGCCTGGACCGCATGAAGGAGCTCGAGCAGGTCGACTTCGACGACGTGGCCGGCTCCGGCCGCACCAAGAAGGAGCTGCTCATGATGCGCCGCGAGAAGGACAAGCTCCAGCGCACCCTGGGCGGCATCCGCGACATGAGCAAGCTCCCCGCGGCAGTGTGGGTCGTGGACACCAAGAAGGAGCACCTGGCCATCTCCGAGGCCCAGAAGCTCGGGATCCCGGTCATCGCCATCCTGGACACCAACTGCGACCCGGACGAGGCCACCTACGGCATTCCCGGCAACGACGACGCCATCCGCGCCGTCACCCTGCTCACCCGCGTCGTCGCCGACGCCACCGCCGA
>NZ_JH470348.1:171239-176879 GCF_000239715.1 Actinomyces sp. oral taxon 849 str. F0330 | reverse complement strand
GCCTGAGCCCGGGCGCATCGCCCTCGCTTCTTGTTCACAGCGCGGCGCCTGCGCGCTGTGAACACCTTTCACACGTTCTTTTTCACACGTCTATTAGTCACTGACTGACCAGGAGACATTCATGGCGAACTACACCACTGCCGACATCAAGGCGCTGCGCGAGAAGACCGGCGCCGGCATGCTCTACGTCAAGAAGGCCCTCGACGAGGCCAACGGCGACGCCGAGAAGGCCATTGAGATCATTCGCGTCAAGGGCCTCAAGGGCATCGCCAAGCGCGAGGGCCGCGCCGCCTCCGCCGGCCTCATCGCCGCCAAGGTCGTCGACTCCGGCAACGGCCAGGTCGGCGTCCTCGTCGAGATCAACGCCGAGACCGACTTCGTGGCCAAGAACCAGAAGTTCCTCGACTACGCCGAGCAGGTCCTCACCGCCGCCCTCGACTCCGGCGCCACCGACGCCGACGCCCTGGCGGAGGTCGAGGTCGACGGCTCCACCGTCAAGGAGCTCACCGACGGCATGCAGGCCGTCATCGGCGAGAAGATCGTCGTGCGTCGCGTCGGCCGGCTGGAGGCCGACAAGATCGAGCTCTACCTGCACCGCACCAACCCCGACCTGCCCGCCCAGGTCGGCGTCCTGGTGGGCACCGACGCCAAGGCCGCCGAGGCAGCCCACGACGTCGCCATGCACATCGCCGCCTACTCCCCGGCCTACGCCACCCGCGACGACGTGCCGGCCGAGGTCGTGGACAAGGAGCGCACCATCGCCGAGGAGACCACCCGCGCCGAGGGCAAGCCTGAGAAGGCCATCCCCAAGATCGTCGAGGGTCGCCTCAGCGGCTTCTTCAAGGAGAACGTCCTGATCGACCAGGCCTTCGCCAAGGACCCCAAGACCACGGTCGGCAAGGTCATCGAGGCCACCGGCGGCGAGCTGACCGGCTTCGTCCGCTTCCGCGTCGGCGCCTGAGCCGTCCGCCGCAAGTCCGGCCTGCCGGGAACCGGCGCCGTCGGACCGGCCGAGGACTGATGGGGCGGGGCCACGAGCACCATGCTCGTGGCCCCGCCCCGTTTCGTCGCCCGATTCGTCGACGGCCGGTCCGGCATGTTGCAGCGCATAGTCCCATGGCGTATCTGACCCCTCCGGGTGACCACCATCGTGGCCCGGTGCCGTCGCGGACGGGGTAGGCTGTGCGCAGCCTGCCCACCGAACCCAGGAGACATAGCGCAATGAGTCAGGAACCGGCTCGTGATGACCGCGTCGCCCACGGCACGCACCCCAGACGCGTCCTGCTCAAGCTCTCCGGGGAGGTCTTCGGGGGTGGGTCGATAGGGCTGGATCCCGACGTCGTCTCCGACGCCGCCCGCCAGATCGCCGACGCCGTCCGTGCTGGCATCCAGGTCTCCGTCGTCGTCGGAGGCGGGAACTTCTTCCGCGGCGCCGAGCTCTCCTCTCGGGGCATGGACCGCGCCCGCGCCGACTACATGGGCATGCTGGGAACCGTCATGAACGCCCTGGCCCTCCAGGACTTCATCGAGAAGGCGGGCGTGCCGGCCCGCGTCCAGACAGCCATCGCCATGGGACAGGTCGCCGAGTCCTACATCCCTCTGCGCGCCATCCGCCACATGGAGAAGAACCGAGTCGTCGTCTTCGGCGCTGGCGCTGGTCTTCCCTATTTCTCCACCGACACGGTCTCGGCCCAGCGGGCCCTGGAGACCCACTGCGACGAGCTGCTCGTGGGCAAGAACGGCGTTGACGGCGTCTACACCGCCGATCCCCGTAGAAATCCCGATGCCAGGCGCCTCGACCACCTCACCTACGAGCGGGCACTGGCCGACGGCCTCCAGGTGGTCGACGCCTCCGCCTTCGCTCTGTGCCGCGACAATGGCCTAGCCATGCGCGTCTTCGGCATGGGGGAGCCCGGTAATATCACCCGCGCCCTCCTGGGTGAGAGAATCGGAACACTCGTCAGCTGCAACTAACCCGGTGGCCGCCTCCGCGGGACCGACGGCGAACCCGCCCAGGGCCCCGGACCCGTCCGCCGCATACCCACCGCCTGCACCGCCGTCCCCGCGATGGCCGACACCGATACACGAACCCACGACCGCCCAGCAAAGGAAGCACCATGATCGACGACGTCATGCTCGAGGCCGAGGACAAGATGGACAAGGCCCTCCAGGCCGCCAAGAGCGAGCTCGCCTCCATCCGCACCGGCCGCGCCAACCCCTCGATGTTCAACGGGATCGTGGTGGACTACTACGGCGCCCCCACCCCGCTCCAGCAGCTCGCCTCCCTGACGATCCCCGAGGCCCGCACCGTCCTGGTCAGCCCCTTCGACCGCTCCGCCATGAAGGACATCGTCACCGCCATCCGCGAGTCCGACCTCGGTGTCAACCCCACCGACGATGGCACCGTCATCCGCGTCACCCTGCCGGCGCTGACCGAGGAGCGCCGCAAGGACTACGTTAAACTCGCCCGTTCCCGCGCCGAGGACTCTCGTGTCCAGGTGCGCGGCATCCGCGGCAAGGCCAAGAAGGAGCTCGAGGCCATCAAGAAGGACGGCGAAGCCGGTGAGGACGACGTCAAGCGTGCCGAGCACGAGCTCGACGGACTCACCAAGCGCTTCGTCGAGCAGATCGACGCCGCTCTGAGCGCCAAAGAGGGCGAGCTCCTGGAGGTCTGACCCTCCGATCCCTGGTGCCGCCGCGTCTGTGCGCGCCGGTTCCTCCCCCGTCCCGCCGACCCTTGTGAGCCCTGTGACGACTCTGCTGAACCCACGCCCTACGCGCAACCACGACCCCCTGCCGGCCACCGGGCGGGCGGGCCGCAACCTGCCCGCCGCCATCGGGGTGGCGATCCTCTTGGTCGCCGTGGTCCTGGGATCCCTAGTCTTCTACAAGGTCATCTTCGTGGGCGTCGCTGTGCTGGCCGTGTGCGGAGCCCTGTGGGAGCTGGCGGCGGCCTTCGCCCGCAAGGGCATCCGCCTGCCGCTGGCGCCGCTGTGGCTGGGGACCCTGGGCATCTCCGTGTGCGCCTGGGAACTCGGGGCGGAGGCGGCCTTCGGGGCTTACGTGGCCACCGCAGGCGCCTGCGTCCTGTGGAGCTTCATGGACCAGGCCGAGGCCGAGACCGGTACCGTCCTGGAGCAGGCTGGCCATGACATCCCGCGCACCGAGGCCCATGACGAGGTCCGTCGTTCGCGCTCCAGCGCCGCGGCCGCCTCGGTCTTCGCCGCCACCTACCTGCCCTTCCTGGCCGGCTTCGCCATCCTGCTCCTGGTCCAGGATCACGGAGTGGGAAAAGTCATGATGCTCATCGCGCTGCCCGCCGCCAACGACACCGGCGGGTGGTTGGCGGGCATCACCTTCGGCCGTCACCCCCTGGCCCCCTCGGTCTCGCCCAAGAAGTCCTGGGAGGGGCTCATGGGCTCCCTGATCGCGGCCGTGGCCACCGGGGCCGGGTGCGTCTGGGCCATCGGCGGACCCTGGTGGGCCGGAGCCGCGCTGGGCGCCTGCACCGTGGTCGTCTCCACCCTGGGTGATCTGGGGGAGTCCCTGCTCAAGCGCGACCTGGGGCTCAAGGACATGGGAACGCTCTTGCCCGGCCACGGAGGAATCATGGACCGGCTCGACTCCATCCTCGTGGCGGCCCCACTTGTCTACGCCTTCACCCTCCTGGTGAAATAGGGCTGCATGCCCAATCCCCCCTGTCGACCAGCCCGGCCCTCCCCAGCCCCGGGACATGAGGAGCACGAGCGTGAGTCCTTCACGAGTACAGCAGCACCCCCGGCGCCCGCAGCCGGTCGGAATCAGCGGGCGCCCGCGTGACGGCCGGGTCCAGGTGATGCCCACCGACCAGCCGCCCGAGGGCGCTACCAGCCCCGATGCCAAGCCGCGTCTGTCCTTCGCCGTGCCGGTGGCGCGCGGCAAGGCCCCCCGACACCTGGCCGATCTCGACCTGGCGGGGCGGAAGGCCGCCTGCAAGGATTCGGGCCTGCCCTCCTTCCGAGCGGACCAGCTCTCACGGCACTACTTCACGCACTTCACCCGCGACAGCGCGGACATGACCGACCTGCCCGTCTCCCAGCGTGAGCAGCTGTGCGCCGAGCTGCTGCCCGAGCTCATCACCCCGATGCGCACCATGCGCGCCGACGGCGGACGCACCATCAAGCACCTGTGGGAGCTGCACGACGGCGTCCGGGTCGAGAGCGTCCTCATGCGCTACAAAGACCGCACCACCCTGTGTGTCTCCTCCCAGGCCGGCTGCGGCATGGCCTGTCCCTTCTGCGCCACCGGCCAGATGGGCCTGACCCGGAACCTGTCGACCGCGGAGATCGTCGAGCAGGTGCGCCGCGCCGCCCAGGCCTCGGCGGCCGGGGAGCTGACCGGGGGACCGGCGCGCCTGTCCAACGTGGTGTTCATGGGGATGGGCGAGCCGATGGTCAACTACAAGAATGTCGTCGGCGCTCTCCACCGGCTCATCGACCCGGCCCCCGAGGGGTTCGGCCTGTCGGCCCGCGGCATCACCGTCTCCACGGTGGGGCTGGTCCCCCTCATCCGCAGGCTCGCAGGCGAGGGCCTGCCGGTCACCCTGGCCGTCTCGCTGCACGCCCCCGACGACGAGCTGCGCGACGAGCTCATCCCGGTCAACTCCAAGTGGAAGGTCGGCGAGCTGCTCGACGCCGCCCACGACTACTTCCTGGCCACCGGCCGGCGCGTGTCCATCGAGTACGCGCTCATCAAGGACATGAACGACCACGCCTGGCGCGCCCAGCTGCTCGCCGACGAGCTCAACCGCAGGGACACCGGATGGGCACATGTCAACCCCATCCCGCTCAACCCGACCCCGGGCTCCATCTGGACCTGTTCGGAGGTTGCGGTTCAAGATATGTTCGTCGACACGCTTCGGCGTGCCGGAATTACCACGACGGTGCGAGACACTCGGGGCAGCGACATCGACGGTGCCTGTGGTCAGCTCGCGACCGAGGTACTCAACCAGGAGAGGGCTAAGACGACATGAGCGACATGTTTCCCAAGTCAGCGCTCCTGCGACCGGGCTACCGCCCCGAGCAGGTCGACCGCTACTTCGAGACGGCTCACGAGATCTACGACGCCGGTGAGCTCGACGAGATGGACTCCGAGGGTGTACGCACCGTCGCCTTCGACGTGGTTCTGCGCGGCTACCAGCCCCAGGCCGTGGACGCGGCCCTCGACCGCCTCGAGGCCGCCTTCCTCCAGCGCCGGCGCGCCGCCTTCGTGGCCAAGAATGGGAGGCAGGCCTGGATGGACCAGGTCACCCAGCTCGCCACCACCCTCTACCCCCGACTCCTGCGCCCGGCCGGTGAGCGCTTCGCCCCGGCCTCCGGACAGGGGTATGACAAGACCGACGTCGACGCCCTCATGGACCGCATCGCCGGCTACTTCGACTCCGACACCACCCTGACCTCCAGCGAGGTGCGCGGAGCGGTCTTCCGCCGCGCCCGGGGCAACAAGGCCTACGGGGAGCCCAGCGTCGACCGCTACCTGGCGCGCGTCGTCGAGGTCCTCCTGTCCGTCGAGTAGACCGAGCAGACCGAGCCACGTCGAGTAAATCCCGAGGAAACCCGCCGCCCCACTGACCGGCCACGCACCGTCACGTTCCTGTTCCCC
>NZ_JH470348.1:161199-171180 GCF_000239715.1 Actinomyces sp. oral taxon 849 str. F0330 | reverse complement strand
ATGCCCTGGTGGCCGCGGCCACGGCGGCCGGCCGTCCCGACCCGGTCACTACGATCCTCACCGGCCCCGATGCCGCTACCACGGCAGTCGAGGCCGCAGGGCTCGGGCCCGATGACACGGTGGTCAACGGCATCACGGGCTCCGTGGGACTGCTGCCCACACTGGCCGCCCTGCGCAGCGGCGCCCGCCTGGCCCTGGCCAACAAGGAGTCCCTCGTCGTCGGGGGCGCCCTGGTCCGCCAGTCGCTGACCCGACCAGGCCAGGTCGTCCCCGTGGACTCCGAGCACTCCGCCATCGCCCAGGCCCTCGCCAGCGGCCGCCACGAGAAGGGCCTGACCAGCGCGGTCATCAGCGAACGCAGCGAGGTGAGACGGCTTGTCCTGACCGCCTCAGGCGGCCCCTTCCGCGGCAGGAGTTGCGCGGAGCTCACCGGGATCAGCGCTGCCGCCGCCCTCAACCACCCCACCTGGGACATGGGGCCGGTGGTGACCATCAACTCCTCGACCCTCATCAACAAGGGACTCGAGCTCATCGAGGCCCACCTCCTGTTCGACGTGCCGCCCGAGCAGATCGACGTCGTCGTCCACCCCCAGTCCGTCATCCACTCCATGGTGGAGTTCACCGACGGCGCCACCATCGCCCAGGCCTCCCCGCCCGACATGCGCCTGCCCATCGCCCTGGGACTGACCTGGCCCCGTCGCCCCGACCTGTCCGGCCTAGTGGCGCCCAACGACTGGCGCGAGCCGATCAGCTGGACCTTCGAGCCGCTGGACTCCGAGGCCTTCCCCGCCGTCGACCTGGCCCGCAGCGCCGTGGCGGCCTCACCCACCCACCCGGCCGTCCTCAACGCCGCCAACGAGCAGGCCGTCGCCGCCTTCCTAGGTGGCGGGATCGAGTGGCTCGACATCGTCGAGATTGACGCCACCGTCCTGGGCGAGCACGAGGGCCTCGCCTCCCCGAGCCTCGACGACGTCCTGGCGGTGGAGACCTGGGCGCGCACCCGCGCCGACGAGCTCATCGCGGCACGAAACGGAGGAATTCATTCGTGAGCACCACCCTGGCCTACATCCTGGGCATCGTCATCCTCATCATCGGGATCGGTATCTCGGTGGCCCTCCACGAGCTCGGGCACATGATCCCGGCCAAGAAGTTCGGTGTGAAAGTCCCGGAGTACTTCATCGGCTTCGGACCGAGGATCTGGTCGGTCAAGCGCGGCGAGACCGAGTACGGCGTCAAGGCCTTCTGGTTGGGTGGTTATGTCAAGCTCGTCGGCATGCTGCCGCCGGCCAAACCCGGAAGGCCGGACCGGCGCCGCAAGGACGGAAGTCTCGGCATGGTCGGCGAGGCGCGCGCCGAGGCCCTCGAGGAGATCCGGCCCGGCGAGGAGCACCGCGCCTTCTACACCCTGAGCGTCCCCAAGAAGCTCATC
This sequence comes from Actinomyces sp. oral taxon 849 str. F0330, assembly GCF_000239715.1. Taxonomy (NCBI): domain Bacteria; kingdom Bacillati; phylum Actinomycetota; class Actinomycetes; order Actinomycetales; family Actinomycetaceae; genus Actinomyces; species Actinomyces sp. oral taxon 849. The sequence continues at coordinate 169,751 of NZ_JH470348.1, read as the reverse complement.
GTCATGGCCGGCGGGATCCTCACCAACCTGGTCCTGGGAATCCTACTTCTGGCGATCGCCATCGGCGCGGTCGGCATCCCGGGGCGCACGACCACGCTGTCGAAGGTGGAGCCCTGCGTCTCATCCAACGTCGATGCGAACGTCCCCTGTCAGGACTCCGACCCGGCCGGTCCGGCCGCTGCCGCCGGAATCAAGACAGGCGACCGGGTCGTCTCCTGGGGCGGGGTGGAGGTCTCCACCTGGGGAGAACTTCAGGCCCGGATCGCCGCCGGAGGAACCAACCCCACCCAGGTCGTCATCGAGCGCGACGGTGCCACGCGTACCGTCAGCGTCACAGCGGTCGAGGCCCAGCGGACCGTCCGCGACTCCCAGGGCGCCCCGGTCAAGGACGCCACCGGCGCCGTGCGGACCGAGGCCCGTCCCTACGTTGGGATCGCTCCCTCCCTGGGAACCATTCCGCAGAGCCCGGCCAAGATACCGGGCTTCATCGGACAGGCCGTCGGCGGCACGGTCAAGGCCATCGCCACCCTCCCGGTGGGGCTCTACCACGCCGTCCAGGCCGGATTGGGCATGGAGCAGCGCAGCGCCGACAGCGGCGTTGTGGGCCTGGTGGGCATGGGGCGCATGGCCGGACAGGCCACCAGTGGCGGTGCGACCGGAGGCGGGGAGGTTCCGCTGTCCATGAGGTTCAGCACGATGCTCATGCTGCTGGGCAGCCTCAACCTGGCACTGTTCGCCTTCAACCTGGTACCCCTGCTGCCCCTCGACGGCGGGCACGTGGCCGGAGCCTGTTGGGAGGGCATCCGGCGCATGATCGCCAAGGCGCAGGGGAAGCCCGATCCGGGACCGGTGGACACGGCCAAGATGATCCCGGCGGGCCAGGTCGTCTTCGGCCTGCTCATCGTCATGGCCCTGGTCCTGGTATGGGTGGATATCGCCGCTCCGCTGTGAGCCCCATGATGACGGGGTGCTCCCACACCGGCGGGAGCGATGCCACACGCCTGCGGTACAGGGCCGGGCTGGGCGGGTGACATACTGGTCGGGTGACTGAAGCGATCGCTCTTGGCATCCCCACGATGCGCGCCCAGGCCCCGGTTCTGGCGCAGCGCCGACCAACCCGCAAGATCAGGGTCGGCAGCCTCAACGTCGGCGGAGACGCCCCCATCACCGTGCAGTCGATGACCATCACCAAGACCCACGATATCGGCGCCACCCTTCAGCAGATCGCCGAGCTGACGGCCGCGGGCTGCGACATCGTCCGCGTGGCCTGCCCCACCGACAAGGACGCCGAGGCGCTGCCGATCATCGCCAAGCAGTCACGCATTCCCGTCATCGCGGACATCCACTTCAACCCCAAGTACGTCTTCGCCGCCATCGAGGCAGGCTGCGGCGCCGTGCGCGTCAATCCCGGCAACATCCGCAAGTTCGACGACCAGGTCGCCGACATCTGCAAGGCCGCCTCCGACGCCGGCGTCTCCCTGCGCATCGGCGTCAATGCCGGAAGCCTCGACAAGCGCCTGCTCAAGAAATATGGCAAGGCCACCCCCGAGGCCCTCGTAGAGTCCGCCACCTGGGAGGCCGGTCTGTTCGAGGAGAACGACTTCCACGACTTCAAGATTTCCGTCAAGCACCACGACGTCGTCACCATGGTGCAGGCCTACCGGCTCCTGTCCGAAGCCGGCCGCTGGCCCCTCCACCTGGGCGTGACCGAGGCAGGCCCAGCCTTCCAGGGCACTATCAAGTCCTGCGCCGCCTTCGGCACCCTGCTCGCCGAGGGGATCGGCGACACCATCCGCGTCTCCCTGTCCGCGCCGCCGGTCGAGGAAGTCAAGGTAGGGACCAAGCTCTTGGAGTTCATGGGCCTGCGAGAGCGCCAGCTCGAGATCGTCTCCTGCCCCTCCTGCGGCCGTGCGCAGGTGGACGTGTGGACCTTGGCCGAGGAGGTCGAGACCGGGCTCAAGAAGGTCACCGCGCCGCTGCGCGTGGCCGTCATGGGATGCGTCGTCAACGGCCCCGGTGAGGCCCGCGAGGCGGACCTGGGCTGCGCCTCGGGCAACGGCAAGGGGCAGATCTTCGTGCGCGGTCAGGTCGTCGAGACCGTCCCCGAGGACCAGGTCGTCGAAACCCTTCTCAAGCACGCAGAGGCCCTAGCGGCCGGGATGGCCGAGGAACTCGGGGAGGAGGCCCTGGCCGGAACCACCCCCATGGTCTCCGCCGTCGGCTGAGGGCCGGCGGGGCGGGGCCGTCGGGCGCCCGCCCGGGCCTTAAAAGGGTATGAGCTTCCTGCGACACCGCGATCACGGGCGCGCCCAGCACGGCGCCGACGGTCTGACACCGGTTCCCTCCGACCAGGTGGCGGGCGTCATGTCGCTGTGCTCCCTCGACCCGGTCGGCGCCGTGAGCCTGGTCCAGCAGATGCAGCGATGGCCCAGATGGGGGCGCGGTGATGTCGTCGCCGTGGGGGGGCCTGGCCCGTCCCGTCGCGGCCGCCTGGTCAGTCGGCTCCCTTATGCTCTTCGGTCTGGCTGGCCGCCCCGAGCACGGCCTGCGAGCGGCGGACGTCGGCGAGATCCGGGCGCTCGCCGAGCACGCCGGGCCCCGTCTATCGAGGCGCGGATCCGTTTCGGGACCGGCCCGGGACGTCGCCGCGGTATGGGGCGGACTCAGCGAGCAGGGAACGCGCGCCCGCCATGAGCGCTGGCGACAGCCGGTCCTCGCCGCCCCGCGCGCGGGCGGAGGCGTGACGAGTACGCACGTGCGCCGTCGCCCCTCACTGACCTGGGTGAGCCGGTCGGTCCGCCCCGCCCGACCCGACGAGGCGGGGCTGGTGCTGCCGGCCTCGGTGGACATGTTCAGCGGTGAGCTCGGCTACGACCCCACTGCTGACGGGCCCGGATACGGTCGCCACGTCAACTGGCTTATCGAGCAGGGGCGCAGCTACATCGTTCTCGACGACGGCGCGGGTCGGCCGGTCCGGCCCGGCTCACCCCGGGCAGTGGCCTTCAAGGCCGACGTCGGAGCCCTGTGGCGCTCCCCGGCCGGCGGCGTAGCCCAGCTGACCGGCGTGTGGACGCGCCCCGACCTGCGTGGACAAGGTGTGGGGGCGATCGCCCTGGCCGGTGTGGTGGACGCCGTACGCCGTGACCATGTCGGGGCCGACGGCGTCGTGAGCCTCTACGTGAATGACTACAACACTCCAGCCCTGGCGCTCTACCGCTCCTTGGGGTTCGAACAGGTGGGCCTGTTCGCCACCGTGCTGCTGTAAGACGGAAAGTCGAGACGATGCCGTTTCGTTACAGAGTGCCTGCAAAGTCATGGTGAACAACATATGGAGCGCCTCAGTCGACTCGTCTACGATCACCGACCGTGCGCAATACGGTCGAAGCCGACTCCGGGAGCACGGAGCGTCAGAATAATATCGAGGTCTGGAATGACCTCGTTTCACCCAGAGACCTGCTCATCTGTCTCCTGATATCGGTGGTATGCATCGTCGCAGCGGTACTTTTCTCCTCCTTTTTCGGAGGGAAGCCGCTGTTCTGGGGACTGGGAGCATCCACTGCAGGTTTTATCGCCTGCTGCTTCCTCGTGAGCCCCAAGCGAGAGGTCGTCATTGTCGATGAGCCGAGCGCCGGCGCGAGTGAAGGCGGAGATCAGTGACTGTGAGCCTTCTTCTCATGATGGTGGCAGCCATTCTGGCGGCCGTGGTCCTCTACACCTTCATCGGTTTCATCCCTGGTACCGACGAGACGGGGGTGCTCGCACCCGTCACCCTTGCGATCATCCTCGCGGGAGCGCCGCCGCACGTGGTACTCGCATTCTTTGTCTCCGCTGTTGTCACGCTCAATCTCATGAATGGAATCCCGACGGCGCTGGTCGGTCTTCCTGGCGGAGTGATGTCCGCTCCGCTCATGGATCATGCCATGGTGCTGCGCGACAAGGGTCTGGCCTCGGGCACGATCCGGAAGATGGCCGTGGGCTCGGCCATCGGAACCCTCATTTCCATTCCCCTGAGCTTCCTCCTTGCTAGTCTGCTGCTGCCCATGGCCGACTGGATCAAGTCCAACTCCGATATCGTTCTGGCTGCCGGTGCCGTGGTTCTGGCCCTGCTTGGGAAGAACCGCATTCTCTCTCTGGTGGCGATTCTTCCTATGGCGTTGCTGTTCCAGGCGCTTCCGGCGCTTTATCGGGGCGCGGGTATTATCCCGGAGAAGGCCAGTGTCAACACCTCCTTCTTCCTCGGGATCACCGTGGGGCCCATGCTCCTGACCCTCCTTGAGCTCCTCAACGCTAAGCGCCGGGAGGCGCTGCCCCACGGCAGCCGCACCAAGGCGGAGCTGCTGCGCTCCGGATTCGGCCGGCAGGCGCTGTGGCCGGGCCGCCTCATCACGAGGTCCGAGGGCTGGTGGAGCGCCGCGATGGCCGCCGCGTCCACCCCGCTGTTCATCCTCAGCCCGGTGGGCCTGACTTTCCTGCTGGGGGAGGCCTCCGTGGTCCGTCAGAACGAGGACCGAGTACCTCGCGCACAGCGTGCGGTGACGGTCATGAGCGCCCTGACCCACTCGACCTACCTAGCCGGTGTCATCATCCCGCTGGTAGCGCTCGGGGTCCCGATCTCCGGGGTGTCCGCCGGCCCCGCCGGGCCACTTTTCAATGCCGGGTCGGTTTACACCAAGCAGCACAATCTGCACCACCTACTGGATCTGCCCTGGTTCATCATCACCGTGTCCCTCGGCGCCCTCGTCGCGGTCGCGATCACGTACATCATCGCCGTGCGCTGGTCCTCGCAGATCACCTACTTCGTCATGCGTCGCATCCCCCACGAGGCGGTGCTGGCGCTGTTCGTCGCCTTCGTCGTCCTGCTGGCCTACATCGACGCCGACCAGAAGGCGGGTCTGGCTAACGTCTTCGGGGTCCTGCTCGTCGGGATCGCATGCGGGTCGTTCAACCGCCTGGGCGTCTCCTATGGAGTGCAGTTCATGTCCCTCTACGCCGCCCCCGGCATCGTCAAGGCGCTGGCGGCTCTGGCCTGAGGCCTTCCAACGGGAGGCGGCGGAGGCTGGGGACGAGCCTCCGCCGCACGTCTGTTGTGGTGTGTCGCGTAAGGCTCGGCTGCCGAGCCCTGGCCGGTGGCGCCGGCCTCGAGAGTGCTCGAGACATCGGTGGTGGGGAGATCATCGGGTCCCGATATCCGCACCATATCAATCGATCGAAACATTATGAGGAGGGGTCGATCCCCCTTGACGAGTCTGCCTGTGGGCGGTTATTGCTCGCGGCGGTGCGCGAGCCCGCCCAGGTCGACGCCGAGCGCACGCGCCTGCTCGGCGGTGCGCCCAGTGACCAACACGTCGGTACGGCGCAGCTGCGACACATCGGGAGCCCCTAGCAGAGTCATCAGCGTGCGCACGTGCTCACTCCAGGTATGCAGCTCTTGCCGCAGCGCCTCGGGGCCCTCTTTGACCAGGGTTCGCAGGAAGTGCCCGGAGGCCCCGACGGCGCACGCCCCCAGGGCCAGCGACCGCACGACGTCGAGCGGGTTGCGCACACCCCCCGAGGCCAGTACCGGCAGGTCGACCGGGTCGTCGACCGCCAGCGACTCCAACAGGCACAGCGCCGTCGGCTGCCCCCAGCCGATCAGGTAGGACAGGTCGCGCCGCGGGCGGCGCTCGTTCTCGATGGCGATGAAGTCCGTGCCGCCCGACCCGGCCACGTCGACGGCCGCGACGCCGGTGTGAGCCAGTGCCTCGATGGTCCGGCGCGAGAGCCCGAAGCCCACCTCCTTGACAACTACCGGGACGGTCACGGCCGCGGCGATGGCGGAGATCGCCTCGCTCCAACCGGTGAAGTCGCGGTCGCCCTCGGGCATGACCATCTCCTGGGCCGCATTGAGGTGGATCTGCAGGGCGTCGGCCTGAAGCATCTCCACGGCCCGCATCGCCTCCTCGGGGCCGACCGTCGGGCCGACGTTGGCCAGAACGAAGGCACCCGGAGCCCGACGACGGATGACACTGAAGCTGTCGACCCGCTCGGGATCGTGCAGGGCGACGTGCTGGGAGCCGCAGGCGATCGCAACACCGGCATCGGCGGCCACCTCGGCCAGGTCGGAGTTGATCGCCGCCGTCGCCCGCGTACCACCGGTCATGGCGTTGATGTAGAAAGGGACTTCCCAGCGGGAGCCCAGGACGGTGGTGCCGATATCGACCTGCTCGGCGCTGATGCCCGGCAGGCCGTGGTGGATGAAGGAGACGTCGTCGAAGGCGCCCGTACGATCCTGACCGTGCAGGCGAATCGCCAGGTCCAGGTGCTCGTCCTTGCGGGAGGCCCGTTGCGAGGCGGTGGGCTCATGACTCATGAGGCGACCTTAACGGGGGAGTCGGTGGGAGAATCGGTGGGAGCGTCGGCGGGGGAGTCGGTGGACGGGCCCCGGCTGTGGACCGATAGTTCCAGTGGTCGGACACCGGCCGCCTCCCAGGCGGTGCGCATGGCGGCAATATCCGTGGCCGGTGGGCACAGGGCGATCCCGCAGTCCCCGCCGCCGGCCCCCGAGCTCTTGGCGGCGGCCCCGTGCCCGCGAGCGATCTCGACCAGGCGCGTCAGCTCGGCAGTCTCAATGACCCGGCCGCTAATTCGGCTGAGCCCGGCCAGAAGAATCCGATTCTGCTCGATGCCGGCCATGACCTGGCGAGCGTCGTCGTCCTCGATGGCGGCGATTAAGGAAGCCAGGCAGTCCTGACTGTCTTGCAGGAAGGCGGCGTAGGAGCCGCCGGAGTCCTGGGAGCCCGTCTGGACGCCGGCGACCAGGGCGGGCGTGGAGGCCGGAGCCCCGGTCCACCCCACCTGAAGCCGTAAGGAGGGAGGCGTCAAGCGGCGGATGCTCAGGCCGGGCCAGTCGGCTTTCACCAGGCCGCTCACGCAGCCGCCGGCCCCCGCCCGCTGCCGGGCCTGGCGCAGCCACGAGCGGTCGGGTGAGGTGTAGGCCACCCAGCCGGTCACGGCGCTGGCAGCGATGTCGCCCCCCGAGCCGATCGGCTCGATCGCATCACTGGCCAGCATCGCCAGCTTGTACACGCTCAGGTCGTCGAGGCCCAGCCCGTAGAGTCCCGCAACGGCTCGCACCGTCGCCACGGTCACCGCCGAGGACGAGCCCAGGCCCAGCTTGCGCCCGCTGGCGTCGTCCAGCTCGCTGGAGATGTCCAGGTCGAAGGCCCGCAGCCGGTTGCCGCCCTGGGCCACCAGCGCCTCGACGACGCGGATCGCCGAGATCACGTAGTCGTCATCCTCTCCGACCGCCTCGGCTAGGCCGTCCTGCGGGCGACGGCGCCAGGGTCGGGAGCTGGTGGCGTACAGCACCGAGCGGATCGTTCCCGCACGCTCGTCGGCGGGGGAGCAGGTCGAGGCGCGAGGCGTGAGACGGATCGTGATGAATCGGTCGACGGCGACCAGGACCGCTCGGTGACCGGGCTCGACGACGGCGTACTCGCCGGCGATGTAGAGCTTGCCCGGCGCCCTGCACACCACGCCGTCGGCGTCCGGGGTCATGGGCCGTCCTCGATACGCGCCCCACCGCCGGGGCGCCTCACCGAGACGGCGGCTGCGGGAAGCCGGTCCCGCAGCGCGGCGGCGACCTCCTCGGCGCGGGCGCCCTTGGTGAGGATCTTGACGTTGGGGCCGGCGTCGATCGTCGCCCAGACGGGCAGGCCCTCCTGGCGCATGGCGCGGATCCCGTGCAGCGCCGCAACGGTCTGCGGCAGCCAGTAGATGATGCCCGGGCGGGCCGCCATCATCGTGGCGTGCATGCCCAGGGCGTTGCCTTCGACAACCTCCCCGAGCCGCTCCAGGTCGCCCGCCCGGACCGCCTCCAGAGCCACCTGAAGGTCCTTCCCACTGGCCTCGACCCAGGCGGGGAAAAGGGGGGAGGTACTCATCGTGGCCCGCATGCCCCGGGTCGAGCTGATGGGCTTGTCACTCTTCGAGAGCACGACGACGACCATCGCTAGGTCCATCTCGCAGGCGACCGGCTCGGCGTAGGAGGAGGCGTCGTCGTGGCCCGCGTTCCAACGGACCAGCCCGCCGAAGATGGAGCGGGTCGCCGAGCCCGACCCGCGTCTGGCCAGCCGGGAAAGCTCCCGGTCGTCGAGGTCCATGCCCGCTGCGCGTGAGGCGGCCGCCGCAAGCGCCGCGAAGCCCGCGGCCGAGCTCGCCAGTCCGGCCGCCAGGGGAACCGAGGCCCGGGAAGTTACGGTCGCCGCTGCCGTGATCCCCGAACGGGAACGCACCAGGTCGAGGAAACGGCTCACCCGCGCCAGCTCCGCACCGCTGGAGGAGGAGCCGTTGATCGTCACCGAATCCGCGGCGCCGTCCCCGCCGTCGAAGGAGACCGTTGTCGTCGTCCGGGTCCCTCCGAGGGTGAGGGACAGGCTCGAGGTGGCCGGAATGGCCTGCACCTCGTCGACTTTTCCCCAGTACTTGATGAGTGCGATGTTGGTGTTCGCGCTGGCGGTCGCAGTCGGGGGTGCGGCAGGGGAGGATCCGGCGGCGGCTTCAGGGGGTACGGC
>NZ_JH470348.1:150761-160809 GCF_000239715.1 Actinomyces sp. oral taxon 849 str. F0330 | reverse complement strand
TTGGCGCCCAGTGCCCCGGCGGCGCGGGCGGCCTCGGCGAGATCGTCGAGGACCGGCAGGCTCAGGCTGAGCTCGGCCAGGACCGTATGCGCCTCATCCATGGCGGCTCCGAGGGTGGGGGCGTCGGCCTGGTCCAACGCCGTGATTGCGTTCTGGGTGAGTGCCCCCAGGCGGTTGATGCGCGGACCGATGTTGTCCGGGTCGTTCTCGTAGCGCTGGCGCAGCCCGCCGACGGCCTCCCGGGTGGAGCCGTGGACGCCGGAGTCGGCGATGATCAGGGAGGCGTTGCTCATGCGCTGGCTCAGGGGGCGCATCTGCCCGCCCTGGAACCGGATCGGGCACGGGGAGCAGGTGGCGGCGGCGTCGAGCCCGGAGGGCTTGCCGTGCGCGATCTGCTCGGCCATCTGCGTCAGTGCGAACAGCTCATCTGCGTCGGCCCGGCGTCCGCAGGAGTCCAGGACAGCGCGAATGATCGCCCCGGCCGCCGCAGCCGATGAGCCGAGCCCGCGCTCGTGGGGGAAGTCGCTCACGGTGGTGATCTCGAAGGCCTGGTCCAGGCACCCGGAGAACTCACGGGCCACTTCGAAGGCCCGGGCCACGCTAGCGAACCGGGTCCCGGCCCGCTCCAGGTCCCCCGAGTAGTCCAGGCTGCGCAACATGGAGGGGCCCGGAACCGGGCTCGCCGTGGCTCGCATCCGCAGGTCCTGCAACGGTACGGCGACGGCGGGGTGCCCGTAGACCACCGAGTGCTCGCCCAGGAGAATGGCCTTAGCCCACGTCTGGCCGTGTCCCTCACGGATGGAGGAGTGCCTGTCCATATGCTTCCTTGCCTGTGGCCCGCACACGGGGGAGCGCGTGGAGCGGGTCGAGTTCAGGGATGAGAGGGCCGACGAACCCTCGATGGGATCGAGCGTATCGGGCGCTTCTCCGGGGTCGCAAGTCCCATCTGACCAGCCAGGGGATGGTTCTGGAGCCCCCGTGGGCGCCAGCGGGATGCGCCGCCCCGTTTCCGTGATTTCGCGCGACCCGGCGGGCTCCATTGGGGCGGCGGCGCCGGAGCCCGTAGGATCGCCCCGTGCTGCACAGACTCTCCACCTCCTTCATCCGAACCCTGCGCGAGGACCCGGCCGACGCCGAGGTCGCCAGCCACCGGCTGCTCGTGCGCGCCTGCTACATCCGCCGGGCCGCCCCCGGGGTGTACACCTGGTTGCCGCTGGGTCTGAGGACGCTGCGCAAGATCGAGGACATCGTGCGCCAGGGGATGGACGCCATGGGCGGCCAGGAGGTCCACTTCCCGGCCCTTCTGCCCGCTGAGCCCTACCAGGCCACCGGGCGCTGGGACGACTACGGCCCCACCCTGTTCAAGCTCCACGACCGTAAGGATGGGGACTACCTGCTGGCCCCTACCCACGAGGAGATGTTCACCCTCGCGGTCAAGGACCTCTACTCCTCCTACAAGGATCTGCCGGCCATCGTCTACCAGATCCAGACCAAGTACCGCGACGAGGCCCGCCCCCGCGCCGGCATCATCCGCGGCCGCGAGTTCGTCATGAAGGACTCCTACTCCTTCGATATCGACGACGCCGGGCTGGCCGCTGCCTACCGGGCCCACCGCGACGCCTACGAGCGGATCTTTGCCCGCCTGGGTCTGGACTACGTCATCGTCAACGCCATGGCCGGCGCCATGGGCGGCTCGCACTCCGAGGAGTTCCTCTACCCCTGTGAGATCGGCGAGGACACTTTCGTGCGCTCCTCAGGCGGCTACGCGGCCAACGCCGAGGCCGTCACCACCGTGGTCCCCGATGCGGTGGACGCCTCCGGCATCGGCCCGGCCCGCGTCGTCGACACCCCCGACACGCCCACTATCGACTCGCTGGTGGATCTGTGCAACAAGGCCTACCCGCGTTCAGACGGACGGGCTTGGACGGCCGCCGACACGCTCAAGAACGTCGTCGTCACGCTCATCCACCCCGGGGGGGATCGCGAGCTGCTGGTCGTCGGCGTGCCCGGGGACCGCGACGTCGACATGAAGCGATTGGAGGCCGCCGTCGCCCCCGCCGAGGTCGAGATGGCCGGCGACACCGACTTCGAGACCCACCCCGAGCTCGTGCGCGGCTACATCGGCCCCACCGCCATCGGCCCCAACTCGCCGCTGCGCCGCGTCGAGAGGCTCGACGACGGAACCGAGGTCCTCACCGGCTCCGTGCGCTACCTGGTCGACCCCAGGATCGTGGAGGGGACCAGCTGGGTCACCGGCGCCAACACCGACAAGAAGCACGTCCTCGACCTGGTCATGGGGCGCGACTTCACCGCCGACGGCACCATCGAGGCCGCCGAGGTCCGCGAGGGCGACCCCGCCCCCGATGGCTCCGGCCCCCTCCACCTGGCCCGCGGCATCGAGATCGGACACATCTTCGAGCTGGGACGTAAGTACTCCCAGGCCCTGGGGCTGACCGTCCTGGATGAGAACGGCAAGGCCCGCGTGGTCACCATGGGCTCCTACGGCATCGGCGTCAGCCGCGTCATGGCAGCCCTGGCCGAGGCCAACCACGACGAGAAGGGGCTGTCCTGGCCGGTTCAGATCGCCCCCTATCACGTGCAGGTCCTGGCCACCGGCAAGGACCAGACTGTCTTCGACGTCGCCGAGCGGATCGCCTCGGCCCTGGACTCCGACGGCGTCGAGGTCCTCTACGACGACCGCCGCAAAGTCTCCGCCGGGGTGAAGTTCGCTGACGCCGAGCTCCTCGGCCTGCCCTACACGGTCGTCGTCGGTCGGGACCTATCCAGGGAGGGGACCGTGGAGATCCGCGACCGCCGCACCGGTGAGCGCCGCTCCGTGCCCGCCGATGCCGCCGCGACCGAGCTCAGTGCCACGGTCCGCGCCGCACTGGAGGCCGCCTGACACTGAACGGCGCGGGGACGCTCAGTCCTCCAGCCAGCGCCTGGTGCGGCGCAGACCGACTCGTCCAGCGGGGCCGCCGAGGCCGCGGCAGGACATGAGCGCTGCTGCGTCATCAGCGTCGGCAACCAGGTGAAGCCGGCACGGACCCACTCGTCTGGACCAGGAGTGAACGAAGGCCTCCATATCGGCTCGCGAACGGGCCAGGGCCGTCGGAACCGCAAGGTGAACACTGTCATCGTGGTTCCATGCCCCCAGCGTCAGTAGCTTTCCCAGGAGACGCCGCAGCCTGTTTAGAGGCCGTTCGGCCGTGCCTCGCGCCAGTGTCGCGGTAGCAACCTCGAGGATGAAACGAGGACGGCGCACCGGGGAACTCAGGAGCTCCTTGAGGATATCGGCGAACCGAGCGCTCTGATGGGTCTCCACCCCGTCCAGGCCGATAAGCACGCTCGGACGCGATCCGCCGGGCGAATCGGTGGGACTCTCGCGAACCACGAGGTTGGGGCGGGGCACGTCAGCGGGATCCCCACCTGCGGCGAGGTCGTATCGCGAGAGGACAACATCGAGAACGGCGCGAGCCGCAGCGCTCCAGAAGGCCATGGGCGATCCCCGGCGCAGTAGGGCCGGTGCACTCGTGATCTCGACTGCCTCTAGCGTGCGGCCACGGCCGCGTCGCGACACCCGGTGTGCTGTGGGTGCTTGAGCGAGCCATCGCCGCGACTCGACCTGGCGGTCGAGGCTGGCCAGGGTGGTGGAGTTGAGTGCGTCGATATCCTCTGGGGCGGCGCCGTCATCCAGTTCCTCGAGAAGGCGGCGCTGGACCGGTGACAGCATGGCATCGAGCCCCGTCTCGACAACAGGTGCGCCAATAGGTCCGTTGGAGGCCGCGGCCGGGTTGCTCGCCGGGTCATCGATCTGCACCAGTGACCATAGGTGCTCGGCCTTGCGACGCAGTCGGTTCAGGTCCGGGTCAGAGCGCAGGCGGGGATGACCTGGCAGGAGGCAGGTGACGGACCAGTTGTGAGCGACCTTCTCGACCCAGCCAGGGTCCAAACGCATCGTGCGACCGCGTAGCTGCTGCGTTGAGGCTGAGGTCGTCGCCGCCGTGAGATCGATGAGTGTATTGACTGCTGGGCAGTCCCAGCCTTCGCCGAGCAGGCCACGAGTGCCCACCACGAGCCGTATCCGTCCGGTCGCGACCAGCTTACTGACGGCCAGGACGAGTCCGGCGCTGCCAACCCCCTGCCCGGTGACCGAGAGCATCCAGCCGTCATCGGTGGCTGGGAGCGCGAGACCGGTGCTCCGACGTAGTTGATCCAGTAGCGAGGTCTCCCCGCTGGCCAGGCTCAGGCGGGAGCTGGTCAGCAGCACCGGGTGCAACGAGCGCAGGCGCGCATCACTGAGCAGCATGCTCATACACCGTACTGCGCCTCCCGCAGAATTGGGGCGCGAGGAGGCGACCGGGAGGTCGAGCGCCCGATGGGGAGCGGATCGCTCGGCCGCATCCGTGACGACGACGGCCCGCAAGCGCTCACCGATGGAGTCGAGTTCGTGGCGCAGAATGTCGATAACCGCCGTGTCCTTGGCTCTCGAGGCGGCCGTGATGACGTCTACCGGGGAGCGTCCCATTCGGATCCCGGAGTCGGTCAGGTGCAGGCCGAAGCCTTTCAGCAGCTCCCGGGCGGACTCCCAGTCCCGTCGACGCTCCGGTGTCGTCAAGAGCCGGTCGAGAGCGTATTGGCTCAGGAGCCTGAGTTCATCGTCAAGGTCGAGCGGCTCGAGCTCGGGCAGGAAGGGGACGACCCGGACGCTCAAAGACGTGGCCCGGTAACTGCCTGTCCTGCGCAGCAGTGCACTTGCGGAGGTGGCCAGCACAGGGTCGGCGTCGAAACCCGCCACGATCCGATGTATTAGTTCGGTCTCATCAGGTGGTTCTCGTGGTCCTACCGGTGCCGAGTCCGGGCCGTCACTCTCTCCCCCGAGGCTAACGGGGAGCTCCGACTCTCTCAGGGCATCAGATGCAGCGGCCTGAGAGGAAGGGGCGACGACATGGAGCAGGTAGTCGATGCCTTCGGAGCTCAGCAGCAGTTCAGCAACACGGTGACGGAGCTCCCGACCGGCGGTGACCAGGAACTGCGTCTCCTCCGGGGAGGGCAGCGTGAACCAGGCCAGTTGACGACAAGGGGCAAGGTGACCGGCGCGGACGACGGCCGGAACTGGAACCTCGGCGTCGACGTCGCCCAGGAGCGCACGGTATCGGCGGGTGGATCGGTCCTCGCCCGAAGGCTCGGTAGCGGTGAGGCCAATGAGCGTGGGCGCCAGTCCCGCCTTCCTCAGACGCCGCGTGAGGAAGTGGACGACGACAGCCCAGTGCGCCCGCAGATGGTGGCACTCGTCGAGGATCACGGTAGCGATACCGGCCTCTACCAGTGCATCTATGCGCGCCCGAGCGTTAGGTGACAGAAGCGAGGCAATGGCTGCGTCGTCTAGCTGGTCGATCCGGCGTCGGATGGCGGCAGCGCGCGAACGGATGCCGCGTGCGTAGGTCGTGGGGTTCTGGGCCTCGAGGCGCGTCAGCCAGGTTCGCGCGCTCGCGGGGCTCTTGCCGTCGGCGGTGAGCTCGGTCACCCACCGGGAGCGGGCGGCTTCGTTCCATGGGGTCGCGTCGTCAACGACGGACAGGGACTGATAGGTCAGGACCGTGAGGTCAAGAAGTTCGTGATCCTGGTTCTCAGGAGCGTTGGGCGTTTGATGGCCGGCGGTCAAGGATTCGTCATCGTTCCGTGTGAAGAACTCACTCGCCTGCTGACTCCACTGTGCCCGGATCACGGTCGTGGGCGTCAGGACGAGCGCTCTGCGACCGTTGCGTACGGCCAGTTCCAATCCCATGAGGGTCTTACCTGCTCCAGGCGGTGCAAGCAGGTGAAGCGTGGAGCCGTCGTCAGGGTGAAGCCGGTCAAGGAGGTTCTGCTGGTAGTCGCGTAACGGCACTCGACGTGTCCACCGGCGCAGCGGGCGCTGCGCGTTGACGGGATCAGGAGTGCGCATCGCCACTCACCTCGGGGCCGCGTCGCCCTGGATATCGGTCAGAAGCCTCTCGGTCTCCTGCTGCTCGACCACGTGCTCGTGGGCCGGGTTGAAGACGTTGTCGATGGGACCCAGGACGGCGCCACGCGGGTCGGGCTTGCGGCGCCGCCAGTAGATCCAGCCACGGCGCTCCATCCACAAGAAGAGCCGGTCCGCGGCCGCCAGGGCGGCGACGACGGCCAGAGCCGCTACGAGGAGACGCATGTCAAGCGGCGTATCCGGGCAGGGAGGAGAAGTCCGCGCCCCAGGCGGTGGCGCGGCGGGCGGCGTCGACCGCGCCGGTGACGGCCGCCTCGCGGGCCGGCGTGGATGCCTTGGCCGAACCGGCCTCTTGCACCTCCGCCGATACGACGGCGGACCACACCTGCCGGGCCCAGGAAACCTCCGCGCTCACGCCGGGATCAGAGGACTCGCTCGGGGTGGCGTAGGCGCCCAGCCGGGTATCCTCGCTGCCAGCGGCCACTGCGGCATTGACAACGGAGGTTGCCGCCTTGGCGTCGTCGACCGCCTGGGTGCGCTGAGGATCGTTACTGCGCGCCGCGATCTCCTCCATGGCGTAGCGCGCCGCGTCATAGGAGGTCAGCAGACCGGCGCTGATCTTGCTGCCCTGAGCCACGTCCACGCGCGGTGAATCCGCCGAACCCACTGGGACGATGAGATCGTGTTGAAGGGTCCAGGCCACGGTCAGCGCGGCGAAGAGTCGGGCGTCCTGCTCCGAGGCCGCGCCGATCGCCGCTCTGCGCGCCATCGTCGAGCCGTCGCCCAGGGCGGTGGCCAGGTCCTCGGCGGTGGCGTCGGCCGGGGCCGAGGGCACCGGGGCCACAGTGGGGTAGGAGGACGGCACCTGCGAGGCCCACGGCTCCCACACCCCACCCAGGGTCTCGAGCTGGGCGTCAGCGGTCTGCTTGACACCCTCGGCCAGGGCCGCCGTGGTGGCATCCGCGCCACCGGCCGCAACCGCCCCGGCGGTGGAGGAGATGAGCGCCGCCTGCCTGGCCAGGCCATCACGAGCGGCCTCCGCCGGAGAGGCGGTCGGCAGAGACGCCGGTGAGCCCTTGCCCAGGCGGAGCCCGCAGCCGCCCAGTGCGGCCGTGGCGGTACCTAGAGCGAGGATCGCGGTGCGGCGCGTCATGCGACGGCCCGCGGCGCCGATGCCGGAGCCGGGAAGGGGCCTGTCATCGATCGACGCCCGGGGGTCGTTCGTCTGGGCGGGGCGGGGAGCGCGACGAGTGTTCACTCGGGAATCCTCCCACAGCCGGCGGGTAGCATGATCCCGACCCTCGACCACGTCGACCATGTTCGCCCGAGCTGTCCGCCCGGGCCCACAGGGGAGGAAGAACGACTATGGCAGCCCACGACCCGCTCAAGGGGGCTAATGCATTGGCCCGTAGCCTGACCGGACTGCTCGCTCCCGTCGTCGCCGACGCCGGGCTCCACCTCGAGGGCGTGGAGACCACCCGGGCGGGCAAGTACTCGGTCGTGCGCGTCTTCGTGGACCTGGCCGATGGCCCGGGCGACCTCGACCTCGACGCCCTGGGGCCGGTGACCGCGGCCGTCTCACAGGCCTTGGACGAGGCCGACCCCGTCAAGGGTCAGTACACCCTCGAGGTCTCCACGCCCGGAGCCGAACGTGAGCTGACCACCTTGCGCCACTTCAGACGTGCCGTTGGTCATAGCGCCAGGGTGCGCACGGCCGACGAGGAGCTCGCCGGCGTCATCACTGCGGCTGATGCCGACGGCGACGTCAACGGGGGAGACGGAGGCGGCCTGGTTGGCATTGAGATCGACGGCGTCGAGCGGCGCATCGCCCTGGAGGACATCACCGAGGCGCAGATGGTGGTTGCCGGGCTTGACAACCGGGCAACAGGCCGAGGCTTATAAGATACCTTCGGCGGATAGCGTCCAGGAATAATGTATGACTCGATAACTGATAGGTTGACGGACCGGTCCGAAAAGATGTGATGGACCGTACGGCCCGTCACGGGCTACCGTCGACGGGGAGCCCAGCGCACACCCGCCCAGCGGACCAGAGAGGACCCAAGCACCCATGGACATCAATATGCCGGAGCTGCGAGGCGCTGCCGACGAGCTGGGCATTGACCTGGACAACCTGCTGCCCGCTATCGAGGACGCCATCCTGGGCGCCTACTCCAAGGTCCCCGGCGCCATCCGGGGTGCCCACGTCGAGATCGACCGCCGCACCGGGCACATGAGTGTACTGGCTCCGGAGGTCGACGAGGACGACCAGCCCACGGGGGAGTACTTCGACGACACCCCCGACGACTTCGGCCGTATCGCCCAGGCGACCGCCCGCAGCGTCATCGTCCAGCGCATCCAGGACCGCCGCGACTTCGAGGTCCTGGGCGCCTTCAAAGACAAGACCGGCGAGCTGATCTCCGGCACCGTGGAACAGGGGCGCGACCCCCGCATCGTCTACGTGCGCCTGGACGAGGAGCACGAGGGCATCATGCCGCCCCACGAGCAGGTCCCCGGTGAGCGCTATCGACACGGCGACCGCGTGCGCGCCTACGTCACCGATGTCTCCCGTGGCACCCGCGGCGCCCAGATCATCCTCTCGCGAACCCACCCCGGCCTGGTGCGCAAGCTCTTCGAGCGCGAGGTCCCCGAGATCTCCTCCGGCGACGTCGAGATCGTCTCCGTCGCCCGCGAGGCCGGGCACCGTACCAAGATGGCTGTGCGCTCCAAGGTCCGCGGCGTCAACGCCAAGGGCGCCTGCATCGGCCCCATGGGCCAGCGGGTGCGCGCGGTCATGACCGAGCTCGGTGGTGAGAAGATCGACATCGTGGACTACTCCGAGGACCCGGCGCGGTTCATCGCCAACGCCCTGTCACCGGCCCGTGTGGCCGCGGTGGGCGTCATCGACGCCGAGGAGCGCACCGCTCGCGCCATCGTCCCCGACTTCCAGCTCTCCCTGGCCATCGGCAAGGAGGGGCAGAACGCCCGCCTGGCCGCCCGCCTGACCGGTTGGAAGATCGACATCCACGCCGATGCGGAGTCCGGCGAGGTCACTCCGGGGCAGGGATCGCAGTCCGACGACGTGACAGGTGCCTCAGGGCTGGACGACTGAACCGTCCTGCGCGGGGATGTAGACTTTCCGGCGGACCTTTGCGGGTCCTGCCCTGGGATCTCCCGGCGGCGGTGCCCGCGTCAGCGGATGCAACGCAGCGGAAGGACACCGACGGACGGTGGCGACCACCTCTCATGTGCCCGAGCGCACCTGCATCGGCTGCCGGCAAAGGGCCCCGCGGGCGCAGCTGCTGCGCCTCGTACTGACATCGAGCGGTGAGCTCGACGTCGACGCCCGTGCCGTCAGACCCGGGCGCGGCGCCTGGATCCACCCGGATCCGGAGTGCCTCACCCTCGCTGAGCGACGACGCGCCGCTCCACGCGCCCTGCGCACCTGCGGACCACTGGACGTGGCCCGGGTCCGCGGGTTCCTGGAACGGGGTCTGGTCAACGACAGCGAGGTCCCCGCTGCCCGACCGGGTGAGCGGACCACCGATAGCGAAGGCGGGTAGGAAGCCGATGGGCACCCGATGAGTACCCAGCGATGAGCTGCCTCTAGAAGCACCCACCCCTGTCCGGGGTGGGAAACCGGACAGGAGAAAAGTGGCTAAACCACGCGTTCATGAGCTCGCCAAGGAGCTCGACCCCACTGGCAAGAAGGTCACCTCGAAGGTGATCCTGGCCTGGCTCAAGGACCAGGGAGAGTTCGTTAAGGCGGCCTCCTCCGCGGTCGAACCCCCCGTCGCTCGCCGGGTTCGCGAGCACTTTGCCGCCCAGGTGCAGGAGGCACCGGCGGACACTCGGACCGACAAGCCGACCAAGACCGCCTCCGAGGCTCCCAAGCCCTCCAAAGGCGCTCCCAAGCCCGGAGCGGCTCAGGCCGGCAAGCCGGGGCCCGCCATCCCCAAGCCGGGTGCCGGCGCTCCCAAGCCCGGAGCGACCGCCCCCAAGTCCACAGCCTCGGCTCCCAAGCCCGGCAGCGGCGGCAGGCCCGCACCCGGGGCCGCTGAGACACGCAACAGGGGATAGGCAAGG
>NZ_JH470348.1:130368-150392 GCF_000239715.1 Actinomyces sp. oral taxon 849 str. F0330 | reverse complement strand
GCTCCGCGGGGACGCAAGTCCAAGCGGGCAAAGCGCCAGGAATTCGAGCAGCAGAGCGCGCCGTCGATCGGCGGCGTGGTCGTTCCCCGTGGTGACGGCTCCACTCCGGTGCGCGTGCGGCAGGGGGCGACGCTGACGGACCTGGCCGAGAAGATCAACGCCAACCCCGCGGCCCTGGTGACCGTCCTATTCCACCTCGGTGAGATGGCCACGGCCACCCAGTCCCTCGACGAGGACACCTTCGCCCTCCTGGGCGCCGAGCTGGGCTACAACGTCCAGATCGTCTCTCCCGAGGACGAGGACCGCGAGCTGCTGGAATCCTTCGATATCGACCTCGAGCCCGACGAGGACGATGCCAACCTCGTCCCACGGCCCCCGGTGGTGACGGTCATGGGTCACGTCGACCACGGTAAGACCAAGCTGCTGGACGCGATCCGCTCCACCGACGTCGTCGCCGGCGAGGCCGGGGGCATCACCCAGTCCATCGGCGCCTATCAGGTGCGCGTCAACCTGAACGATGAGAAGCGTCCGATCACCTTCATCGACACCCCCGGTCACGAGGCCTTCACAGCCATGCGCGCCCGCGGTGCCGAGGTGACCGACATCGCCATCCTCGTCGTGGCCGCCGACGACGGCGTCATGCCCCAGACCGTCGAGGCCCTCAACCACGCCCAGGCGGCCAACGTGCCGATCGTCGTGGCGGTCAACAAGATTGACAAGGAGGGCGCAAACCCGGACAAGATCCGCGGACAGCTCACCGAGTACGGCCTGGTTCCCGAAGAGTATGGCGGCGACACCATGTTTGTGGACATCTCCGCCAAGCAGCGACTTCACATCGACGAGCTCCTCGAGGCGGTCCTGCTCACCGCGGATGCCGCCCTGGACCTGCGGGCCAACCCGGACATCGATGCCCGCGGCGTCACCATCGAGGCCAAGCTCGACAAGGGCCGTGGCGCTGTGAGCACCATCCTGGTCGAGCGCGGCACGCTGCGGGTCGGGGACCCGATCGTGGCCGGAAGCGCCTATGGGCGCGTGCGCGCCATGTTCAACGAGCACGGGGAGAACCTCACCGAGGCCGGACCCGCCCGTCCGGCCCTGGTCCTGGGGCTCACGAACGTGCCCAGCGCTGGCGACTCCTTCATCGTCGCCCCCGACGACCGCACGGCCCGACAGATCGCCGACAAGCGCGAGGCCGCCGAGCGCGCCGCTCTGCTGGCCAAGCGTCGTAAGCGCGTGTCCCTGGAGAACCTCACCGACGTCCTCAAGGAGGGCAAGGTCGACACCCTCAACCTCATCCTCAAGGGCGACAGCTCGGGTGCGGTCGAGGCCCTGGAGGACTCCCTGCTCAAGATCGACGTCGGCGATGAGGTTGCCCTGCGCGTCATCCACCGTGGTGTCGGGGCCATCACGCAGAACGACGTCAACCTGGCCACCGTGGACTCCGCTGTCATTATCGGCTTCAACGTCCGGCCCGCCGAGCGCGTCTCGGAGATCGCCGACCGCGAGGGCGTCGATATGAAGTTCTACTCGGTCATCTACAACGCGATCGAGGACGTCGAGGCGGCTATGAAGGGCATGCTCAAGCCCATCTACGAGGAGGTCGACCTCGGCGCCGCCGAGATCAGGCAGATCTTCCGCTCCTCGAAGTTCGGCTCCATCGCCGGCTCTATCGTCCGATCGGGCATCATCAAGCGCGGCGCCAAGGCCCGTCTGGTGCGCGACGGCGTCGTCATCAACGGCGATCTGTCCATCGAGACGCTGCGCCGCGAGAAGGACGACGTCACCGAGGTCCGCGAGGGCTACGAGTGCGGTATCAACCTGGGCTTCAAGGACATCACCGAGGGCGATGTCATCGAGACCTGGGAGACGCGCGAGAAGCCGCGCGACTGAAGTACTGCCGCGTCAAGCAACGTGCGGACGGCCACCCGCCTCGGGGTGGCCGTCCGCCGTCATTGTGGGGCCTGAATCGATCAGGTGTTGTGAGATCGTCAGATGCGCGCGTTGACGTCCTGGTACCCGGAGTCCTCGCGGGTCCCGCCCATGCCGTCACCGACCTCGCTGTAGTGACGGATCAACGTCACCGACCGGACCCACTTGATCATCTTGTATCCGTGGCTCGTTTCGCAGCGCAGGCGCAGCGGGGCGCCGAACATACCTGAGAGCGGCTCGTCATTGCGGGCCCAGGCCAGGATCGTGTCATCCTCAAGGGCCATGTCCAGAGAGAGGCACGTGTAGTACGGCTCGACCGGGCGCCCGTCGTGCATGTGCTGGGCCATGCCGAAGGACTCGAACATCACCCATCCGGCCTCGGGGTCGACCTGGCCGACCTGCTCGAGCAGATCCCGTACCCGGATCCCCGTCCACTTGGCAATACCCGTCCAGCCCTGCATACAAGTGTGCATGGTGATCTGGGACTGGCTGGCGATCGCCTTGAGCTCATCGAGGGAGAAGGACGCCGGCGCCGAGACCATGCCCCCCACCTCGAGCCGGAAGTCGGCGAAGTCGTTCGCCGCCAGCTCCTGGTACTCCGGGGACTCCTCCCGTGAAGGGGTGCGGGTGTTGACCCAGTGGAACTTGGAGATGTCCTTCTCCGTCCACGGCCTCTTGGCCGCCTGCTGCGAGTTGAAGCGGTCCACCGTGACGCGGCGGATCCCCCGCGTGGCGTCCCACAGGATCCGCTGGCTGCGGCGCGTGTCCGTCAACGTCCAGTAGGACATAACGATCCACAGTGCCACAACGACGATGATCGTCGCGATCACGGTGGCGTAGGCCTGACCCACACGGCTGGGGTCGTAGTAGCCGAAGACGATGTGGGTGAGGTTGTGGGGAGCATGCACGATGAACACCAGGCCCACGTGGACAATGGCGAAGCCCAGGTAGGTGAACATGCCGATCAGGTGCAAGGAGCGGGCGGCCTGGCGGCCACCGAACATCTTGGCGTACCAGGGGAAGCGCCCGACGACGGCCGGAGACATGACCGGGCCCGTCACGATCATCAGCGGGGCGGCGATGAAGACGATGAAGAAGTACCCCAGCTGCTGAAGGCCGTCGTAGGGGGTGAAGTCGCACAGGGACGGGGTGCGCAGGTGCGCGTAGGTCAGTAATGAGTCCCAGGCGTCGGGGAGGATCCGCCAGGTGGTCGGAACCAGACGCTGCCACGCACCGGTGCCCACGAGGAAGGCGACATACACGACGCCGTTGAGCAGCCAGAAGCTCGTGGCTACTCCGTGCCAGGCACGCCCTAACCCGATCTTGGCCCGGCCGGGCAGGGAGATGAGTGGGGAGAGGTCGCGCTGGTCGTCCCGAGCGGTGAAGGCGCCCTCCTCAAGGGGCACCTTGTCCTTGGTGAACCGGATCCACTCGGAGCCAGGCTCGCACTGGTCCTTGAAGTAGAAGCGCGGATGCGAGGCGATGATCTCGATACCGGAGCGGATGAGGACGCCCATGAGGAGAAAGTTGATGAAGTGGGTGACGCGCAGCCACAGCGGAAAGGTCTCAGTGTCGACGCACTGCTGGGCGACATCGTTGGCGGTCTGTACGGCTAGGGGCAAAAAGGACATCATCGTGCCTTACGAACGGGATGAAACACTTGCCGTGTGAATAATTGTACTGCCGATCCTCGGTTCTATACAGGACTTTGCGACAGTAGATCGGGATTAACTCTTCGGCGTGAGAGTTTGTATTAAGGGTGCCTTACCTAAATAGCGAAGTGAATTGTTGTTAAAATAGCCAACGATCCGCTTGTCGACCGATTCTACGTGTTGAATATACATGGTGTAGATCTGATGAAATGGGGCCGATCGGTCGGTGGGTTGATGGAGTAGTCCCGGATTGCTCCGTAAGTGGACGGTGTGGTGCTTGTACGGTGGCTGCCAGACGCGGAAGACGTCCGCCGTCTCCTGAGATACACGGAGGTACTCTCATGTCATCCGCTGCCACGGTTGAGGGGGCGACCTCCCGACGCGCTCGCCTCATTGGCAAGGGGTGGATCCAGGGCGTCGCCCTGGTCATGCTCTTCGGATTCACCGTCATGGGCCTGCTGGCCTATCGTACCTACACCAACTCCATGCCTCAGCCGGAGAGGGTTGTCACCGAGAGCGGCGAGACCCTCTTCACGACGCAGGACATCACCGAGGGGCAGAAGCTCTTCCAGGCCAGAGGCCTCATGGAGTACGGCTCCATCCTGGGGCACGGCGGCTACCTTGGCCCCGACTTCACCGCCGAGTACCTCCGCATGGAGGCCACGAGCGTTAAGGAACAGCTCGCCTCCCAGGGCGTCGACGACCCGGCCGCCGCCACCAAGGAGATGCTGCGGACCAACCGCTACGATCCCTCCACGGGAACCCTCGTGTGGACCGATGAGCAAGTCAAGGCCTACAACGACGCCGTTGGCCACTACACCAAGATGTTCGGGCCCGACGCCCACAGCCATGGTCTCAAGCCGGATCTCATCACCGATCCCGCTCAGGTCAAGCAGGTGACGGCCTTCTTCGGTTGGACCGCCTGGGGCTCGTCTGCGCAGCGCCCGGGTCACGACTACTCATACACAAACAACTGGCCCCCGGAGTCCCTGGTCGGTAACGCGCCCACCGGAGACCTCATGATCTGGTCGGTCCTGTCGCTGATCGTCCTCATCGGCGGAACCGGGGTCATGTTCGCCATCTACGGCCGCTGGAGCCAGAAGATCGGCTGGCACTCGGAGGAGGCCCCGGCCCTGTCCTTCCGGCAACCCGAGGAGATCGGGTTGACCAAGTCGCAGAGGGTGGTGGCCTGGTACGTGTTCACCATCGCCGCCCTGTTCCTCGTCCAGACGCTCCTGGGCGCCCTGGCCGAGCACTACCGGGCCGACGTGCTGTCCTTCTTCGGCTTCGACCTGGGCCGACTCCTGCCCTTCTCTCTGGCTCGCACCTGGCACGTCCAGCTCTCATTGTTCTGGACCGCCATCGGGCTGCTCGCGGCCGGCCTGTTCCTGACGCCGTTCATCGCCAGGCGCGAGCCGAGGAAGCAGCACGTCCTGGTGTGGGCCCTGTTCATCGCGGCCACGGTCGTCGTCGTGCTCTCCTGCCTGGCCGAGGGGGCTAGCCAGCACGGTCTGAGCTGGGCCAAGGGGCCGCTGTTCTCCCAGCAGTGGGAGTACCTCGACCTGCCCTTCGTCTTCCAGGTCCTGCTCACCCTGGCCCTGTTCGTCTGGGTGTTCATCATCTGGCGCGCCATGCGCCAGCGCCTGAGCAACGAGCACGTAGCCAACATGCCCTGGCTGTTCATGTTCGCCGCTCTGGCGATCCCGGCCTTCTACGCAGTGGGAATGATGGCCCGCACCGGAACCCATGTCACCGTCGCCGAGTTCTGGCGCTTCTGGGTCGTGCACCTGTGGGTAGAGGACTTCCTCGAGCTGTTCACCACCGTCATGGTCGCCTACGTGTTCGTCCTCCTGGGCGTCGTCCGGGAGAGGATCGCACTGGGCATCATTTTCATGGACATCATCCTGTACTCCGCCGGAGGCGTCATCGGCACCATGCACCATCTCTACTTCTCCGGGACACCGGTAGAGCACATGGCTCTGGGGGCCTTCTTCTCGGCCGCCGAAGTGATCCCCCTGACCTTCCTGACGGTGGAGGCCTGGGCCTTCATGCAGCTCGGTGCCAACCGCCACGGCAAGGAGGCGGGGCCCTTCCCGCACCGCTGGGCCGTCATGTTCCTCATGGCCGTCGGCTTCTGGAACTTCCTGGGCGCCGGCGTCTTCGGTTTCCTGGTCAATCTGCCCATCGTGTCCTACTACGAGATTGGGACTGCACTGACGGCCAACCACGCCCACGCCTCCATGATGGGGGTCTACGGCTTCATGGCGCTGGCACTAGGAATGTTCGCCCTGCGCTACCTGGTGCCGGCGGACAAGTGGCCCGAGAAGCTCGCAAGAACCTCCTTCTGGAGCCTCAACATCGGCCTGGCCTGGATGTGCTTCGCCACCCTGCTGCCGCTGGGCATCCTCCAGCTGCGCTACTCGGTGGGCACGGGCTACTTCGAGGCCCGCCAGCTCACCTACGTCACCAACTCGGTCAACACGATCATCGAGTGGGGACGAATGCCCGGAGATCTCATCTTCATCATCGGCGGAGTCCTGCCCTACCTCTACATCGCCTTCCTGGGACTGAGGAACTGGCGTCGTGGACGGACGGTGGACGCCTTCACTGAGAACGCCCTCTACGAGGAGATCAAGGGCGGGCGCAAGGCCTGGCGCGGTGAGCGCGCGGAGCTGAACGACTGATGGGCTCACCCGATCTGAGCGTATGGCTCATCTCCGCCTACGCGCTCATCATGCTGGCCGCTGCGTGGGTCGTGGACATCCTCGGCTCACGCAGTGCCCGGCACTCGATGTCCTGGCGCCACTCGGACTTCGTCTACCACGACGATGTCGACGGCTGGAGATGCCACGAGGACCAGTGGCTGTGGCCCACCGCCTTCGACCCGGACAAGCGCGTCATCCGCTACGAGGGCGCCCACGCGATCTGCGGGCGCTGCCCGTCCAAGGACACCTGCTCACCCACTCCCGGCCCGCGGGAGATCACCCGGCCCGTCGACCCGTGGCCCTATTCCGACGCCGGACGCTTCCATCGCGGTGTGGGCCTGGTCATCGCCTGCGTCGGCGTCTTCGTCCCGCTGCTGCTCATGGCGGCCTTTCACGCCATCGGCGACCTCATCGTCCTGGGCACAACGGCCGTTGTCATCATTGTCACCGGAGTCCTGCCGCTGGCCCGCCACCTGTGGAACACTCCCGACAACGCACCGGCACACCTGCCCCACGTCGGCTCCCAGGAGAACCGCGAGGACGAGGAGGCCCGTCGTTCGGCGAGCATCGCCTCAACCGGGCCGGTACCGGTGACAATCGGTTCGCGCCCCTCGGGCTACCGTTCGGTGCGCGAGGCGGCCGAGGCGATCGCCGCCGCTCAGGCGCGTGCAGCGGCGTCAGGGCGGACCGTGCGTGTCTCCTTCGTCGCCGAGTCTGATGGTGCCGGGAAGGCGGACGGCGGGACTGTCACCCCCGCAGAGCCCGAGCTGCGCCGTGTCACCGCTCTGCGCACACGCAGGCGAGTCCCGATCTCAGGCGCCGAACTCGGCTCGGACAGTGTCCGTGGCGGGGCCCGGCGCTCGTGGTCCTCGGCGTGGAACGAGGCCACCGACTCCAGGGCCAGATGATCCGGACCCAGCCCTGCCCCGTTTCGACCCACCTTCCTGAAGGACCCTCCATGACTACTCCCGCCGCCGCCATCGTGGCGCTCACCGTCCTCGTGCTGCTCGCCCTGGTGCTCTCGCTCAAGATCATCACCCAGTACGAGCGGGGCATTGTCTTCAGACTGGGGCGCCTGCGGCCCGTCTACGATCCCGGCCTGCACCTGGTCGTCCCCTTCCTCGAGCGCCTGGTAAGGGTTGACACCCGAGTGGTCACCCTGACCATCCCTCCCCAGGAGGTCATCACGGAGGACAACGTGCCGGCGCGTGTCAACGCCGTTGTCCTGTTCAATGTCACCGACCCGGTCAAAGCCGTCATGGCAGTGGAGAACTACGCGATCGCCACCTCCCAGATCGCCCAGACCACACTGAGATCCGTCCTCGGGCGGGTCGACCTGGACACCGTGCTCGCCCACCGCAGCGCCCTGAACGCCGACCTGCGCGACATCATCGAGAAGCTCACCGAGCCCTGGGGCGTGGAGGTCAGCGTCGTCGAGATCAAGGACGTCGAGATCCCCGAGCAGATGCAGCGGGCCATGGCCCGTGGGGCCGAGGCCGAGCGCGAGCGCCGCGCCAAGATCATCAATGCCCGCGGTGAGCTCCAGGCTTCCGAGGAGCTGCGCCAGGCGGCGGACACGCTCTCGAAGTCACCGGCTTCCCTCCAGTTGCGCTACCTGCAGACCCTCTTGGAGCTCGGCGCCGACCAGAACTCCACGGTCGTCTTCCCCCTCCCGATGGACATCATCGGTCCGCTTCTGGAGCGTTTCAGGGCCGAGGCCGGTCTGCCGGGCGCAGACGAGGACGGCGAATGAGCTGGTGCACGGCGTCGCCGATGAAGACCGCGACCGCCGCCCACACCAGCACCATGGCCGCCCAACGGGCCGTCGGGATCTGCTCGTGGAAGACGACCCAGGCCAGGAGGAACTGGATGGTCGGGGCGATGTACTGCCCCATCCCCACAACCGACAACGGCACGCGCCGTGTTCCGGCGGCGAAGAGCAGCAGGGGCACGGCCGTCACGGGCCCTGCCACGCCGAGCAGCGCCATGATCTGCCAGCCCTGGCCGGGGGCCTGCCAGGCCGACTGCCCCTGCCAGGCCAGGTGGCTCAGATAGACCAGGGCGATAGGCGTCACGACGGCGCTCTCCACCGTCAGTCCGGTCAGGGCGTCCACCTCGGGCCCGATCCGTTTCTTGACCAGCCCGTACAGGGCGAAGGAGAAGGCCAGGGCCAGGGAGATCCACGGCAGCGAGCCCTGGAGCACCACCAGGAGTACCACGGCGGTACTCGCCAGCGCGATCGAGACCCGGTGGACGGGGCGCAGCCGCTCGCGCAGGACCAGCGAAGCCAGGGCGACCGTCACCAGCGGGTTGATGAAGTAACCCAGGGCGGCGTCGGCCGTGCGCGCGGTGTTGACGCCGTAGACGTAGACGAGCCAGTTGACCGAGACCAGCAGGCCCGAGACGACCAGCGCTCCGAGCAGTCGGGGCGTGCGGCAGACGCGGGCCAGACTCGCCCAACGGCGGCGCGCGGCGATGAGCACCAGACAAGTGCCCAGGGTCCACACGATCCGATGACCGATGATCTCCACACTGCCGGCCGCGGACAACAGGTGGAAGTAGAGGGGGAAGACGCCCCACAGGGTGTAGCAGCCGATGACCAGGGCCATCCCGGCCCCGTCGAGCCCCACCGATGCCGGCTCCCGGACTGCTGCGGGAGCACCTGGAGCGCTGGTGGGTTCGGGATCCGAGGATGGTGCGGTGGGGGAGGAGGTCATTGTGATCTGTTCCTGATCCGTTCGCGCTCGGGGGATGGCGACGATGTCTGCGCCATCGCTCCGCGTAGCATAGTGAAGTGCACTGGACAGCCTCGGAAGGGCTCGCTCTTCTGCGGGCGAGGACGGTGCGCCGATCGGTCACGATCGCTCAGTCCGGGACCTCGCAGACCCGGCGCCCCCGCACGTGAAGGAGCTCCGCCATGGCCGACGCCGCCCGCGCCCGCAAGGTCGCCGACCGCATTCATGAGACCGTCGCCCGCCTCCTGCAGGGGCGCATCAAGGACCCGCGCCTGGGCTTCGTCACCATCACCGATGTCCGCGTCACCGGTGACCTGCAGCAGGCCACCATCTTCTACACCGTCTACGGCAGCGACGAGGAGCGCGAGGAGACGGCCAGGGCTCTGCGCTCGGCCAAGGGCCTCATCCGCTCCGAGGTGGGCAAGGCATTGGGAATCCGCCTCACCCCGTCCCTGACCTTCCAGCTCGACGCCCTGCCCACGACCGCCAAGACCCTCGAGGACGCCCTGGCCCAGGCCCGCGTGCGCGACGCCCAGATCGCCAAGGCCGCCGAGGGTGCCACCTATGCGGGCGAGGCCGACCCCTACCGCCACGACGACGAAGATACGACCGAGGCCGACGAGGATGACGAGCAGACGACCGTTCAGGAGCCCGCCCTGGGCGCCGAGGGCCTGTGAGCGTGCCCGAACGCTCTGAGCCGGCAGGGGATGGCAACCGGGACATGCGCCGGCGCCGCCCCGATGTCGCCCGCGGCGCTGCCACGGCTGCTGACGGAGTCCTCCTAGTGGACAAGCCCCGGGGACTGACCAGCCACGACGTCGTCGGCGTGACTCGGCGCCTGGCCGCCACTCGCAAGGTGGGCCACGCCGGCACCCTCGACCCCATGGCCACCGGTCTGCTGGTCCTGGGCATCGGGCGCGCCACCCGCTTCCTCACCTACCTGGTGGGAGCGGACAAGACCTACGAGTCCACCATCCGCCTCGGGATGGAGACCACCACCGAGGATGCCGAGGGCCAGGTCATCGCCGCTCGCGGTTGCCGGATCGACGACCTGATCGAAGGCCGCCTGCAGGAGGCGCTGGCGAGTCTAACCGGGCGGATCCAACAGGTGCCCAGTGCCATCTCGGCCATCAAGGTCAACGGTGTGCGCGCCTACAAGCGGGTCCGTGACGGCCAGGACGTCGAGCTGGAGGCCAGGCCCGTCACCATCCATGAGCTGCGGCTGACCGGAGAGCCCCGCCAGGCTGGTGTCGACCTCCCCGGCGCCGCGGCAGGAGATGCCTCAGCGGACGCCGAGGACGGAGTCGGGGGCGAGGTCCAGGTCGTGGATCTCGATGTCGTGGTCTCTTGCTCGTCGGGCACCTACGTGCGCGCCCTGGCCCGGGACCTGGGCCGGACCCTGGGGTGCGGCGCGCACCTGATCGCGCTGCGGCGCACCGGCGTCGGCCCCTTCGACGTCGGTCAGGCCCACACCCTGACGGCGCTGTCCGAGCAGGTCGAGACCGACGCCGCTACCCCCGATCCCCGTGGAGTCACCACAGTCCCCTTGGAGGAGGTGGCCCGGCGCTGCTTCGAGCGGCTGGACCTCACCGAGGCCGAGGCCCGTGGGCTGCGGTTCGGCCAGCCCCTCGACGTCGCGATCCTGGAGCGGGCCCAGTCGCCTGTGGGCAATACGGTTCCGGTTGCCTCCAAGGAGGCCCCGGGGCAGCGGGTCGTCGCCGGATTCGCCCCCGATGGGCGACTCGTGGCACTGTTGACGCCTCGAGGCTCGCGCGCCCGCCCGGTCCTGGTCCTCGACCCGGCCTGAGACGCGACAGATGGAGACCACCAGGTCCTCCGGCGCGAGCGGACACCCTATATGAGCGTTCCTTCCAAGGAGGCATGATGAGCCAGACCGGTGGATGCGGCTGCGGATGCGGCGGTCACGGCAAGCAGAGCGAGCAGGACGAGCGGGCGGCCGCTCCCGCGGTTGCCCAGCCCCTGGGCGAGGGCTATCGGCCGGAGCCCGTGCAGGCCTCCCCGGAGGCCGTGGACGCCGTCGCCATTGCCGCGGCGGTGACGACCGCGCTGGGCGGGGCCGCTCCGCAGGGCGTCACCCCCGGGCACAAGGCCGGCAACCCACTGGGTCTGCGCGACATCTCCGCCCCGGCCTCAACCGGTGGCGGCTGCGGCTGCGGCGGCCACTGAATCCGGCGCGTCACACGCTACGGCGTTGGAGGGCCTCGGTGACGGAGACCAGGCGCGCGGGAGCCTCCGTTTCCCGGTAACGTCCCAGGCGGAGATCTTCCTCGATCCGGCCGTCCACGAGCACCAGGACTCGGTCCGCCCTGGCCGCCACCTGGGCGTCATGGGTGACCATGACGAGGGTCGTCCCCGAGGCATGCACTTCGCCGAGTAGGTCGAGTATCTGCAGCGCGGTGGCTGAGTTGAGCGCGCCGGTGGGCTCGTCGGCGAAGACGATCCCGGGGTCGTTGATCAGCGCCCTGCAGATGCCTGCCCGCTGGAGCTGGCCGCCGGAGACCTCGGTGACGCCGCTGGCGGCTAGCTCGGCGATCCCCATGCGCTCCATGAGCTCCTTTCCGCGCGCCGTGACCTCAGGGCGCGGACGCAGACCCGCCAGGAACCCGGGCAGGACGATGTTGTCCAGCAGACACAGAGTCGTCATGAGATGAGCCTGCTGGAAGACGAAGCCGAAGCGCGTCAGCCGCAGTGCCGCCAGCTCCTTCTCGCTCAAGGTGGTCATTTCGGTGTCTCCCAGGAGCACCGAGCCGTCTGTGGGACGATCCATTCCACTCAGGCAGTGCAGGAGCGTTGACTTCCCGGAGCCGGAGGGCCCCATGATGGCGACGAACTGCCCTTGCTCGATGTCTAGATCAAGGTCCGTCAGGACCGGGGAGTCGTAGCTCTTGGACAGGCTACGGGCGCGAAGGGCGGGGCCCGCGGTCTCGGCCGGTTTCGCGCTCGCAGCGTTCGAGCGGGTGCTGGTCGGGTTCGAGGTGCTCATCGGTCTCTCTCATTCGCCGGTGGTCAAGGTCGTGGACGGGGACATGGTGCGCAGGCGCCTGAGGGCCAGGGAGACTGCGCCGATGACGGTGGCCAGTAGTGCGCCCGGCAGGACCAGTCCCACTAGCCACGGGTTGGGGAGAAGCTGAAGATCGGGTGCTCCGCGAGAGGACATGGCCGCTCCGATCGCGGAGCCTCCCAATGTGAAGGTGCCCAGGAGCCCCAGAGCGATACCGGTCAAGGCCAGGACGCCGAAACGAATGAGGTACTGGCGGGCGATGGCGCCCCTGGTGCAGCCCAGCGCCATGAGAACGCCCAGCTGAGGCCTCTCCCTCGACACGATCAGGACCGTGAACAGGACGGTGATGAGGAAGGACAGTCCCAGTGCGATGGCGCAGGCCATCATGGTGATGCGGTGAACCTGGGAGCCGGTGGCCCCGAAGAACTGGGAGGCGTACTCGCTCATGTCGATCGCCTGGACGCCCGGGTACTTCTCGTTCAGATCACGGGCGAAGGCGCTGGCTTGATCTGTGGAGTGGGCATCAGCGTAGATGATCTGCCACAGCGCGGGGGCACCGTCGTCGAAGGTGGCCTTGGCGGTCTTCCCGTTGTTGGTGATGTCCTGGTAGACGCCCGTGACCGTGAGTTCCTTGTCTCCGCCGGCGGTCTGCACGGTGACCGTGGATCCCTCCTTGGCTCCTGTGGCCTCGGCCTGGCTGTAGGACAGGGAGACCTCCTCGTCCGTGGTGGGACCGCGCCCGGAGATGTACTTCATGGGGAAGGCCTCATGGTTCCCGATATCGATGATCACCGGCTCCCAGCCGCCGCTGCTCGTAGACATCTTGTAGCTGCGGCGCAGCACTGTGGCATGCCGGATGATACGGGGGTCGGAGTCGACCTCCTTCTCCACGGTGGCCAGATCCTGGACCCCGGTGCGCACGTCGATGCGCAGATCCGCCTGGCCGACTCCCAGGTAGGTGGCGACCTGCGGATTACTCAGGGTGGTGGAGACGTTGGTTGGCAGCACCATGGTGAAGGTGCACAGCGCCAGGACGCCGAGCAGCAGCGCGTTGGAGGGGCGCAGCGCCTCACGCGCGCCGAGCCACACCTGGACCGGAAGACGGCGCACGCCACTGAGCCTCCACCGCTGGCGACGCGGGCGCAGGGAGGCGCTGGTGCCGCTGCGCAGGGCCTCGATCGCCGAGATTCGACCGATGCGTCGCAGGGACAGGCACGTGAAGCCGACGATGACCGCGGCCAGAACCAGCACCGCGAGAATGGGGATCCCCACGCTCCAGACGGTCCTGGGCGGCGTGCCCAGGTAGAGGGTCGTAGGGGCCTCCAGCTTTGTTGCCAGGGGCTGGCCCGCCGCGTAGCCAACGATCGCTCCCACCGCTGACAGGGCCAGGTACTTGAGCACGTAGAGGCGGCGTATCCGGCTGTGAGGCGCTCCGATGGCCTTGAGCACGGCGATTTGCGCCAAGTCCGATTCGATGGCCGCCAGCACTGTGTAGCGCAGCGCGAGTATGGCGACCACGGCCAGCACGATCGCCACCACGAGGGCCACGGCCACAATGAGCATGGTGTTCAGGGAGTTCATGAGTTGAATCATCGAGGAGCTGATGTTGACGCCGTTGCTGGGCAGGCCCGCTTCCTTATAGCTGTTGACGACGGTTCCGGGGCGGGCGCCGTCCGCCAGGTCGAACTCGAAGAGGTACTCGGGCTCGCTGATCTGCTGCTCCAGGGTGGAGAAGTCCTCGGGTGAGACCACCAGTCGTTTGGAGGGGATCATGGCGGCATTCATCTGCGCGTCCCGCGCGAAGCCCACCACTTTCAGTGTTGTCGTCCTGCCCTCGGCGGTGACGGTAACGGTATCGCCGATGTCGATGTTGGTGTCTTCGATCGCCCGGTAGTGGACCGGCAGAACCACCTCGCCCGGACCCGGGTCTACGGGGTTGCCGTGATCGTCGAGCAGCAGGTCGAATCGTTTGGGGGCGGTGACGAAGGCGGGCTCGGTGTAGGACTCGCTCTGGTTGTGGCCGTTAATCGTCAGCTCTTGGCGCGGTACTGGCAGGGTCTTGATCACCTGGTGGTCGGCGACGTCACTGCGAGCCTCAGCCCACTGGTCGACGGCCTGCAAGGTGTCGTCGTCGATCCGGCCGGTGTGCATCTGCACCAGGTCCGGCAGCTTGGCCTGGGTGGACAGCCGGCTCGTTGCGGCGAGGCTGTCCACGACCAGGGAAGTACCGGCCGACATCAGTGTGGCCGCTAGCGCGATGAGGGCGGTCAAGGTGGCGGCCACGACGGCGCCTCGCGCCAGGTCGGCCTTGAGCAGTCGCATCAGCATGGCATCGGCCTCCTTGAGGTCTTCGACTTCAGTCTTGCGTAGTCCTGGGAACGGATTCATGTACTAACCGACTGGCGGTCGGTATCGAGAATAGACCGACGGTCGAAAACCGTCAAGGCGTGTCGGAGACCTCGAGGTCGCGCCCGGCGGTACGGCCGTGGCAGGGTTGTCCCGCACGAGCGGCCGTCCCCGCCCTTTTGCGCCGCGGGGGTGGCAGGCGCAAGTGCGGCCAGGAATGCGTAACAGGGACGCGAGGCGCCCCGCGGGCACACGAGAGCAGGGATATCGACAGTGGAGGTCTGGTACGGCGCCGAGCAGGTGCCAGCGAGCCTGAGCGCGCCGGGCGGAGTGGGCGCCGTGGTCACCATGGGCATCTTCGACGGCGTCCACCGCGGACACCAGGCGGTCCTGGGACGCGTTGTCGAGCTGGCCGACGAGCTCGCCCGCGGCGGTGAACGGCCTCTGGCCGTGGCGGTCACCTTCGACCCGCATCCCCGCAGCGTCCACCGGCCGGAGGTGGACCTGCCCCTCATCACCTCCCTGACCGACCGCCTCGCCTCACTGAACGACCTCGGCCTCGACGCGGTCCTGGTCATCACCTACACCCTCGACTTCGCCGCCCAGAGTCCCCAGGACTTCGTGCGCACCTGGCTGGAGGGGCTGCTCGGAGCCCGCGCGGTCGTCGTCGGGGACGACGTGCGCTTCGGATGCCGCAACTCCGGGGATGCCGCCACTCTGGAGGAGATCGGGCGGGCCGACGGCTTCGCGGTGGAGATCGTCTCCAAGATCCGCTCGGAGGAGGGACGGCGCTGGTCGTCGACCTGGATCCGCCAGTGCCTCAAGGGCGGGAACATGGGCCAGGCGCGCCAAGTCCTGGGCCGCCCCCACCGCCTGCGCGGCGTCGTCGTGCGGGGCTGCGCCGCGGACGCGAGTTGGGTTTCCCCACCGCCAACCTGGAGGCCGCCACCGCCGGCGTCGTGCCGCCCGACGGCGTCTACGCCGGTTGGCTGGTGCGTGGAGGCGGCGCCGACGGAGGCGGGCAGCGGCTGCCCGCCGCCATCTCCATCGGAACCAACCCCACCTTCGACGACGTCCCCCGGCGAACGGTCGAGGCCCACGTCCTGGGGCGAGCCGACCTCAACCTCTACGGCGAGGAGATCGGGATCGAGCTCGTCGAGCGTCTGCGCCCCATGCTGGCCTTCGACGGACTGGACCCGCTCCTGGTCCAGATGCGCGCCGACATCGAGGACACCGCCCGGATCCTGGAGGTCCCGGTGCCCGAGCCGATCCGTCCCGAGGACGTCACCGCGCAGTAGCCGCTGCCGCCGCGCCGGAGGGCGCGGGGGAGCGCTCCGGCGCCGACGTGGGGAGCCGAGGGAGCGGCGTCCCAGCTCTGCCCTGGGATTGTGCCGGTTCGCACAAAGACCGGCGCGGTTGGTGGGCGGCGGCGCTGGTATGGTTAGCGGGCCGTCGATCGGCCACGGATACCCCATGCCCGGGAGAACCTGCCCCGGCGCTCCGTGCAACGAGACCCGAAGGAGTCCGCATGTCGGTTACCCCCGAGCGCAAGCAAGAGATTATCGCCGAGTACGCCACCCACGAGGGCGACACGGGCTCCCCGGAGGTCCAGGTCGCCATCCTCACCGAGCGCATCTCCAACCTCACCGAGCACTTCAAGGGCCACACCCACGACCACCACTCGCGTCGCGGCCTCTACCTGCTCATCGGTAAGCGCCGTCGCCTCCTGGACTACCTCATGAAGGAGGACATCGAGCGCTACCGCGCCCTCATCGCCCGCCTCGGCATCCGCCGCTGAGCGCGCTGACAGCCGCGAGCCGTGCGGCCCGGCTCCCTATGGACGGGAGCCGGGCCGCACGGCGTTTCCGGGGTGCTTCGCCCACGCTCTCAGAGCAGCGATGTGTAGAGCGCCTTGATGTCCTCACGGGTCACGGGACGCGGGTTGCCCGGCGTGCATACGTCGGCGAAGGCGTCATCGGTCAGGGCCTCGACGCCGTCGGCCTCCACTCCGACCTCGGAGATCCGTGTGGGGTTGCCCAGGTCCCGCGTCAGCTGGGCCACGGCCTCCACGGCGGCGGTGCGCGCCTCGTCGAGCGGCATCGTCCGGGCGCCGGCGACCCCGAAGGCCTCGGCGATGTCGCGGTACTTCTCCCCGGTGTGCTCGGCGTTGAAGGCCATGACCGGGGCCAGGAGGATCCCGTTGGCCACCCCGTGCGGGGCGTTGTAGCGCCCGCCCAGCGGGTGGGCCATGCCGTGGACCAGGCCGAGCCCGACGTTGGAGTAGGCCATGCCGTTGATGTAGGCCGCCAGCCCCATCTGCTCGACGGCGTCGGCGTCCCCGTTGGCCGCGGCGCGCAGGTTCGCCGCGATCATCTGGATCGAGCGCAGGCACAGAGCGTCGGAGAGCTCCCAGGCACCTGGCGTGATGTAGCCCTCGATGGCGTGGGTGAGGGCGTCCAGCCCGGTGGCGACCTTGAGTGAGCGGGGCATGCCGTCCATGAGGTCGGGGTCGACGATGGCCAGGACCGGGATGTCGTGGGGGTCGACGCACACGAACTTGCGCTGCTTGGAGGTGTCGGTGATGACGTAGTTGATGGTGGTCTCGCTGGCCGTGCCCGCGGTCGTGGGCACGCCGATGATCGGTACGCCCGGCCGGGTGGTGGGGGACAGGCCCTCCAGGCTCAGTACGTCCTCGAAGTCGGGGTTGGTGGCGATGACCGAGATCGCCTTGCACGTGTCCTGCGGGGAACCGCCTCCCAGGCCGATGAGCACATCGGCGCCCGAGGCCCGGAAGGCTGCCAGACCGGCCTGGACCTTCTCGATCGGCGGGTTGGGGACGACGTCGGAGAAGATCTCCCAGCCGATGCCGGCCTTATCGAGCAGGTCGGTGATGCGGGTCGCGGTGCCATTGTCGGCCAGGACCGGGTCGGTGACGATGAAAGCCCTGGTCAGGCCCCGGCGGGCGATCTCGGGGGCGATATGGGCGATGGCGCCCCTGCCGAAGTAGCCGGTCTGGTTGAAGATCATGCGGTAGGTCATCGTTGACGCTCCTGAAGAGAGACGAAGACAGAGATTCTTGTTCTGTCATTACCTTGTACTTTGCCACGCTGGAGCAGGTGCGATCCAGGATCGGCGGTCCTGCGCGTCTCATCTCACGTGGCGCCCGGTGGTGCTCATCGGCATCATGAGGTCGCGCACGATAGAATCTGCGCGGCTGAGCCCTCGGCGCGTTCCCGGCGTGAGAGCCGGTGAGGAGCACGAGGACCGCAGCCCTGCTTCCGGGAAGAGACCCGGAGAGCGGCCGGCCCCGTCGGTTTTCGGTGGTGGCCTCCGGAACCGCGCCCGCGCCGTCGGATCATGGTGATCCGAGCGTGGGACGACTCGGCTCCGTGGGCCTCGATCGAAGGCCACGGACCGGCACGACGATCGCGAGAAAGAGACTTCATGTTCATTGACGACCCCGAGGTCACCGCCGCCGAGGCAGTGATCGACAACGGCTCCTTCGGCAAGCGCGTGGTGCGCTTCGAGACGGGCCGCCTGGCCAAGCAGGCAGCTGGAAGCGCCATGGCCTACCTCGACGGCGAGACCGCCGTTCTGTCCGCCACCACCGTGGGCAAGCACCCCAAGGACCAGTTCGACTTCTTCCCCCTGACCGTGGACGTCGAGGAGCGCCAGTACGCGGCCGGTCGCATCCCCGGCTCCTTCTTCCGCCGCGAGGGCCGCGCCGGAACCGCCGCTATCCTGGCCTGCCGCCTCATCGACCGCCCGCTGCGTCCCTCCTTCGTCAAGGGCCTGCGCAACGAGGTCCAGGTCGTTGAGACCGTCCTGGCCATCCATCCCGACGACGACTACGACGTCCTGGCCATCAACGCCGCCTCCATGTCCACCCAGATCGCCGGCCTGCCCTTCTCCGGGCCCGTGGCCGGCACCCGCCTGGCCCTCATCGACGGGCACTGGGTGGCCTTCCCCCGCTACTCCGAGCAGCAGCGCGCCACCTTCCAGATGGTCGTGGCCGGCCGCGTCCTGGAGTCCGGCGACGTCGCCATCATGATGGTCGAGGCCGGCGCCACCGAGCACGCCTGGGAGCTCATCAACGCCGGTTCCGTGGCCCCCACCGAGGCTGTCGTCGCCGAGGGTCTGGAGGCCGCTAAGCCCCACATCAAGGCCCTGTGCGAGGCCCAGCTCGAGGTCGCCCAGCACGCCTCGAAGCCCACCGCCGAGTTCCCTCTCTACCTGGACTACTCCGACGAGCAGTACGACGCCGTCGAGAAGGCCGCCGAGGCCCACGGCCTGGCCGGGGCCATCGCCACCGAGGGCAAGCAGGCCCGCGACCTGGCCACCGACGCCGTGCGCGACGAGGTCCTGGCCGAGCTGGCCGAGTCCTTCCCCACCGAGGAGGACACCAAGGCCCTCAAGGCCGCCTTCCGCTCCGTGACCAAGAAGATCGTGCGCCATCGCACCCTCACCGAGGGCGTGCGCATGGACGGGCGCGGACTGAAGGACATCCGCACCCTGGCCGCCGAGGTCGAGGTCCTGCCCCGCGTGCACGGCTCGGCCATCTTCGAGCGCGGTGAGACCCAGATCCTGGGCGTGACGACCCTCAACATGCTGCGCATGGAGCAGCAGGTGGACGACCTCTCCCCGGTCACCCACAAGCGCTACATGCACAATTACAACTTCCCGCCCTTCTCCACCGGCGAGACCGGCCGCGTGGGCGCCCCCAAGCGCCGCGAGATCGGCCATGGCAACCTGGCCGAGCGGGCCCTCGTGCCCGTCCTGCCCACCCGCGAGGACTTCCCCTACGCGATCCGCCAGGTCTCCGAGGCCCTGGGCTCCAACGGCTCGACCTCCATGGGCTCGGTGTGCGCTTCCACGCTGTCGCTGCTCAACGCCGGTGTCCCGCTGCGCGCCCCCGTGGCCGGAATCGCCATGGGCCTCATGCACGAGGTCATCGACGGCGAGACCAAGTGGGCCACCCTCACCGACATCCTCGGCTCTGAGGACGCCTTCGGGGACATGGACTTCAAGGTCGCCGGAACCCGCGACTTCATCACTGCCCTCCAGTTGGACACCAAGCTGGACGGCCTGCCCTCCGAGGTCCTGGCCGGTGCGCTCGGCCAGGCCCGTGACGCCCGCCTGTTCATTCTCGACGTTCTGGCTCAGGCCATCGACGCTCCCGACGAGATGGCCCCCACCGCCCCGCGCGTCCTGGCCGTGCGCATCCCGGTGGACAAGATCGGCGAGGTCATCGGCCCCAAGGGCAAGATGATCAACCAGATCCAGGAGGACACCGGCGCCGACCTCACGGTCGAGGACGACGGCACCGTCTACATCGGCGCCTCCGACGGCCCCTCGGCCGAGGCCGCTCGCGACGCCGTCAACGCCATCGCCAACCCGCAGATGCCCGAGATCGGCGAGCGCTTCGTGGGCACCGTGGTCAAGACCACGACTTTCGGCGCCTTCGTGTCGCTGACCCCCGGCAAGGACGGCCTGCTCCACATCTCCCAGATCCGCCGGCTCGTGGGTGGCAAGCGCGTGGAGAACGTCGAGGACGTCCTGAATGTGGGTGACAAGGTCCAGGTCGAACTGGCCGAGATCGACCAGCGCGGCAAGCTGAGCCTGCACGCGGTCCTCA
>NZ_JH470348.1:122887-130125 GCF_000239715.1 Actinomyces sp. oral taxon 849 str. F0330 | reverse complement strand
GCGCCGCGAGCGCGAGAGCCGTGAGAGCAGGGACGGCGACGGCGAGCAGCCGCGCCGCGAGCGCCGCCCGCGCCGTCGTCGGATGCGCACCGCCGATTCCTCCGAGGATGAGTGAGGCCCGCGCATCGGCGCTAGCCGGCTGACGCGCACTCGACATGTCCCCGCCTGGTCCGCTGGATCGGGCG
The DNA here is from genome assembly GCF_000239715.1 of Actinomyces sp. oral taxon 849 str. F0330. Taxonomy (NCBI): domain Bacteria; kingdom Bacillati; phylum Actinomycetota; class Actinomycetes; order Actinomycetales; family Actinomycetaceae; genus Actinomyces; species Actinomyces sp. oral taxon 849. Next base: position 129,940 of record NZ_JH470348.1, on the reverse strand, counting down.
GGGACACCGTCGTTGTACGCGTTCGCTGCGCGCGGCAGAGCGTTGCCGGGTGCAGGAACGACACCGGGCACCGGTCCCCGCTAGTCTTCGCGGGTGACCAACCCAGACATGCGAGCCGACTTAGCCCGGCCGGCGGCCTCCGCGCCATCGGTCGATCTTCCTTCGATCCCCGCGACGGGGGAGTCCTCAAGCTCGACCGACTACTCCGAGGTGGAACTGCGGAGGGGGCGGCCCGGCCGCGACGGTACCGAGCTCACCCTGCACGACGACGGTGCGCTCACTCGCCGCTCCGTCCTGCCCGGCGGTGTGCGGGTCATCACCGAGTCCGTCCCGGGCCTGCGCTCGGCCTCCATCGGCATGTGGTTCGGCGTCGGAAGCCGCGACGAGGCGCCCGGGCAGGAGGGCTCCACCCACTTCCTGGAGCACCTGCTGTTCAAGGGCACCGCCACGCGCGACGCCCACGACATCGCCGAGGCCTTCGACATGATCGGCGGGGAGTCCAACGCCGCCACCTCCAAGGAGCACACCTCCTACTACGCCCGCGTACTCGCCCCAGACGGCATGGCGGCCCTCGACGTGCTCGCCGACATGGTGACCTCCTCGCTTCTGGAGCCGACCGACGTGGAGACCGAGCGCGGCGTCATCGTCTCCGAGCTCGCCGACGCCGCCGACGATCCCGCCGACGTCGCCCAGGAAGCCTTCGCCCGCGCCGCCTTCGGCGAGGACACGCCGCTGGGCCGCCCTATCGGCGGCACCAATGAGACCGTCACCGCCGTGCCGCGCGACGCCGTGTGGGAGCACTACAGGCGCACCTACGCCTCCGACACCCTCGTGGTGGCGGCCGCCGGCGCCGTCGACCACGACGAGGTCTGCGAACGGGTCCTGGCCGACCTGGCCACGGCCGGCTGGGACGCCTCGCCCGATGCCGCCCCGCGCGAGCGCCGCTTCGAGATCGAGCCCTTCACGGCCCTGGACGTCCACGACATCACCGTTCCGCGTGAGAGCGAGCAGACCCACCTGTACCTAACCTGCCAGGGCATCGCCGTACGCGACGAGCGGCGCTGGGCTATGAGCGTGCTCACCACCATCCTGGGCGGCGGCATGTCCTCGCGCCTGTTCCAGGAGGTGCGAGAGAAGCGCGGCCTGGCCTACACCACCTACGCCTTCGACACCTCCTACGCCGGTGCCGGCGCGTTCGGGCTCTATGCGGGCTGCGCCCCTGGAGACGTCGATGAGGTGTGCGCCGTCATGATCGGTGAGTTCGAGAAGCTCGCCGAGCACGGTGCCACCGAGCGGGAGATGACGCGGGCCCGCGGCCAGCTGCGCGGGGCCATGGTGCTCGGGGGAGAGGACTCCCTGGCGCGCATGGGGCGCCTGGGGCGGGCCGAGGTCGTCACCGGGCGCCTGCGCTCCATGGAGGAGAACCTGCGTCGCCTGGAGGCCGTGACCCCTGAGGAGGTTCGGGAGATGGCCGTCTGGCTGGTGGAGCACAAGCGCGCCCGCATTCTCGTGGGTCCGGCCGACTGACAGCTGCCGACTACTATACGGGGCCCATGGACCCGTTCATCGAGTACTGCCGGAGCCAGAAGAGGGGCTGAGTGTCCAAATCGGTGACAAAGGCGCGGGTCGCTCTCATCCAGCCGATACGCAACCGCATGATTCCAAGGTTCTCCAGCCTGCGCTCTAAGAGGTGGAGGTCCTTTGTCTCCGATATGGACACCAACAGGCTGATTCCAGTCGTCGGCCCCTGGTGCTACTGGTTCGCGTGGGCCGGGTCTTCAGTCAGCGACGGATGCCGAAGGCGGCACTGATGAGGCGGTCGAAGGCGCGGTCGGGCAGAACACGACGCGCGGCAATGAGGGGCCTCGCCATAAATCCCACGGCGTAGCGGGTCCGGGGATGGCGGGCGGTGACGATCTTGACGATGGTGCGGGCGATGACATCCGGCGGGGAGAAGCGCCGCAGGTTCGATTCCCCGCGCATGGAGCCAGCCGCGGCCCGGATCTGGTCGGCGTAGGCACTGCCCTCGGCCGTGGCCTCCAGGTGGTCGGCTGCGATCGCGTACCACTCGGTGCGGATACCACCAGGTTCGACCACGACGACGTCGATGCCGAAGGGGCGCAGCTCCATGCGCAGTGCGTCGCTCAGGGCCTCGACGGCGTACTTGGTGGCGTGGTACCAGCCGCCCAGCGGCGTGGTCAGTTTCCCACCCATGGAGGAGATGTTGATGATGGTGCCTGAGCCCTGGGTGCGCATGTGCGGGGTGATGAGCTGGGTGAGGCGACCCAGACCGAAGACGTTGACCTCGAACTGGCGGCGGGCCTCGTCGATTGGGACGTCCTCGATGGCCCCGTAGGAGCCGTAACCGGCGTTGTTGACCAGGACGTCGATGCGGCCGGTCTCCTCCAGGATGCGGTTCACGCCGGCGGTCATGGAGGCGTCGTCAGTGACGTCCATGGCCAGCGGGCGGATGTCGTCGGCGGTCAGGGCCTGGAGACGGTCGGTGCGGCGGGCCGCGCCGTAGACGATGTAGCCCAGTGCCTGGAGCTTGCGGGCGGTGTCCTCGCCGATGCCGGAGGAAGCACCGGTGACGAGGGCTGTGCGGGTCGCACCGTGGTTTGCGACGTTCTCCGAAGAACTTTCGGTGGAGGTCGTGGGGGCGCCGGCGGGCGTGGTGGTGGTCATCGTCTGAGGTGTCCTCTCGCTAACATGAATCATCGTTCAGGTACTATCATGAACGTAGATTCATGTTTGTGCAAGTGAGATGCTCAGCACGCTATCGAGCAGGCCTGAGGAAAGGGAGAAGGATGGCTCGGGTTACCCATGACGTGGTCGAGCGGACTGAGACGGTGACGGCAACGAGCGGCATGACCTCGGAGCGCTCGACAAGGCGTGCCGACGCGGTGCGCAACCGGACCTCCATCCTGGAGGCCGCCAGGCAGCTGGTCACCGAGCAGGGGACTGAGGTCGCCATGGGGGAGATCGCTCGGGTGGCCGGCGTTGCCGTCGGCACGCTCTACCGGCACTTCCCCAACAAGGCGAAGCTGCTCGCAGCGGTCGTCAACGAGTACGTCGAAGCCCTGGCCGATGACGCTCAAGACGCCTGGGCGCGCGTCGAGGCTGGCCGGTCCGACGCCGACCAGGAGCTCATGGGGTTCCTGGAGCGGGCCCTGGAGATGATCTCCCGGAGCCATGCTGCCAAGACCGTTGCTCGGGCTCTGGGGGTGGAGGTGGAGTACACCGAGCCGGAGACTCGCGCCACCGAGGCGTTGGGGCTCCTTATCGAGGAGGGGCGGGCGAGCGGTCGGCTGCGACGAGACCTCACCGTCTCCGACCTCTACGTCCTCATGGTCTTCTACCCCGGCGACGGTTCTCCCGAGGTTCGTCGGCGCTGGCTCGAGCTTATCCGCCCCGGTCTACTGGGGCACTGCGGGTAAGACGGCCCCCGCAGCGGGTAGGTCAGTCGCTAGGGTGGGGCCATGACGATTCGTGTAGCCGGGCGCCGCCGGGCGCATGGGATCGACCGTCTGCTAGGCGGTGGAAGACGCTGAGGGCCTCGAGCTCGTGGCCCGCTCGCGTAGCTCATCGGGGGTACGTCCCATGACAGTGATCCTTTCGTGTCATCACTGCCTCCATCAAACCCGGGGCTTGACAACGCCGAACGCCTCGATTCATCTGGATGGACGCCCATACAGCGAGGCCACTACGAGCACACCATTACCCTCCGCCCAGGGCGATGACGAGCGTTGCTGCTGCCAGCAGGAGGCTGGTCGGTGTCATCGTCCAGCGTTCGGCGGGGCTGCGCGAGATCGCGTTGAGTGCCACGCTCGCGGCGAAGAACGCGAACGCCACCCAGGTCAAGACGATCACCGCTGCACTGTCTCCGGCCGGGAGAACACCCGCACGGCTGAGCAGCAGGGCCGCCAACCCCGCGTACACCAGCACCGACGCCGCACTGGCGACGCGGAGCCCGCGCGGCAGAACGTGGTGCGTGCCGCCCCACGCGAAACGGCCTAAGGGGAGGCCCGACGCGGCGAGGATCTGCATGACGGCGAGCGCCGCCAGCAGCGCGAGCGCGACGACAAGAGCGATGGCGGTCATGCGGTTTCCTCTCGTCGAGCCTCTACATTGCGAGCACATGCGCGCGGATGCCGTGGTCCAGGGTCGCCCGCCGTTAGTGGTAGACCTGCTGGACGTCGTCCGAGACCTCTGTAGCATCGAGTTCCGCTGCCAACGAGGCGAGCCGATCGGCATCCGCCGCGATCCTCCTGCGCAGCACCGCGACGCACGTACGCACGCCGGTCGGCTGCGGGAAGCCGTCCGAGCAAGCAGACCTTCGCGAGCATCGTCGGCTCGGCATCGGAGGCGGTGACCGGCGCGTGCATCCACTCGCGCCACGCCTGCTGGCTGGCATCGTTGACGACGTAGACCTTCTTGCGCCGACGAGAGTCGTCGGCGTCGAGGATCGTCACCCACCCATGCGACTCCAGCTGCCCGAGCGCGCGCTGGATACTCCCGAAACTGGCGGTGTAGAACAGCGAGATGCCCGCAGCGAACTGTTTGCGCATGTCGTAGAGCGAGAGCGACCCATCCAACAGGATGCCGAGGATCAAGAACCGCATGAGGTCGATGAACGGATTCAGCCCCAAGACCCGGACGCTGCCCTGGGTGGGCCGGCGGAGACCTGCCAGCATCTCCACGGTCGTGGTCTTACCGGCGCCGTTCGTGCCCAGCAGACCGAAGGTCTCCCCCGCGCGGAGCTGCAGGTCGATGCCGTCAACCGCCGTCTTGCTCCTGTGCCGCTTGACCAGGTGCCGGGCATCGACAGCCAGAGGCGGAGTCGCGGTATCCATCATTCGCTCCTCAGATCGTGGGCCGTGCTCGGCCGGGTACGCGCTGGTAAGGCTCTTCCTGGTCACGGTCACTCCTGAGAGTTCTCGGTCGGCTCGGCGAGTCCGAGCAGGCTGGCGCGTCTCGCGCAGCCACTCCCGTTCGGCCTCGGCATGGACCAGGCCATTGCGCAGGGTCGCCGTCTGCAACAGCCCCATCAGGTCATCGGACCTGATCGTGATCGAGGACAACGTGGTCAACGCCTCGTTCATCTGACGCTTCCACTCATCAAGCATCCTCTCCACCCCTTCCCGGCCGATCAGGGCGGCAAAGAAAAGAACAGCTGGGCGAGGAACGGCTCCTTGGGAAGGTCCTCCTCCACCGGAGACGACAGCCAGTCCGTCAGCTCCGCGCGCCCGGCGTCGGTCAGGGAGTGCACTTTGCGTTCGGGCTTGCCGTCCTGTCGCACCACCTCTGTCGTGATGTCCCCGCCCCGCTCAGCCGGTCCAGCGTCCGATAGATCTGCGACCGGTCGGCGTGCCAGAAGTGCGCCACCGAACCCTCGAACGCATGTGCCAGGTCGTAACCACTCGCGGAACGGATCGACAGCAGCCCGAGGATCGTGTGCTTCAACTCCATGCCGCATAGTCTACTGCACACCTAGATGACTATGCACCTATGAGTTCGGAATCTACGAGCACGCTGGTGCTGCGGTCACCTGTCCAGGGACGGCCCGCCATAGCGTGGGCCGCGGTCTTGAGTCAGGGCGCGCGAGGATTGGAGCTGGCGGTGACGTTCCTCGACAGCACGGTCGGTGGCATCGCGCTGCGTCTGCTCGATGGCACGGGACTGCTTGATGCGTCGAAGTGCCTCGGTGGGGGTGAGTGCGCGTAACGCCTCGATTTCGGCGTGGGCTCGGTTTGCTGTGCGGGTCGCGTCCTCAACGTTCCGATGCGGGCGGGCGTCGAGGTAGGCGGCCTGGTTCTTCGCCACCGCATCCGTGCCGAAGATGCGGGCATACATGCGCAGGCGCGGCAGGTCGTCGGGTTCCAGCGCCTTGCGCACGGCTTTCGCGGCGGCCTGTTGCTGCGCGGTCGCTTCGACCACGCGCGGGTCGGCGTCGATCCGGGGGCGGGTGACGCGCTCGACCTACGATGCGCCGTCCTCGTTCCACCGGGGCGGCTCACCCCACACGGTCGTCAGTCGCCGCTCGGCGTCGCGGGCGAGAGCCTTGATCAGCCGACACACCGTCGGGTCGGACGCCACGGGCCCGGAGACCTCGTCCTCGCAGCGCAGCACCGCCAGGTCCGACAGGCACCGACCTCCCAGGGCCACGCACACCGCCAGGTCCGACAGCACCTTGCCCGGCTCGTGCACCGCCGACGGCCGCCGCCAGGCCGCCAGCGCCTGCGAGAGACCGTCCCCCAGGCCCGTGACCCTGATGGCCTCGGTCAGCAGCACAGCCCCGGCCAGCCCCACCGCCGGCACCTGGCCGGACTCCACACCCACACACGGGTACAACCCGGTACTCTTCACTACGAAGGTGTTCCTCTCCTGGTCATGCACGGACGAGGGCGGGTGGGAGCAGGAGCCGCACCGCGGGCCAGCAGTCGGCATAGGCACAGTCAACTAGGGTCGCCACGGCGGTTTGTCACCTGTAGCTTAACGATGAGCAGCAGGGAGCCCGTCGTGACGGCGAGCACGCGCCCGATGCGGCACAGCCACACCCCCCAGGCCGGGCGCGGCCCCCTCATCGTGTCTTGTGGCGCCACCCGGATAGGCTAGCGCCATGACTATCCGTGTTGCAGTGACAGGCGCCGCCGGGCGCATGGGATCGACCGTCTGCCAGGCGGTGGAAGACGCTGAGGGCCTCGAGCTCGTGGCTCGCCTGGACGTGGGGGACACCCTCGACTCTGAGCACCTGGCGGGCGCCGACGTCGCCGTCGACTTCACAGTCCCCAGCGTCACCGAGGCCAACGTCCATGCCCTCCTCGACGCCGGGGTGGACGTCGTCGTCGGCACCACCGGCTGGAACGAGGAGTCCTACGGGCGCGTCCGTGAGCACCTGGCCCGGCCCGAGGCCGCAGGCCGCAGCGTCCTCATCGCCCCGAACTTCGCCCTGTCCGCCGTGCTGGCCATGAGCTTTGCCGCGAAGGCCGCCCCCTACTTCGAGTCCGCCGAGGTCATCGAGCTCCACCACCCGAATAAGGTCGACGCGCCCTC
>NZ_JH470348.1:111453-122154 GCF_000239715.1 Actinomyces sp. oral taxon 849 str. F0330 | reverse complement strand
GCCGTCGTCGACGGCGTCCACGTCCACGCCGTGCGCCTGCGGGGGCTGACCGCCCACGAGGAGGTCGTACTCGGCAACCCCGGCGAGCAGCTGACGATCCGCACCGACTCCTTCGACCGGGCCTCCTTCATGCCCGGCGTAGTCCTCGCCGTCCGGCAGGTCTCCAACCGCCCCGGCCTGACCATCGGCCTGGACGCCCTGCTCGACCTCTGAGACGACAGAAACGGGGCGAGCCGGAGCACTGCCGATCTCTCTATAGGGATGCCGCCCAGCAGTCCTCGGTGATGCCGTCGCCGACGCCGAGAACCCGGTGGGCCCCGGTGGGCGCCATGCCGACTGAGGCCAAGAGCCGGCTGACCGACTCGTCCCCGCGCACCGCCCAGGCCACCAGCGCCCTGGCCCCGTTCTGATGGGCCAGGTCCACGGCCGCGGCCAGGAGCCGGGAGCCGTGCCCCCGGCGCTGGTCGGCGGGCGCGACGCCCAGCGCCGTGACCTCCACGGCCTGCACCCCGGCCTCATCAACGTGTCCCTCGGCATCCATGGACTGGGTGGGGGCCAGGCCCAGCAGACCCACCACCGTCCGCTCCTCGGCCTCGCTCCCGGCGGTGGTCGCCACCAGGACGTGATGCTGAGGCGAGGGCGGCTCGGCCACCGCCGTCTCCCAGCCCGCTGCGATGACGGGGGCGGCGATCATTGCCCGCACACCCTCGGGCAATGGCGCGCCATGTTCGGCGGCGTGTCCCGCCTGAAGGGAGGCGAGCATGGTGGCGGCCTGGACCCGACCGATCGCCGCCAGGTCCTCCACTCGGGCAGAGCGCACGAAGCCCTCTGGTACCTGGGGACCGTCGTGATCATGCGGGTCGTGAGTGCCAGGGGAGTGCTGGTGCGGTGCGCGCGCGTCCAGGTCGGAGCCGAGTCCGGCCAGCGGATCGGCGCCCAGAACGGAGTCGTCCCGGCTGCTGGAAGACGAGAAGCTTGCGGGGGTCGAGGAGTCCATGACTCGAGCCTAGGACCGTTGCGCATGTCGGTGTTGGAGGCCCAGGCGCCATGGGCACAAGGCCTGGAGAGCGCTCGGTGGCAAGGCGTATGGCGGGAAAGTGTCCGTACGGGACGACTTTGACTGGGTCGTCTCACGGAGCCAGATTGCGTTTGTGCAGGTCGGAGGGTTCCCGACCCGGCATTGGTAGGGGACGGAGACTTCAAAGTCGTCCCATTTGGACATAATCGGCCTGCACAGCTGTCCGCTGTTCGCCTATCCGACAGATCGTGAGAACGCATCTTCCGTACGCCCGGCCCGCGTTAGGGTGGCACCATGAGCGCAGCCCCCTCCCGCAGCTTCGGTTCCGTCGGTGTCGCCATGGTCACGCCCTTCACGCCCAGCGGGGAAGTCGACTTCGATGCCGCCCGCGCCCTGGCCGTCAGCCTGGTCGACGATGGCGCCGACACGATTCTCCTGTCGGGTACCACCGGCGAGTCCCCGACCACTCACACCCCCGAGAAGCAGGAGCTGATCCGCCAGGTCAAGGACGCCCTGGCCGGACGCGCCATGGTCATGGCCGGCGCCGGCTCCAACGACACCGCCCACGCGGTGCGCATCGGCGTGGCCTCCCAGGAGGCCGGGGCCGAGGGCCTGCTCATCAACGCCCCTTACTACAACCGCCCCAGCCAGGAGGGCGTCTACCAGCACATCAATGCCGTCGTCGAGGCCACCGACCTGCCCGTCATGGTCTACGACATCCCCGGGCGCACCGGCGTGAAGATCACCGAGGACACCCTGGCCCGCCTGGCCGAGAACCCCCGCGTCAAGGCCGTCAAGGACGCCACCGGCGACGTTGAGCAGGGTTTCCGCCGCATGGAGTCCACCGGCCTGGAGTACTACTCCGGCGACGACGGCCTCAACTTCGCCTGGCTCACCCACGGCGCCTCCGGCGTCATCTCCGTGGCCGCCCACGCCGACGCCCACTCCTGGCGCCAGATGATCGCCGCCGTCGACGCCGGCGACCTGGCCAGCGCCCGCACCCTCGCCCGGAGTCTGCGCCCCCTCGTTCACGCCATCATGGGCGGCGGACAGGGAGCCGTCATGGCCAAGGAGGCCCTGCACCTTCAGGGGCGCCTGCCCAGCCCCACCCTGCGCCTACCCCTTGTACGCGCCGAGGAGGCCGAGGTCGCCGCCCTGCGCGAGGTCCTGGCCGCCTCCGGGCTGCTCTAAGAACCGGCAGGGTACGCCCGCCATGCGCATGTGGTCGCTGCACCCGCAACACCTGGACCGTGCGGGCCTTGTGGCATGTTGGCGCGAGTCGCTGCTGGCCCAGGCGGTCCTGGCCGGACGCACCCGCGGCTACCGCAACCACCCCCAGCTCGAACGCTTCCGCGGCGCCCCGGATCCGTTCACTCCGGCTATGGCCGTGGGCGCCTACCTGTGGGGACTGCGCGAGGAGGCCGTCCGGCGCGGCTACCGCTTCGACGCTTCCCGCATCGACGTGCCCCAGGCGAAGTGCACCGGCGTCAGCCTGACGGTGACTGACGGGCAGATGGACCTGGAGCGCAGACACCTTGAGGCCAAGCTGGCCGGGCGCGCCCCGGATCTCCTGCCCCTGCCGGAGCGGCTTGAGGCGCACCCGATTTTCCGGGTCGTCCCCGGCGACGTCGAGCCCTGGGAGCGGGCACTCGTCCCGTAGCCCCGGAGACCGCTGGCGTCGCAGCCGGTCAGCTGCTTGAGCCGAGCACCCGCTCGCGCACGACGCGGCGCAGGACCTTGCCGATCTGGGAACGCGGCATCTCCTCGATGACCTCCAGGCGGTGCGGCAGTGCGTAATGGGGGATCGTCCGCTCGGTGTGCTGACGCACAGCCTCCAGGGTCACCGAGCCCGGCGCGGCCCCATCGGCCAGGACGACGACGGCGCACACGAGCTCGCCCCGGGCGCCGTTGGGGAGCCCCACGACGGCGACATCGGCTACGCCCTTCAGGGAGCGGATCGCGGCCTCGACCTGACTGGGGTAGACGTTGAAGCCTCCGGTGAGAATGAGCTCGCGTCTGCGATCGGCCATCCACAGGAAGGAGTCCTCCCTGCGCACGATGTCGCCCGTGCGCAGCCACCCGCCCGGCAGGATCGCGGCCCGGGTGGCCTCCTCGTCCTCCCAGTAACCGGCGAAGACCTGGGGGCCGCGCACCAGCAGCTCGCCCGGCTCCCCATCGGGAACCTCACGGGCCGGATCCGGGTCCTCGGAGTCGACGACGCGCACGTCGGTGGACGGGAAAGGCAGGCCCAGCGCCCCCAGGCGGCGCGAGGGACCCATGGGCGTGCCCGCGACGATCGGGCTCGTCTCGGTCATGCCGTAGCCCTCGACGAAGTAGCCCCCGGTTGCCTTCTCCCACCGGGCCCCCACCTCCGGTGGCATCGGGGCGGCCCCGCAGACCCCGTAGCGCAGGGAGCGCAGGCTCGTGCCCTTCCTCTGGGCCCCGTTGAGGATCCGCTCGAACATGACCGGCACCCCGACGAAGAAGGTGAAGGGGCGCCGCTCGTGCGCGGCGAGTACCTGATCCACTGAGAACTTGGGCAGCATCACCTGGGTGGCGGCCTTCTGCACCGCGCAGAACAGATTGAAGGTCAGCCCGAAGGCGTGGAAGAAGGGCAGCAGGCACAGGAAGTTCTCTCCGCCCTCGTGCAGCATCGGTACCCAGGCGATGGCCTGGTTGGCGTTGGCCCGCAGGTTGGTGTGGGTGAGCATCGCGGCCTTGGGCGTGCCGGTCGTCCCACCGGTGTGCAACAGGACCGCGATGTCGGAACCACCTGGGTAGGGGAAGCGCGATGGGATCCGGTGGGCGCCGGCCACCTCCCTGTCCCAGGAGCGTACGTCCGCCGGCAGGTTCTCCGCCCGGAAGGCGGCCCTCTCCCGACGGGCCCGCTCCACCGGTAGACGCAGCGCGGCGCGTAGGCGCCTGGGCATCGCCGCCGAGAGATCCACGCTGAAGACCGTGCGGCCCTTGAGCGGATCCCCGCCGTGCTGCCCGCCGGTGAGCGGCTCAGAGACGAGATCGATGCCCTTTTCCCACACGATGACGACCTGCGCGCCATGCGCGTCCAGCTGGGAGCGGATCTCCTCGGCGGGCGCCAGCGGGTTGTGCTCGGCGACGATCGCACCGATGCGCAGCGCGCCGTAGAGCGCGATGGCGTGCTGCGGGCAGTTCGGCATGATGAGGGCCACCCGGTCGCCCTTGTGCACACCCGAGGTTCGCAGCACCTGCGCCGCGCGTTCCGAGGCCTCCAGCAGCTCGCGGTAGGTCATCGCGGCGCCCAGGAAATCGATGGCGACCCGGTCGGGGTAGAAGCGCGCCGCGGTCTCCAGCAGCTCGCTCAAGGGCGCATCGGGCACCTCGATCACGGCGGGGATCCCCGGCTGGTAGTGAGGACGCAGGTACTGGCGGTGGTCCTCGGAGGCCTGCGGCGGAGAGCCGGCATCGGTAGTGCTGTTGTTCATGTCAGGGGTCTGGGGTGGTGTGTATCAGCATCTCTGAGGAGGCGGCGGGTCTCGAGGAGGGACAGGGACGTAAATGGACGGTTCGGCGCGATCAACGGGAGGTCTGCTCATCCCCTCCGTCATGCCTGCCGCCATCCCTGCGGTCGTTCCTGCCGGGCAGGTGCTCGACGATGGAGACGGCCGCAGCGGTCGCGGCACCGGAGGCGGCTTCGCGGGCCGCCAGAAGCTCCTCGCGCACGACGCGGCGCAGGACCTTGCCGATTTGGGAGCGGGGCATCTCCGTCAGAATCGCGATCTGGCGGGGTAGGGCGTAGTTGGACAGGGTCTTGGCCGCCCACTCGCGTACCTGCTCCAGGGTGACCGTCTGGCCCTCCTTGGGCAGGATCGCGGCGACGACGGACTCATTGCCCGCCTCGGCCGGCAGCCCGACGACGGCTACGTCCTCCACCTGCGGCATCGAGCGCACCGCGGCCTCCACCTCCGTAGGGTAGATGTTGAAGCCTCCGGAAATGATGAGCTCCTTGCGGCGGTCGGCGATGACGTAGAAGCCGTCCTCCTCCTGGCGCACTAGGTCGCCCGTGCGCAGCCAGCCCCCGTCCAGCAGCGTCTCGGCGCTCTCCTCTGGGTTATCCCAGTAGCCGGTGAAGATCTGCGGGCCGCGGGCCAGCAGCTCGCCGACCTCGCCGGGGGCCACCTCGCGCTCGACGTCCTCAGGATCCACCAGCCGCACCTGCGTGGAGGGATAGGGAACGCCCAGGGTGCCGGGGCGGCGCGCCGGGGAGATGGGGTTGCCCAGGATGATGGGGGAGGATTCGGTCATGCCGTAGCCCTCGATGATCGTGCCGCCGGTGGTCTCCTCCCAGGCCTGGGCCACGGCCAACGGGTTGGGTGCCGCCCCGCACACGGCGATCTTGCAGGAGGACAGGTCCGCGCCCGTGGCCCGGGCCCTGGTCACCAGGCGGTCGAACATGACCGGTACACCGGGGAAGAAGGTGGCCGGGCGCCGCTTCCAGGCGGCCAGCACCAGATCCGCCCCGAACTTGGGCAGCACCACCTGGGTGGCGGCCAGCCCCACCGCGCACAGCAGTGACAGCGACATGCCAAAGGCGTGGAAGAAGGGCAGGACGGCGTAGAAGGTCTCCTCGCCCATGCTCGTAGTGCGCGAGGCCCAGGCCAGTGACATCTCCGCATTGGAGCGCAGATTCGCGTGTGTCAGGCACACTGCCTTGGGTGTGCCCGTCGTCCCGCCGGTGTACAGCAGTACGGCCGTGTCGGAGACGCCCGGCAGCGGGAAGCCCGTGGCCAGGGGAGCGGCCGAGGAGACCAGATCGTCCCAGGAGCGCACCCCGGCCGGCACCCTGCCGCGCAGCTCGCGGCGCTGGGTGCGAGCTGCGGCCACCGGCAGCCTCAGGGCCAGGCGGCTGCGCAACGGCAGATGACGGGACAGGTCCACCGAGTACACGTCCAGGTCCCCAAGGCCCGCCGCCTCCAGGGATCCGACTGCCGTCACCAGGCGCTCGAGGGTCTTCTCCCAGGCGATGATGACGCGTCCGCGGTGGATGTGGAACTGCTCGCGCAGCTGGGCGGCCGGCGCCAACGGGTTGTGCTCGGCGACGATCGCACCGATGCGCCAGGCCGCGTAGGCCAGGACCACGTGCTGGGGGCAGTTGGGAAGAATGACCCCGATGACATCGCCGCGCCCCACCCCCACTCGCCCCGCAGGGCCTCGGCGGCACGGGCGACCTGGGTCTCCAGCTGGGAGTAGGTGGTGGTGGCGCTCAGGAAGTCCAGGGCGACTCGCTCCGGGAAGTCCCGGGCGGCGTCGCGCAGCATGCAGGACAGGGGCTCGCTCACCGCGGCGATCGTCTCGGGCACCCCCGCGTCGCGATAGACGGAGCCGAGCGCCCCGTTGCGTGGGGCAATCGCACTGCTGACCGGTGCGGCGTCGCCGTCGTGACCGGACTCGCCGTTCTGACCGGTGCGGTCGTCAGTCGCCTTGGGATCCGACGCGCGTGGAGCGCTCATGGGTCTCCCCCTTTTGTCTGCCGGGAGCCTTCCTGTGATGGGAAGGCCCCGCTCGCCGTGGGTGCCGCGAGGCGCGACGGCGAGCGGTCAGGAGCAACCGTAACCTACGGTGGCGTAACTTGCGGGGTCAGGGTCGCGGGCGAACCTGTGCGATGGCGCTCACCGGGGATCGGCGCCGGGGCGCACCCCGAGCCCCTGTGGCAGGGGAAGGCGGCTAACTACCCGCAGGCGGCGCGTGGGCCGAGTCATCGCCACGTACAGGTCTCCCGCGCTGCGATCACCGATGCCGGTGGGGTCCACCAGCACGACGACGTCGAACTCCAGGCCCTTGGACAGCGCGGCGCTGACCACCAGCAGCCGCGAGCGCAGCACGTCCCCGCCCGGCGCCTCCATCGCGGCGGCAAGGGCCGGGTCCTGTCGCAGGAGGGCCTCGGTGCGACGGGGCGAGGGCGAGATGACTGCGATGCGCCCGGCGCCGCCGCCCACCTCTTGGTCGAGCCGGGCCGACTCCTGGGTCACCGCCTCGCGCAGAGCTCGTGCCCAGGCGCCGGAGCCCCTGTCCGTCTCGTCGTCTTGCCCAGCGGTCTCGTCGGCTACCTCAGTGATCTCAGTGATTTCGAGGCAGTTGGGCAGGTCTCGCACCGAGCGCACCGGGTAGACCGGTGGGTGGCCCAGCTGCGCCACCGTCTCCTCGGCCGTCTCCATGATGGTGGCCGGTGTGCGGTAGCAGACGCTGAGCGCCTCCTCGCGCAGCGGGGTCGACCCGCCGCGCGAGCGCCTCGACCGCCCGCCCTGCCCGGAGCGCCTCCGGTGGTGAGGGTGCCCGCGGCCGTCCTCGGCCGGTGACGTCCCCAGGGCGGTGAGCACCTCGTTCCAGCTGGTCGGGGCGTGAGGACCCGAGTACTGGGCCAGGTCGCCCACCACCGTGAAGGAGCGCACCGGGCAGCGGCGCGCCAGGGCCCGCCAGGCCATGGCACCGAGTTCCTGGGCCTCGTCGACGACGACGTGCCCGTAGGTCCACGTCCGATCCGCCCGCGCCCGCTCGGCCAGGGTGAGAGTGGGGCCGCCCTGGGAGACCCGGTCGGCGAGCATCTCGGCGCTGACCATCCCGGCACCCAGGTCCTGGGACTCGATCGCCTGGGCGGCGTAGGCCACCAGGTCCTCCCGGCGCCGGGCCTCCAGCCGGGCGCGCCGGGCTTGGGCGTCCTCACTGGGACCCAGCAGCTCTGCCAGCTCGTCGATGAGCGGGATGTCTGCCGCAGTCAGCGCGCTTCCCGGATCCCGGCGCAACAGCGCCCGCTCCCGCCCGCTCAAGGACGGCGCCACCTGCTCCAGGAGGGATGGTCGGCCCCACAATCGCTCCAGCAGCCCCTCGGGCGTCGTCGGCATCCAACACAGGTTGATCTCCCGGCGGGCGTCGCGGGCGGTGCGGATGTCCTCCCGGATCCAGGCCCGCGTGTCGGCATCCGAGGCGTCCTGGTTCGTGACCGCGGCGTACTGGTCGGTCAGTCGCTCCAGCAGCCACAGCACGAAGGCCTCCCGGGCCAGGTTGTGGGGCTTGCCGCCCCGGCGGGCCCGCGAGGCCGCCTCGCGCACGTCGCCGGGCTCCAGTGTCAGGCGCACGCCCTGGACCTCGATCTTGCGCGGGGCCTCGGGAATCCGCTGCAGGCCGCGTACCGCGCGCTCGAGGGCCCCGACCCACAGGGCGCGCCCCTTGATCTCGGCGATGCGGGCGTCCTCCTGCGCCGTCGCCCGAACACCCGGAACCAGGTCGCCGATCGTCGTGGAGACCACACCCGTCTCGCCCAGGGAGGGCAGCACCTGCTCCACGTACCGCAGGAAGGTTCGCGACGGCCCCACCAGCAGCACTCCGGAGCGCTCCAGGCGCTCGCGCTCGGAGTAGAACAGATAGGCCACCCGGTGCAGCGCCACCGCCGTCTTACCGGTTCCCGGACCACCCTGGACCACGAGGACTCCTCGGCCCGAGGAGGTGACGATCCGGTCCTGCTCGGCCTGGATCGTGGCCACGATGTCGCCCATCCGGCCGTCGCGGGCGCTGGACATCGCGGCGATGAGGGCGCCCTCGCCCTGCAGCTCTCCGGCGGCCACGGTGGCCCCGGAGGAGGCCTCCGGGCCGTCGTCGGACCCCAGGGCGGTGAGGTCGAGGACCTCGTCCTCCACGCCGAGCACCTGCCGGGTCCGGGTGTCGATATGCCTGCGGCGCACCAACCCCATGGGCCGGGAGGCCGTGGCTTGGTAAAAGGCCCGGGCCAGAGGGGCGCGCCAGTCCAGGATCACCTCGCGGTGCTGGGCGTCCTGCAGACCGATACGGCCCACGTAGTGGCGCCGCCCGCCGTCGGTCACGGGGGACGAACTGCCCGCTCCCCGCCCCGAGACCGCTGAGGAACCGGCAGGGCCTGGCGCGTCGTCGGGCGCCCGGCTCATGTCCATCCGTCCGAAGACCAGGCGGTCCTCAACCCCCTCCAGGGAGGAGACCAGTGAGGAGTAGTGCACGGCGTAGGCGTCCCGCTCCCCGCGCGACTGGTGGGTGCCGCTGACGCCCTGCGCCTCGGTGCGGGCCAGAGACCGGCGTGCCTGGTCGAGCTGACGATCCAACTCGCTGTAGGCGAGGTCGACGATCTGCTGCTCACTGTGCAGCTCGCGCTCGCGAACGCTGCCCGCATCGTCTCCCGCATCATCCTCTGACCGCTGACGTGCTTCCCGCTGGGAGTATGGCGGGGGGGAGGGGAACGTCTGACTCACAAAGCCTCGCATCGGTTCGAGTTCTGGACGGCTGGCACCTGAAGCGCCCACTGGCACTGGTTGACGCTGACGGGTACTGGGGTCGGTGATGGCTTCAGTACGGTCGACCCATTATTCTCCTGTTGGAGCCCCCCGCGGGGACGCCGAGGGCGAACACGTCGACTGAACCTGGCACGGGCGGGAACATCGACAACCCGAGAGGCGTTGGCAGGAATGCCGAGGACGCTATCGACCATTCCCAGGTACCAACCCGTACGAATCCTGATAAAACGCCGAATCGCGTCCTGGGCCAACGTCACATGACTGAGCCGAGGCCGAGCCGAGCATCGAGCTGAGACCATTGCACGACACCGACACGACCCTCCCCGGAGCCGTCGACCCCACCCTATCCTCGTGGCAGGGCGGCGGGCGCGCACACGGACACCCGCCGCGGGGGACGGACCAGACCAGACAGGAGGAGACGGGCTCGTGAGACCACTGTTCACCATCCAGCACCCCGCGGATCAGCCAATCTCCCCGCGGGTCCTTATCCACCACTTCGAGGGAGCCATGGACGCCGGGAATGCCGGCGCCCTGGCCGTTGACCAGCTGCTCATGACGCTGCCCAGCGAGCGCCTGGCCACATTCGACGTCGATGCCCTCGTGGACTACCGCGCCCGGCGCCCCACGATGACCTTCGTCCACAACACCTACTCCTCGGTGGTCATGCCCGAGCTGGTCCTGGACCTCCTTCATGACGATGACGGCGAGGACCTTCTCCTCCTGCACGGCGCCGAGCCGGACTACCGGTGGGACGAGTTCGTCGGAGCCGTGGCGCACCTGGCCGTCTCCATGGGCGTGAGCCAGGCCGTCGGAATCAGCGGCATCCCCATGGCCGTTCCCCACACGCGCCCGACCTACGTCCACCATCACGGCAGCCGGCCCGACCTGCTGCCCAACCAGCCCGAGCTCTTCGGCCATGTCGAGCTGCCCGGCTCGATGGCGGCCTACCTCGAGCTGCGGCTGGGCGAGCTGGGCCTGGACTCTCGGGGGGTCTCGGCTGCGATACCGCACTACGTCGCCCGCGACGAGTTTCCGCAGGGCGCTTCGGCGCTGCTGACCGCCGTCGTTCAGGCCACCGGCCTGGCGCTTCCGGTCGGCGATTTGGAGGCGGCCGCCAACATCAACCGCGCCGAGATCAACGCCGAGGCCGCCCAGCAGCCGGAGGTCAGCGCCGTGGTCTCCGCCCTGGAGGCCCAGTACGACGCCATGGCCCCCCGGATCGCCGCCGGAGAGGTCGACACCTCGGCACCCGTCCTCAACCTGCCCAGCGCGGACGAGATCGGCGCCCGTCTGGAGGCCTTCCTGGAGGCCAACGACTCCGGGGACCTGGGAACCCAGGGCTGGAACTCCGGCCGCGGGGGCTGAGCGGGACCGGTCTCCCCGGCCCCCTAG
>NZ_JH470348.1:84564-110876 GCF_000239715.1 Actinomyces sp. oral taxon 849 str. F0330 | reverse complement strand
CAGGCGGCGCACCGCGCGCTCGATCTTCTCGAGCTCGCCGGCCGTGAAGGGCTCACGGCGGGCGGCCAGCACCAGGTTGCCCTGACGTCGGCCGCGCATCGCGGCCGGGTCGGAGATGATCACCAGGCCGTTGGCGTCTCCCGGCAGCGCCTCCATGAGCGCCTCTATCTCCGCCCCCGCCTGACCGCGAGGCGTGGAGGAGGTATTGACCAGCAGTACGCCACCGGGCGCGAGCGCATCCAGGCACGCGGCCAGGAACTCCCGGCTCCGGCAGGAGGCCGGCACGCTGCCGCCGTTGAACACGTCCCGGACGACGACGTCCCACTGGCCCGGCCGCAGCCCTCCGACGACGTCGGCAGCGTCGCCGACCCGGATTCGCAACCTGGGGGAGCGGGGCAGGTCGAACCAGGCTCGTACCCGGGCCGCCAGGATCTCGTCGATCTCGACGGCCACCTGCTGGGAGCCGGGCCGTGTCATGTCCCACGCCCGGGCTAGGGCGCAGCCCGCCCCGCCCAGGTGGAGCGCTCTGACGGGGTCCTCCGTGGGGCGCAGCACACCCAGAACCGCATCCATCTGCTGGTGGTACTCGAAGTCCAGGTGGGCCGGGTCGCGCAGGTCCAGAAAGGATGACTCCGCGCCGTCCAGCATCAGCAGGATGCCAGTGTCCCGCGCCACCAGCTCTGCCATGGCGAAGGAGGTGCGCACCGGCCCCGTGGGAAGGCCGCTGAGCGCCGGGGCGCCACAGACCCTGCGTTTACGTGTCACAGGGCCAAGGTAGCCTGGGAGGCAATGAGAAGGACTCAAGCCGGTACTGACCGGTCGTCGTCGGAGCGGACGTCGGCCGAACGCAGCAGCACGTCGAAGAGCTCGCCCAGCGCGCTCGCGGATCCATTGAGGAGGTGGAGATGAGCAGGGCGCCCCGTTCCCGGGCCGCGCGCCGCTCCTGGGGGGACGACGACTCCGCCGCGCCCATCATCCATGTCGACATGGACGCCTTCTTCGCCTCGGTCGAACTCCTCGAGCATCCCGAGCTGGCCGGCCGGCCCGTCATCGTCGGCGGTCGCGACGGCCGGGGCGTTGTGTCGGCCGCCTCCTACGAGGCCCGCGCCTTCGGCGTTTCTTCGGCGATGTCCATGGCCGAGGCCTGCCGGCGCTGTCCCCAGGCCGTGGTGCTGCCCGTGCGCCACGGCCTCTACTCCCGGGTCTCGGCCCAGGTCATGTCCGTCTTGGCGGAGGTCACTCCGGTTCTGGAGAAGGTGAGTATCGACGAGGCCTTCCTCGACGTGACCGGCGCCCGGCGCCGGATGGGTCCGCCGGTGACCATCGGCAGGTGGATCCGCGCCGAGGTGCGCCGGCGCGTGGGCGTGCCGGCCTCGGTGGGCATTGCCTCGACCAAGTTCGTCGCCAAGCTGGCCTCGTCCCATGCCAAGCCCGACGGACTGCTCCTCATCCCGGCCCACGCCACCCGGGACTTCCTCAACCTGCTGCCGGTCGGGGCGCTGTGGGGCGTGGGCGCCAGGACCCAGGAGGTCCTGGCGAGATGGGGCATCAACGATGTGCGCACCCTGGCCGACGCCGATCCTCGCCACCTTGAGAAGATCCTCGGCCGGGCTGCCGGGAGGCACCTTCACGAGTTGTCGCACGGCGTCGATCCCCGCCGGGTGGAGCCGGTGCGCGAGGAGAAATCGGTGGGAACCGAGACGACCTTCTTTGACACCGTCGCCGATCGTGAGCACGCCAGACGGATCCTGCTGGACCAGACCCACCAGTGCGCCGCCCGCCTGCGTGCGGGAGACCTGCGCTGCCGCGTCGTCGTCCTCAAGGCCCGAGGAGCCGACTTCACCACTGTCACCCGCTCGCGCACCCTGGCGGTTCCCACCGACCTCGCCCGCGACATCTGGGAGATCGTCGCCGCCCTCTTCTCCGCCCTGCCCACTCCGGCGGGCGGCTTCCGCCTCCTGGGCGTGCGAGTCGAAGGGCTCCTTCGCCCCGACGACGGCGTGCAGCTGCTCCTGGACGAGGATTCCCGGCGCGGCGCCCCGGAGCGGGCGGCCGACGCCGTACGGCGTAGGTGGGGTAACGGCGCGCTGGCCCCGGCCAGCCTTCTGAGAGGCGAGGGCGGGGTCACTCGGCGGCCGCGCGGTGGTGCAGGGTGATGACGAGACGGTGAGACGATGCAGTAGTGAGGAGGCGTGCCCGATGAGTCCGATCGGTCCCGATCGGTCCCCGGCCTCAGCCGAGCTGTTACGGTTCATCTCGGTTAATTTCAGTCAGCCCCGGTCAATCTCGACCAATGCGGTCCCGCGAGTTTCTCCTGAGCCCCCACAGCGCCTATCCTGGCAACTACGGCGCAGATCCCCCGGCCCCTCCCGGAAGCAAGGAGCATGATGGCACTGTCAGAGCGAGAGCAGCAGGTCCTGCGGGACCTGGAATCGCAGCTCCACCAGGACGACCCCGACCTGGCGCATACGCTCCAGCGCGAGGAGCGTCGGCTCTCGCGCCCCTCGCCCCGCCAAGTCGGGGGAGGCGTGGCCCTGATCCTCGTCGGCCTGACACTCCTGATCGCCGGGGTCTCTGTGCGCCACAACCTCGTGTCCATCCTGCTGGGCGTGGCGGGCTTCCTCGTCGCCGTTGGCGGGGTGGCCCTGGCCCTGACCCGGGTGGAGAGCGCTTCCGGGTCGCGCCAGTCCGCCAGTGACGCCAAGTTCGGCGGGGGCAAGAGCGGCGGGAAGAAGCGCTCCGCGTTCATGGACCGCCAGTACGAGCGCTGGGAGCGTCGCCGCGACTCCGAGGACTGAAACGCCTCTCCGCTCTCCGCCCCTGTCGCAGGCCGCGCCGCCAGACCGGATCCCCACTCCCCTCCACCACCCCCACTTCCCTCCACCACTCTCGGCCCGACAGGTCCTGTCCCCGGCACTCGCTCGCTCGGGACGGGACCTGTGTTTGTGAGGGCCCGAGTGGATGCAGCAGGTCCTGCGGCGAGGTCGCCGCCCTCCTCGCGCGTTCCGTCTCGATATCCCTCGGCGACGGGAATCTGCGTGCAGGCCGGATGAAGCCTACTTTTTTCCTGTATATCCACCACGCCGAGAAGGCGGTGTCGCACACCTCCCTCCACGGGCCCTCCACTCCGCTCCACCATGTTCGCGTCCGACGCAGTTCTCCGGCATTTCAACGAAAAATGCTGTTGTCATGAGAGCGGTCGTGAGCCCGCGATACGCAGTTGTGATGCGCTCGCAGAGGAGGGGTGGGAGAAAAGGGAGGGAAGTGGAGTAGGGTGGGGTGCACGGGGTCGTCGAGGGGAAGGAGGTGGCTCATGTTCCTGGGAACGCATGCACCCAAGCTGGACGAGAAGGGCCGTCTCATCCTTCCGGCGAAGTTCCGTGAGGAGCTTGCGGGCGGAGTGGTTCTGACCCGAGGTCAGGAGCACTGCCTGTACGCCTTCACCGCTGCCGAGTTCGAGCGCATGTACGCCCAGCTGCGTGAGGCCCCCCTCGCCCAGAAACAGGCGCGCGACTACGTGCGCGTCATGCTCTCGGGAGCGGACTCGCAGATCCCAGACAAACAGGGGCGCATCACGCTGCCAGGGCAACTGAGGGCCTACGCGGGCCTGAAGAAGGAGCTGGCCGTGATCGGAGCCGGAGCCCGGGTGGAGATCTGGGACGCCGAGTCCTGGAGCACCTACCTGGCCGCTCAGGAGCAGGTCTTCGCCGACACGGCCGAGGAGATCATCCCCGGCTTCTTCTGAACCGACTTCTCAGACGACTTCCCGACCACAACTGAACAACGCGGAACGCACGCAGATGCCGTCACGGCGCTGATGGGCCATCTCGTGAGGTCTCCGCCCGATGTCGCGTCCGACGCCCCTTCCCCGGCGCCGGAACCACGGGAGGAGTCCTGGCGAGATGGCCGCCGTCCGGACCGCATACCGACGTCGAGGACGAGTACCCGCCCCGTCAGAGATCGCGGACAGCGATCTCTCGAAGGCTCGTTGAGCCGCCCAGAACCAGACATGTCAACCAGATGTGCCCAGGACGCAGCACCGGGCAGGCTCCAGGAAGGAGGACGCCGCATGACCAGCCCCCAGGCGCAGTCGGCCGCCGCCGACGCCGCCGGCAGGCACGAGCCGGTACTCCTCCAGCGCTGTCTGGACCTGCTCGCGCCGGCGATCAGGGGCGCCGCCCGGAGCACCGCGGCCAGGCCGGTCATGATCGACTGCACGCTGGGCTTGGGGGGACACACCGAGGCGGCACTCGAGCGCTTCCCGACTCTGAAGGTCGTGGGCATCGACCGCGACCCAGAGGCGATCGCACTGGCATCGGCGCGTCTGGAGCGCTTCGGCGACCGCTTCATCGCGGTCCGAGACACCTACGACGCCGTGAACCGGGTGGCCCGTGAGCACTCCGCGAACAGCGATGGGACGGTGGACGCCGTCCTCATGGACCTGGGCGTCTCCTCCCTTCAACTCGACGAGGCCTCGCGGGGCTTCTCCTACGCCCGCCCGGCGCCTCTCGATATGCGCATGGACCAGGGCTCGGGGCCCACCGCCCAGGACCTGCTGGAAGGCTCGAGCGCCGCCGAGCTCACCCACATCCTGCGCACCTACGGCGAGGAGCGATTCGCCTCCCGCATCGCCGCCGCGGTCGTGAACCGTCGGCAGGCCGGTGAGCCGGTGAGCAGCACGCAGGAGCTGGCCGAGCTCGTCCGCCAGGCGGTGCCGGCACCGGCACGCCGCAGCGGCGGGCACCCCGCCAAACGGACCTTCCAGGCGCTGCGCATCGCCGTCAACGCCGAACTCGACGTCCTGGAGCTGGCCGTGCCCCGGGCACTCAACAGCCTGCGGGTCGGGGGACGCCTCGTGGTGGAGTCCTACCAGTCCCTGGAGGACCGGATCGTCAAACGGGCACTGGCCCACGGGGCCACCTCCCGGGCACCGCAGGATCTGCCGGTCGTGCCCGAGGCAGACCGCCCCTACCTCGAGCTGCTCACCAGCGGCGCGGAGAAGGCCGACGCCCGCGAGCTGGAGCACAATCCCCGCTCGGCGCCGGTGCGGCTGCGTGCGGCGGAGCGCCTTCGTCCGGCCGACCGGGCGCCTGCACCGCAGACGCGTCCGTCATCCTCCGACGGCCGGGTCTCGGGCCGTCGAGCCGGACGCCGCGCCAACCGGCACCGCCCGACGTGAGGCCGGGTCCGCGCAGTTTCGACAACCGTCTCAGTCCATTTCGCATCACACGTACCAAGTCCAACGACACCACAGGGAAGGCACATTGATGAGCGCCACCGCCACTGCTCGAGTCACCCGCCCGATCGCGACACGGCGCACCGCCCAGGCGAGTGGTTCCTCCGGCATCCAGGGGCGCACGGAGGCCGGTGCCGTCAAGCGCCCTCAACTGCGCGTCATCAGCGGCGCATCCCGGGCGACGTCGTCGTCCCTGCCCTTCCTCACGCTCATCATCATGGTACTGGCCGGCGCCCTCGTCGCCTCGATGCTCCTCAACGCCAAGATGGCCGACACCGCCTACCGGATGAAGGAGAAGCAGGTCGAGCTCAACGTCGCCGAGGACCACGTCGAGACGCTGCGCACCCAGGTGCAGGAGGCCTCTGCTCCCGACGCCCTGGCCACTCGCGCCAAGGAGTTGGGCATGGTGCCCGCGGCCGCTCCGGGCGTCGTGGACGTCGACAAGGGGCAGCTCACCGAGGGCACCCCTGCCCACGCAGCCAAGGCCGGTCAGGCCGGGAAGTAGGCCGCCGGTGAACCCCTCGCGTCGTCAGGTGCTCCAGGCCGGAGGTCTGCTGCTGTTCACGGCTCTGGCCGGGCGCACCGTCTACGTCCAGGCGGTCGACGGACCGGAGCTGGCCGCCAGAGCCAAGGCCGAGCGCACGGTCTCCTGGGTCAACCGGGCGCCCCGGGGGGACATCACCGGACGCGACGGCACGGTCCTGGCCTCTTCGGCGGTCAGCTACGACATCGGCGTCAACCAGCCCCTCATCGCCCAGTACGAGCGCACCGAGATGCGCCTCAACGAGTCCACCGGGGTCAACGAGAAGGTCGTCGTCGGCTACGGAGCGGCGGCGGTGGCCGCCCAGCTCGCCCCGATCCTCGACGTCGACCCCTTCGAGCTCGGGGCCAAGCTTGTGGGAGAGCGGACCTACGAGGTCATCGCCCAGGAGGTCGCCCCCGACACGTGGCGCAAGATCAAGGCCCTGGACATCCCCGGAGTCGAGCCCGACCAGCGCACCCGGCGCACCTACCCGGCCGGGACCGTGGCCGGCAACGTCCTGGGCTTCACCCGCGAGGGGGAGCACAACCGCGAGCTCATCGGGGCGGCCGGGCTGGAGCTCACTCAGAATGAGCTCCTCACCGGTGTCGACGGCAAGGGCAGCGAGGAGATCGGGCGCAGCGGCGTCATCATCCCCACCGGCGAGCAGAAGGACAATCCGGCCCGGCCGGGCGCCACCGTGCGCACCACCCTCCATCCGGACCTGCAGTCCATCGCCCAGGAGACCATCGACCGCACGGTGGCGGCCCAGCACGCCGACTGGGGCATCGTCATGGCCATGGAGCCGAGCACCGGCAAGGTCGTCGTCCTGGCCGACTCCAACTCCGTGGATCCCTCCAACCCGTCGGCCACCTCCGAGGAGAACCGCACCGCGCGCAGCGTCCAGGCCGTCTTCGAACCCGGAAGCGTCGGCAAGGTCGTCACCTTCGCCACCGCCCTGGAGACGGGCGCCGTCAAGCCCGAGGACACCTGGACCATCCCCTACACCTGGACCTCCGCCAGCGGCCAGACCTTCAAGGACTCCCACGCGCACGAGACCCAGTCGATGACGACCTCCGGGGTCCTGGCCGAGTCCTCCAACGTCGGCACCGTCCAGATCGGCGAGAAGGTCTCCGACGATGTCCGCTACGACTACATGAGGCGCTTCGGCTGGGGCGAGACTACGGGCATCGAGATGCCCGCCGAGTCAGAGGGGATCCTCTACCCGCCCAGTTCCTGGGACGACCGCACCCGCTACACCACGATGTTCGGCCAGGGGGTGGCCGGTACCACCCTTCAGTCCCTCCAGGTGCTGGCCACCGTCGCCAACAAGGGCGTGCGCGTGGCCCCAAGAGTCATCGACGGCTGGGTCGACGCCGACGGCAAGGAGACCCCCCAGACCCGCCCGGAAGGGGTGCGGGTGATCTCCGAGGCCACCGCCACGACCCTCACCGAGATGCTCATCGGCGTCACCCAGGAGGGCGGCACCGCCGAGGCCGCCTCCATCAACGGCTACCTGGTGGCGGGCAAGACCGGTACCACCGAGATCCTCACCGACGACTCCACCGTGGCGTCCTTCGTCGGATTCCTCCCCGCGCGCGACCCGGTCCTGGCCATCGCCGTCATCGTCTACCGGCCCGAGGGCATCTTCGGAGGCACCGTGGCCGCCCCCGCCTTCCGGGAAGTGGCGCTGGCCGCCATGCAGGCGCTCAACATCGCCCCGGACCCGAGCGTCGTGGCCGCCCAGGCCGCGCGCAACGGAGCCGGCGGGGAACGGGATGCGAGCCAGTGAGGTACCCCATGCGGTAGACGATCGTGACCACCAGCACCCCAGCGAAGCGACCCTCAGAGGTTCTTGTGGAAGATCGACAGTCGAAGGTCGCGATAGATTGAGGAACTATGAGCAACCACGCCTACGAGTCGGCCGCCGCCCTACGGCCGGGCTCCAATGGTCCCGTCCCCATCAGCGCTCTGTGCGAGCGCTTCTCCCTGGTTCCCGCCTCAGCCGATGACGCCGCCGCCCTGGAGGATCTGAGCGTCCTGGGGGTTAGCGTCGACTCCGGTGACACCGCCCCGGGCGAGCTCTTCGCGGGCCTGCCCGGCTTCACCGTCCACGGTGCCCGCTTCGCCGCCGAGGCCGTGGCCTGCGGCGCCGTCGTCGTCCTGACCGACGCCGAGGGTAGCCGGATCGTCCACGAGACCGCCCCCGAGACCCCGGTTCTCATCTGCGACGACCCGCGCGCCGTCGTCGGCCCCCTGAGCGCCGAGGTCTACCACCACCCCGCGCGCGGCCTCATCACGACGGCCGTCACCGGTACCAACGGCAAGACCACGACCTCCTACTTCCTCGACGCGATCCTGTCGGCCCACGTCGGCGCCTGCATGGTGGCCGGGACCGTCGAGCTGCGCGTGGGGGAGCGCTCCGTGGAGTCCCCGCGCACCACCGTCGAGGCCCCCGTCCTGCAGCGGATGATGGCCCTGGCCGTAGAGGACGGGGTCGGCGCCGCCTCCCTGGAGGCCTCCAGTCACGCCATCGTCCTGCACCGGCTCGACGGAGTCGTTTTCGACGTCGCCGGCTTCACCAACCTCCAGCGGGACCACCTCGACTTCCACAAGACCATGGAGGGCTACCTGGAGGCCAAGGCGCAGCTGTTCACCCCCGAGCACGCCCGCCGCGGCGTCGTCTGCGTCGACGACCAGTGGGGCGCCGCTCTCGCCGCCGAGGCCCCCATCGAGATCGACCGCCTGCGCGCCTACCCCGGCGACGCCCCCGCCGACTGGTGGGTCAGTGACGCCGCCGTCTCCCTGACCGACTCCGCCACCACCTTCACCCTCCACGGACCCGACGGCGAGCAGATCGAGGCCTCCTGCCCCCTTCCCGGACTCGTCAACGTCCAGAATGCGGCCCTGGCCCTGGTCATGGCCATCCGTGCGGGCGTGCCCACCGCCACCGCCACCGAGGCCCTGGCAGGAGCCCACAACATCCCGGGCCGCATGCAGCGCATCAGCCAACGCGACACCAGGCGCGGCCTGTGCATCGTTGACTTCGCCCACACCCCCGACGCCATGGAGCTGGCCCTCAAGGCCGTGCGCCCCATCACCCCGGGCCGCCTCATCGTGGTCTTCGGCTCCGACGGCGACCGCGACCAGGGCAAGCGGCCCATGCTGGGCGAGGTGTGCGCCCGCCTGGCCGACGTCCTCGTGGTCACCGACGAGAACCCCCGCAGCGAGGATCCCCAGCTCATCCGCAACGCCATCCTGGACGGGGTACGCTTCGTGCGCCCGGACCTGGAGAACGTCGAGGAGATCACCACTTGGCGCGGCGACGCCGTGCGCCGCGGCGTCGAGCTGTGCGGCCCCGACGACACCGTCATCGTCACCGGCAAGGGCCACGAGCCCTTCCTGGAGATGGCCGGAGACTTCATCCGCTACAACGACGCTCCCGTCATGGCCGAGGCCGTCGAGGAGAAATGGGGGCGGGGATGAACCTCACCCTGAGTCAGATCGCAGCCGCCGTGGGCGGCAGGCTCATCGGCCCGGACGCACCTGTGACCGGCCCGGTCGTCACCGACTCCCGCCAGGCCGCCGAAGGCTCCCTGTTCGTCGCCGTCCACGGCGAGCGCACCGACGGCCATGCCCACCTGGGCTCCGCACTCTCCCTGGGCGCCGTCGGGGCGATCGTCTCCGACCCGGGGGCCGCCCGGGCCGGGTTGGGCATTGACCGGGGCGGCGCTGCCGGCTCCGCGGCCGCACAGCCCGGGACGGGGGCTGCGTCCACGACGGAGGACACGACTGGGGGTACGGCTGAGGAGCTGCCCCTGGGACTCGTCCTCGTGGAGGACACCGTCACGGCCCTCGGTGCCCTTGCCCGCACCCATCTGGTCGGCCTGCGCCGGGCCGCAGCCGACCGCGGTGAGCGGCTCACCGTGGTGGCGATGACCGGCTCGGTGGGCAAGACCACCACCAAGGACCTCACCCGCCAGCTCCTGGCCGCCTCCGGCCCCACCGTCGCCCCCAGGGCCAGCTTCAACAACGAGATCGGCCTGCCGCTGACCGTCCTGGAGGCCGATGAGCGCACCCGCTACCTCGTCCTGGAGATGGGGGGCCTCCGGTCCCGGCCACATCGCCTACCTCACCGACATCGCTCCCCTGGACGCGGCCGGGGTCCTCATGATCGGCCACGCCCACATGGGAGGGTTCGGCTCCATCGAGGGCGTCGCCGCCGCCAAGGCGGAGATCGTCGCCGGCCTGCTGCCCGGCGGTACCGCCATCCTCAACGCCGATGACGCGCGCGCCGCCGCCATGGCGGATCTCGCCCCGGGGCGGGTCCTCACCTTCTCCGCCCAAGGCAACCCCGCCGACCTGCGGGCCGAGAACATCGCCCTGGACGAGGCCGCCCGTGCCGGATTCGACCTCCACCTGCCCGGACTGGACGGACCCCGGCGCGTCCGGCTCTGTGTTGCCGGCGCCCACAACGTGGCCAACGCCCTGGCCGCCGCGGGACTGGCCCTGGCCGCGGGGCTCGACCCCGGGATCATCGCCGAGCGCCTGGGGACTGCGAGCATTGAGAGCCCCCACCGCATGGACATCTCGGAGCTCAGTGGTGATCTTCTCCTGATCGACGACTCCTATAACGCCAACATCGATTCCATGACAGCCGCACTGGCCGCTCTGCCGGCCCTGGCCGGAAGCCGGCGCCGCGTCGTCGTGGTTTCCGAGATGCTCGAGCTGGGGGAGTCCTCCGCTGCCGATCATGCCCGCACCGGGGAGCTAGCGGCCCGGGCCGGAGCGGCTATGCTCATCGGCATCGGCTCCACCCAGGAGGCACTCGAGGCCGCCAGGGCGCGAGGGGTCGAGGTCGTCGGCTTCGACGATGCCGCGACCGCCATCTCCCAGATCGACGCCCTCCTGGCCGACGGCGACGCCGTCCTGGTCAAGGGCTCCAACGGATCCGGCGCCTGGCGCCTGGCCGACCACCTCAAGGAGGTTCGTCCCCGATGACCGCCATCCTCATCTCCGGCGTGGTCGGACTGGTGGGCACTCTGCTGGGAACCCCGCTGCTCATCCGCTACCTCCACGCCAAGGAGTACGGGCAGTTCATCCGCCAGGACGGCCCCCAGGGCCACTTCACCAAGCGCGGCACGCCCACCATGGGCGGCCTCGTCATCATCATCTCCACCGTCCTGGGATACACCCTGGCGAATCTCACCCAGCTGCGCACGCCGCGAGCCTCCGGGGTCCTGCTGCTCTTCCTCATCGTCGGGCTCGGGCTCATCGGCTTCCTGGACGACTTCGAGAAGATCTCCAAGCAGCGCTCCCTGGGGCTGCGGGCCTGGCAGAAGATCCTGGGACAGGCGCTCATCGGCATCGGCTTCTCGGTGGCGGCCCTGCACTTCGCCGACCGCAACGGGCTCACCCCCGGCTCCACCCGGATCTCCTTCGCCCGGGACTCGGCGATCAACCTGGCCTTCGCGGGCAGTGTCATCGGGCTCATCCTGTTCATCCTGTGGGCGAACTTCCTCATCACCGCCTGGTCCAACGCCGTCAACCTCACCGATGGCCTCGACGGGCTGGCCGCCGGCGCCTCGGCCATGGTGTTCGGCGCCTACACGCTCATCGGCCTGTGGCAGACCAACCAGTCCTGCAACTACGGCCACGAGACCATGGTCCCCACCACCTGCTACCTGGTCAGAGATCCGCGCGACCTGGCGATGATCGCCGCCGCCCTGATGGGGGCGTGCTTCGGGTTCCTGTGGTGGAACGCCTCACCGGCCAAGATCTTCATGGGCGACACCGGCTCCCTGGCCCTGGGCGGTGCCGTCGCGGGGCTGTCGATCCTGACCCGCACCGAGTTCCTCGCCGTCATACTGGGCGGGCTCTTCCTGGCCGAGGTCATGAGCGACATCATTCAGATCGTCTCGTTCAAGTCGACAGGCCGACGCGTCTTCCGCATGGCTCCACTGCATCACCACTTCGAACTGGGAGGATGGACCGAGGTCAACGTGGTGATCCGCTTCTGGATCATCGCCGGCCTGTGCGTTATCGCGGGACTGGGACTCTTCTACGCCGAGTACCTGCGCCAGCTCATCTTCGGGTGAGTCGGGTCCCCCGGATTCCGCGAACCATCGATGCAGAGCCCCCTTGCCGGCGGTCCGGCCAGGAGCAGTGAAGAACAGTGAAGAACCAGGAGCGTGAGCCCGCACCGTGACCAGCCTGACTGAAGTCCCCGGTGAACCGCCCCGCAGCGCCGGGACGGTGAACGCATCCGGCCGCGTCGCCGGTCCTGCCGGGTCCCTGCACGATCAGCTCGACGGCGCCCACGTGGCCGTCGTCGGGCTGGGGCGCACCGGGCGCGCCGTTGTCGACGCCCTGGCCACCCTGGGGGCTCGCATTCACGTCTTCGACAGCCGCGAGGCCTCCATCGAGGCGCTGGACGCCTCCGCGCACACCGCCCTGGCCTCCTGCGTCGTCTCGGCCGCTGTGGCCGACGGCGAGGCGTGTGCAGCCGCCCTGGCGGACTCTCCGGCGCGGCTGCTGGTCGTCTCACCTGGCGTTCCGGCCACGGGTCCGGTCCTGCGCACCGCCGAGGCGGCCGGCATCGAGACTTGGAGCGAGATCGAGCTGGCCTGGCGGCTCCAGCAGGACTCCTCCCGACCGGATGTCCCCTGGCTGACGCTCACCGGCACGGATGGCAAGACCACTACGGTCGGTATGCTCTCGGCCATCCTCCAGGCCCAGGGACTCGCCGCCCCGGCTGTCGGCAATATCGGAACGCCCGCCACCGAGGCGGTGCTGTCCGGCAGCGCAGACGCCCTGGCCGTGGAGCTGTCCAGTTTCCAGCTGCACACCACCCGGACACTCTCGCCCCTGGCCTCTGCGTGCCTCAACCTGGCCGCGGACCACCTCGACTGGCACGGGGGCCCGGAGGCCTACGCTGCGGACAAGGCCCGCGTCTACGCCCGGACCCGTCTCGCCGCCGTCTACAACCTCGCCGATGCCGCCACCGAGGGCATGGTCCGCCAGGCCGACGTCGTCGAGGGCTGCCGCGCCATCGGATTCACCCTGGCCACGCCGGGACTCGGGCAGGTCGGCATGGTCGAGGATCTGCTGGTGGACCGTGCCTTCCACGCCGAGCGCCGCTCCAGTGGCGTCGAGCTGGCCACCGTCGCCGACCTGGCTCACCTAGCTCCGGGCCACCGCACCGAGAACCTGCCCCCCCATATACTCGCCGACGCCCTGGCGGCAGCGGCTCTGGCTCGCGCGGCAGGTGCGAGCGCCGAGGCGGTCGCCGCCGGACTGCGCGCCTACAGCCCCGGAGCCCATCGAATCGTCACCGTCGCCGAGGCGGACTCCGTCACCTGGGTCGACGATTCCAAGGCCACCAACCCGCACTCCGCCGAGGCGGCGCTTACCTCCCTGCCGCGGGGAACCGGCGTATGGATCTGCGGCGGAGACACCAAGGGCGCCCAGTTCTTCGACCTGGTCCGCTCGGTGCGCCCCCACCTGCGCGGCGCCGTCGTCATCGGCAAGGATCAGAGCGATATCCTGGCCGCCCTGGAGCAGGAGGCCCCGGGACTGCCGGTGACCCGCATCGGCGACGCCGCGCCCGAGCGGGTCAGCGCCGCTGCGGTGGAGGCAGCCGGCACCATGGCCCGCGGCGGCGACACCGTCATGCTGGCTCCGGCCTGCGCCTCCTGGGACCAGTTCACCTCCTACGCCCAGCGCGGTGACCTCTTCGCCGCGGCTGCCCGGGCTTACACCCGCGGTGACGGGCTCCAGACCACGGACGCCCCCGCTGTCCAGGAGCAGCTGTGAAGACCGGGTCCGCCTCGGCCACCGCTTCCCGCTCGTCGACACCCTCCTCGTCAGGATCCTCGACGATGGTCGGACACGCGTCAGGAAGGCCGCGGGCCGAGGACCCGCCGGGCGAGGCGACCGCTCGGAAGACCTCCGCCAAGGCGCCCGAGCAGTCGACGAAGCAGCCATCACGGTCCGGCAAGCAGTCCGGCCCGCGCACCGCCCGACCCCGGCAGTCATCGAACTCGCCGAGACGGCACGTGAAAGGATCCCCGTCCCAAGCGCCTTCTCAAGTTCCGCAGAAGGCATCGCCGAGGACTGTCGGTTCTCGGGGCACCAGCCAGATCGGTCACCTGCGCGCCGCATGGGGCCGGCGCCTGGCGCGCTGGGGCGAGCGCCTATCCCGCCCGTGGGAGGGCTCCAAGGCGTCCGAGCCCGACGGCTCCTCTGCGCAGCGCCATCGCCCACGCCGTTCGGGCGGCGCCGACGACTCGGCTCAACGCTCCGAGCAGGTGACCCTGACCTACTACTGTCTGCTCATCTCCACCCTGGTGCTGGAGACTTTCGGACTCATCATGGTCTTCTCCGTGCAGTCGGTGACCGTTGCCGCCAACGGCGGCAACGCCTTCACCGACTTCGCCAAGTACCTCGTCTTCGCGGTGGTGGGGACCGTGGGCATGATCGGGGTCTCCCGTATGCCGCTGTCCTGGTTCCCCCGGGTCTCCTGGGTGGTGCTGGGACTGACGATCGCCATGCAATGCCTGGTCTTCACCCCCATCGGCGTCAATGTCTACGGCAACCGCAACTGGATCCTGGTGCCCGGGGTCGGCACGGCCCAGCCCTCGGAATTCATCAAGGTCGCCCTCGCCCTCGTCCTGGGCACGCTGGCGACCTGGTACACGGCCAAGCGCCGGGATCGGACCGCGGTAGCGGGGTGGGTCGGCGTCGCCATTGCGATCGTGGCCGTTCTCGGCGGACAGGACCTGGGAACCGTCATCATCCTGGTCCTCATCGTCGCGGGCGCCCTATGGGTGGGGGGCATGCGGAAACGATGGTTCGCTCTTCTGGGAGTGCTCGGCCTGCTCCTCTTCGCAGGAGCCTCGCTGCTCAGTGCCAACCGGCGCGCCCGCATCATCGCCTGGCTCCACCCCGAGGGCGCCGACCCCACGGGCGTGGGCTACCAGCCCAAGCACGGCATGTGGGCGCTCGGCACCGGCGGTTGGTTCGGTGTGGGACCGGGTTCCTCGCGTCAGAAGTGGGGCTACCTCACCCAGGCCGACTCCGACTACATCTTCGCCGTGCTCGGAGAGGAGTTCGGGCTGGTGGGCACCCTCGTCGTCATCGTCCTGTTCGCCGTCATCGGCGGCTGCTGTCTGCGTCTCATGAGACGCCACTCCACCACCTACGTCGTGGCCACCACCTCGGCCATCGGCGCATGGATCGTGGGACAGGCGATCATCAACATGAGCGTTGTCACCGGCGCCCTGCCGGTGCTGGGCGTCCCGCTTCCCCTCGTCAGCCGCGGAGGAACCGCCCTGGTCTCGGTTCTCCTGGCCATCGGGGTGCTTCTCGCCTTCGCCCGCCACGAGCCCGGCGCGCAGGAGGCCCTGTCCACGAGCCCCGGGGCGCTGCGTCGTTCCCTGGCAGTCATCGTCCCAAGGAGGAACCGTGCCCGAGACAAGTGAGAGTGCAGGATCGCCCCAGGAGACACAGCCCATCCGGGGCGAGCGCGACCGGCCGTTGCGGGTACTCCTGGCCGGTGGCGGCACAGCCGGCCACGTCAACCCGCTGCTGGCCTCGGCCGCTGCCCTGCTGGACCCGGCCCTGGGCGGGGACCCCCGCACGCGGATCCTTGTCCTGGGGACGGCCGAGGGGCTGGAGAAGCGGCTGGTTCCCGAGGCCGGCTTCGAACTGGCCTTCGTCCCCCGGGTCCCCCTGCCCCGGCGCCCCAGCGGGGATCTGCTGCGCCTGCCGCACCGGTTGGGAAAGGCGATCAGCGCGGCCACCGAGGCCATCGAGACGGTCGGTGCCGACGTCGTCGTCGGCTTCGGCGGCTACGTCTCCACCCCCGCCTACCTCGCTGCCCGGAAGGCCGGTGTACCGGTCGTCATCCACGAGCAGAACGCCCGCCCGGGCCTGGCCAACCGGCTGGGGGCCTCCTGGGCCCAAGCGGTCGCGCTGACCTTCGCCTCCACCCGACTCAAGGCCTCCAAGGGCCGCACTGAGGTCACCGGGCTGCCCCTGCGCCCGGCCATCGCCGCCCTGGTGACGCAGCGCTCTACCTCGGAGGGGGCTCATCGTGCCCGCGTCGACGGCGCCCAGGCGCTGGGGCTCGATCCCGCGATGCCCACGCTCCTGGTGACGGGCGGCTCTCTGGGAGCCCAGCACCTCAACGAGGTCCTCAGCGAGTCGCTCAGCTCCCTGCCCGCCGGTCTGCAGGTGCTGCACCTGACCGGCAAGGACAAGGACGCCCCCGTGCGCGCCGCCCTCGAGGCGGCGGTGGATGCCGGTGCACCGGAGGATCTGATCGAGCGCTACCACGTGCTGGACTACCTGACCACCATGGAACAGGCCTATGCCTGCGCCGATGGGGTCCTGTGCCGCTCGGGCGCCGGCACCGTTGCGGAGATCACCGCCCTGGGCCTGCCCGCGCTCTACGTCCCCCTGCCGATCGGCAACGGGGAACAGCGCCTCAATGCCGCCGACGTCCTGGCCTCGGGAGGCGGTCGCATGGTACTCGACGCCGACCTCAAGCCCTCTGACATTCTCGACTTTACGGTGCTCATCTCCGATCCCGAGCGGCAGGCCGCCATGGCCCGGGCCGCGGCCTCCACCGGAGTCCAGGACGCGGCGGCCCGACTGGCCGCCCTCATCCAGCAGTGCGCCTCAACGAACAACACTCCCACCGACGAGGAGAACGCGGCATGACCACGACGACACGCGCCCCCCGCGCCGACACCCGGCAGGCCGGTTCCGACCGCCGCACGCTGTCGGGCCGGTCGTTCCACCTCATCGGCATCGGGGGAGCGGGCATGAGCGTCGTCGCCCAGCTGCTCGCCGCGCGCGGCGCCCGGGTCTCGGGCTCCGACGCCCACGGCGGCCCCGCCTTCGACCACCTGGCCGATCTGGGGATTGCGACCCACCTGGGCCACGACGCCACGCACCTTCCCGCCGAGAGCACGGTCGTGGTCTCCACCGCGATCAAGGAGACCAATCCCGAGCTCGCCGAGGCGCGCCGCCGTGGCCAGGAGGTCATCCACCGCTCCCAGGCCCTCGCTCTGGCCGCCCAGGGGCTGGACTTCGTCGCCGTGGCCGGTGCGCACGGCAAGACGACGACCTCGGGCATGCTCGCCGAGGCCCTGACGGACACCGGAGCCGATCCCTCCTTCGCCATCGGCGGGGTCGTGAGAGCCCTGGGCACCGGAGCCCACCTGGGGAGCGGTCCCGCCCTGGTGGCGGAGGCTGACGAGTCCGACCGATCCTTCCTCAACTACTCACCCCGCATCGAGATCGTCACCAACGTCGAGCCCGACCACCTCGACAGCTACGGCTCCGCCAAGGCCTTCGAGGCGGCCTTCGTCGACTTCGCCCACCGCCTGGTCCCCGGGGGGCTGCTGATCGCCTGCGCCGCCGACCCCGGCTCCCTGCGTTTGGCGCAGTCCGCCGCCGATGAGGGCCTGCGCGTCGTCACCTACTCCTTCGGTGGCCCCGACACCCTGCCCGGTGGGAAGCCGGTGGGGGAGGGGCACGTCCACCTGGACATCCAGGAGCGCGGCGCATCCTCCACCCGCGCGCTGCTGACCCTGACCGGGGCGACGGACCGCGACCCGACTGATGACACGGGGAGCCGCACGGTCGAGCTGGTGCTGGCAGTCCCCGGAGACCATGTGGCCCTCGACGCCGCCGGCGCCTGGGCGGCGGGCATCGAGCTCGGCGTCGAACCGGCCGAGATGGCCCGCGCCCTGGGCTCCTTCGGGGGAACTGGGCGGCGCTTCGAGGACCGGGGCCAGGCCGACGGCGTACGCGTTATCGACGACTACGCCCACCACCCCACGGAGATCGAGGCGCTGCTTCGCACCGCGCGTGAAGTCGCCCAGGAGCGCGGCGGCCGGGTCCTGGTCCTCTTCCAGCCGCACCTGTTCTCCCGCACAAGGGCTTTCGCCGACCGCTTCGGGCAGGCGCTCGCCCTGGCCGACGTCGTCGTCGTCGCGGACGTCTACCCGGCCAGGGAGGCTCAGGCCGACTTCCCCGACATCTCCGGAGACACGGTCGCCCGGCGGATCCCTGGCGACAAGGCCTCCTTCGTCGCGGACCGGCGGGACGCCGCACACGCGGCGGCCGCTCTGGCCCGCCCCGGAGACCTGCTGCTGACAGTCGGAGCCGGTGACGTCACCGAGCTCGCCGCCATCGTCCTGGCAGACCTGACGGCTCGCGAAGGCGCTGCACCCGGTTCGCCCGAGGACCGGGGCGAACCGGCATGAGGAAGCCCTCGGCGCCCCGCCCCGAGCCGTCCGACCGGTCTCAGGGCGCCCCGGCCAGCATCCCGCCGCGCCGCTCCGGAATACGGCGTGCGCGCCCCGTCCGCTCCGGGCGGAGCGGGAACGGTCGGAACGGGGGCAGGCAGCCCTCGCAGGATTCACAGGCCAAGAGGCCGCCCGAGCAGCCGACCCAGCCATCCGGCCGGACGAGCAGCCTGTCGACGACGGCCAGACGGCCACGGGTCCCCGGCTCCGGCGCCACCGTGAGGAGGGACGGAGCCGCGCGCAGTGGCGCCCCGTCATCCTCGGGCGGCCCTCGCTCGACCCCATCGAGGAGCTCGTCAAGCCCTTCGCCCAAGCCTCGTCGGGACGATGATGGCCCCGCAGGGACCAAAAACCGGGAGGCGGCCTCCAGTCCGGACGGAGCGGCGAGCACGGAGCTGACCGTGTTCGGCCGTCGACAGGTGGCGCTGCCCAGAGGCGACGACCGGGTCGTCTCCACCGGGCTCGCCGACCGCCTCAAGGAGCGTCAGCAGGCCCTGCACCGGTTGCGCCTGCGCCGGGTCACGACCGCGGCGGCAGTCGTGCTCGTCGTCGTCCTGACGACCTGGGCCCTGCTCTTCTCACCCCTTCTGGGGCTCAAGACCCAGAGCATCTCCGTCGTCGGATCGGACGGCAGCGTCTCGGACAAGCAGGTCCGCGACGTCCTGGCCTCCTACGCGGGCGACTCGTTGCTGAGGCTCGATACCGGCCGGCTCTCCGCCCGGGTCAGCGACAACCTGGTCCGAGTACGTCGGGCGCAGGTGACCAGGGCATGGCCCCGAGGACTGCGAGTGCAGCTGACGATGCGGGTGCCGGTGGCCACTGTTCAGGGCCCGGACGGGTACCAGATCCTCGACAACGAGGCTGTGGTCCTCGAACGGGTCCCCGAGGCGCCGTCGGGCCTGGTGACCATCATGCCCGACTCGGCCGAGACCGGCGGGGCCGCGGGGCCCCGGGCGATCTCCGCCAAGCAGGTCGCAGCGGTCACCCAAGTAGTGGGCTCTCTCACGCCGGAAACGCTGGCCCAGGTCTCCAGCGGGAGCGCCACCGAGGCCGGGCAGGTCACGCTCACCCTGTCCAACGGTGCCAGCGTGGTCTGGGGCGACACCCGTGACAACACGCTCAAGGCACGGGTCCTGGCGACGCTGATGACCACCAGTGCATCCATCTACGACGTTTCCTCGCCCCATCGCCCCACCACGCGATCGACCGACGCCGCGTCCACTGCGACGTCGTCGCAGACGTCCTGAGCGGTTCCGCGCGCCCCGCCGTACAACCGGCTGGAGGGCCGCCGGACGCTCACTGCCGGCCTTCAGGTTTATTGCAGGTGAATTGCAGTGATATAGCAGGAAATCCGCAGGCAACTGCACGCGAACACGCCGGGCTTCAATGCGTGGCGACGTCCTGGAAGTCTCATAGCGTTAAGCCAGTCATTCAGAGAATGACATAAGTATAGACCTTAACTTGAGGTTGAGGTTTGAGGGGAGTCCTCGACAGGGGGCTCATGACGAAACTCGCGGAGGGGACGCCAGTGGTCGAGAGCATGGCTGTGGACGACGCACAGCACTACCAGGCAGAGATCAAGGTCGTCGGAGTCGGCGGCGGCGGCGTCAACGCCGTCAACCGCATGATCGAGGCTGATCTGCGTGGCGTCGAGTTCATCGCCGTGAACACCGACGCTCAGGCGCTGCTCATGTCCGACGCCGACGTCAAGCTCGATGTCGGACGTGACCTGACCCGAGGGCTGGGGGCGGGGGCCGACCCGGCCATCGGCCGCAAGGCCGCCGAGGACCACGAGTCGGAGATCCGCGAGGCCCTCGACGGGTCGGACATGGTCTTCGTTACCGCCGGAGAGGGGGGTGGTACCGGCACCGGCGCCGCCCCCGTGGTCGCCCGCCTGGCCAAGAGCATCGGAGCGCTGACCATCGGCGTGGTCACCCGGCCCTTCTCCTTCGAGGGGCGTCGCCGCTCGGCCCAGGCCGAGGACGGCGTCCAGGCGCTGCGCGAGGAAGTCGACACCCTCATCGTCATCCCCAACGACCGCCTCCTGCAGATCGCCGACAAGAACATCTCCGTCGTGGACGCCTTCAAGCAGGCGGACCAGGTTCTTCTCCAGGGCGTTCAGGGCATCACCGAGCTCATCACCACCCCCGGCCTCATCAACGTCGACTTCAACGACGTCAAGTCCGTCATGCAGGGCGCCGGCAGTGCTCTCATGGGCATCGGCTCCGCCACCGGCGAGGGGCGCGCGATCACGGCTACCGAGGAGGCCATCGCCTCCCCGCTGCTGGAGACCTCGATCGACGGCGCCCACGGCGTGCTGCTCTTCTTCCAGGGCGGCTCGGACCTGGGGCTGTTCGAGATGAACGAGGCCGCCAACCTCGTGCGCGAGGCTGTCCACCCCGAGGCGAACATCATCGTCGGAAATGTCGTCGACGGCGCTCTGGGCGACGAGGTTCGCGTGACGGTCATCGCCGCGGGCTTCGACTCCGAGCCGGTGGTCGGCGGCCTGGCCGACCCGGTGACCCGGCTGTCGAGGGCGGCCTCCGTTCCGCCGGTACCCTCCTCCCCGGTCGAGGATCTGCCGCCGGCGCCTGCCCCTCGCGGTGGCGCACACGCCGCGCAGAACCCGGTGACCCGTCCCGTGCCGCTAGCGCCGGCGCCGTCATCGCCGGCCGTCGCTGCCCACCTGTCGGAGGTGAATGCGGCCGAGGCCCTTTCATCGGGGAGCATGCCCGCCTACGTGGACGACTCCTACGGGACGTACGGCTCCGTGCCGGTTCAGCAGTCGGTCTCCGAGCTCGAGGTGCCGCAGGTCATCGGCGTCGATGCCGACGACGACGGCATCGATCTGCCCGACTTCCTGCGTTGAGTGACGCTGACGTCGGGACCGCTCAGGGATGCGTGAAACGGCTACCGCTCAGGTCGCAGACCTGATCGAGGCGGATCTGGGCCCGGGGGCCCGCGGGTACTTCACCACTCGCGGCCCGCGGGCCCGTCTCGTTCCCGGCAGGGGCGACACCGACTCCGCGGCCCGGGGCGCCGACGACGACGGTGACCAGGACGGGGTCTACTGCGGCTGGAATCTCGCGCTCCATGTCGGCGACGACCCACAGCGCGTTCGCGGCCATCGTCGCCGGCTCGAGGAACTGCTCGGGCTCGAACGGGGAGAGCACCTGGCCTGGATGAATCAGGTGCACTCCAGCACCGTTGCTGCCGCTCGGACCGAATCGGTCCCCACGGCGGATGCGCTCGTCTTGGATACCCGAATGCCCGGGGCTCCGGCCGGCTGCTGCGTCCTCGTGGCTGACTGCGTTCCCCTTCTACTGGCCCATCGGGACGGCATTGTGACGGCGGCCGTTCACGCCGGGCGCCGCGGCATGCTCGACGGCGTCGTTCCTGCCACGATCGATGCCCTCCGGCGCGCGGGCGCGGTTCCGGGGGACCTCTGGGCGGCCGTCGGACCGTCGATCTGCGGCTCCTGCTACGAGGTGCCCGATCACATGCGCACGCTGTCCGCGCAGCGCGAACCCGCCTGCGCTTCGCGCACGTCGTGGGGAACCCCCGGCCTCGATGTGGCCGCCGGCGTCATCGCCCAGCTCGAACGCGCGGGAGTGGGGCACATCAGCGCCGGCGGGTGGTGCACCTACGAGGATCCGCGCTTCTATTCCTTTCGGCGGGAGGGAACGACTGGACGGCTGGCGGGCGTCGTTCTCCCGAGATGAGGCTCAGGGCGCTGAATACTTCCTGAGCGTGACCTACCTGGAACCTGAGGTTGGGGACACGCCGGGTTGAGGTCCCCGTGCGGCGTTGCGGGGGCGGATACCGTCGCAGCACATCCGGAACGCAGGGGACCGGACGAACCAAGGAGCGACAAAATGGGCGCGCTGCGCAGTATGACCAGTTTCCTCGGCTACTCGGAGCCGGAGGAGGAGACCTACGAGGACGGCTACGAGGCCGCCGACGCCGGTTTCGCCGTGCAGGAGCACGAGCAGGACTTCGTCGATGAGGGCTACGAGGATTTCGCCGCCCCTGCTGCGCCCGAGCCTGCCGCTGCCCCGGACCTCCGCCGCATCGTCACGGTGCATCCGTCGACCTACAACGAGGCCAGGATCATCGGCGAGTCCTTCCGCGACGGTGTTCCCGTCATCATCAACCTCACCGGCATGAGCGAGTCCGACGCCCGTCGCATGGTCGACTTCTCCGCAGGCCTGGTCTTCGGCCTGCACGGCGCCATCGAGCGAGTCACCCCGCGGGTCTTCCTGCTG
Source organism: Actinomyces sp. oral taxon 849 str. F0330 (assembly GCF_000239715.1). NCBI lineage: Bacteria > Bacillati > Actinomycetota > Actinomycetes > Actinomycetales > Actinomycetaceae > Actinomyces > Actinomyces sp. oral taxon 849. The sequence continues at coordinate 88,535 of NZ_JH470348.1, read as the reverse complement.
ACCCCGGCCAGCGTCGAGATCGACGGCGGCGAGGTCGCTGAGGCTCGCGGCCGGTTCTTCAACCAGAGCTGAGTTGACTGACGCGTGACACTTATCTCCGTGCTGGCCAAGATCCTGTTGGGAATTCTGGACCTGTACCTCCTCATCCTCCTGGTCAGGGTCGTGCTCGACTGGGTTCAGCTGTTCGCCCGCCAGTGGCGCCCCCAGGGGCCCGTTCTGGTGTTGGCCAACCTCGTGCACGCCCTGACGGATCCGCCCCTGCGGCTGATCCGTCAGAGGGTGCCCATGGCGCGCCTGGGAGGGGTCGGCATCGATCTGAGCTTCCTGGTCCTGTTCCTCGGGATCTTCATCCTCCAGTGGTTCCTCGAACTTCTTTGAACGGGTGTGAAGTCGTGAGCGAACCGCTAGAGTGCTGTTCTCACACCAGCGTGAGATAGCGCGCTTGATGTGGCCTGAACCTCGAGTTCAGGTACTCTGTCCGCATGAGTGACCGGATGCCCGGTGCTCGTGACCTTATCCGTAACGACACCGAGGTGACGACCCATGACGCTGCTGACAGCAGACGACGTCCTCAACAAAAAGTTCCAGGCGACCAAGTTCCGTGAGGGCTACGAGCAGGACGAGGTCGACGAGTTCCTCGACGAGGTAGTCGAGGCGATGCGTCAGCTGGAGGCTGAGAACGCCGACCTCAAGGCCAAGCTCGAGGCCGCCAACCGCAGGGTGGCGCAGCTCGGCGAGGGAGCTGCCATCCCCGCTGCTCCCGCTTCCCCCGTCTCTCCGGTCCAGGCCGAGCCTGCCGTGTCGGTGCCCGCCGTCTCCGGCGAGTCCGGTGGCCAGGGCCCGGCCGCCGCATCCGGCATGCTCGAGCTGGCCCAGCGGCTCCACGACGAGCACGTCGCCAACGGCAAGGCCGAGGGCGAGCGGATCGTCACCGAGGCGCGCTCCACTGGCGAGCAGATCGTGCGCGAGGCCGAGGACCAGCGCAACCGGACACTGGCTCAGCTGGAGAAGGAGCGCTCCGGCCTTGAGCACAAGATTGACGAGCTGCGGCGCTTCGAGTCCGACTACCGCACCCGTCTCAAGAGCTACCTGCAGAACCTGCTGACCAACGTCGAGGACGGCGGCGAGAGCTCCATCTCCGGCCTGTGATCCCCAGGCCGTGATCGCCTCCCGGCGCCACCCCGTGAGCACCTCAGGGACCGGCCTACGGAGCACCATCTCCATGACTCCCATCCGTCAAGGACGATCCGGCTCCTCCCGTCGTCTCTGACACGGCCTCCTACGAAGGGCGGCGACCCGCGCGGGTCGCCGCCCTTCGCTCGGTGCGTACGCTCCCACCCGTCTCTCTTCCGAGCGCAATGCGAGAAAGCCCCATGCCAGATCACGTGGACGCGGCCACGCCCCCCGAGGAGGCCGCGGATAACATCGTTTCACTCCCCACAGACAACCCGTTCAGCGCCATGGAGAAGAGCCTGGGAGCTCAGGGCGGCCGGGACGGAGAAGGCCGTCGGGCCCGGCGCCTATCGGTGACCGTGCTATGGACGATGGCGGTCGTCATCGTCGTCGTCGACCAGCTCAGCAAGCAGTGGGCGCTCTCCGCTTTGTCCGACGGACAGCACACGACCCTGCTCGGCCGGGCGCTGGGGCTCGTCCTGGTTCGCAACCCAGGTGCCGCCTTTTCCTTCGCCACCGGGCAGACCTGGATCTTCGCCCTCATCGCCTCCCTCGTGGTGGTCATCATCGTCCGTGTTTCCCGGAACCTGGCCTCCCGCTCGTGGGCGGTGGCCCTCGGCCTGGTGCTCGGCGGAGCGGTTGGCAACCTCATCGACCGTCTCCTGCGAGAACCCGGATTCCTGCGAGGCCACGTCATCGACTTCATCGACTACGGCGGCTACTTCGTGGGCAACGTCGCCGACATCGCGATCGTACTCGCCGCCGCGGGCATCATTGTCCTGTCCCTGGGAGGATGGGAGATCGACGGGACGCGCGCCGGCTCCCGGAGCACCCCGGAGCCGAAGGGCGCCGACGGATCGCAGACCCCGGCTCGCGCGGCGGGCGCCGCAGTCCGCCAAGGGGACGCCGCCGCTCCATCCATGCCGGCGATGCCCGCGGAGCCGGAATGAGTCTGCGCCTTCTGCTCGTTCCCGACGGCTTCGACGGCGACCGCCTCGATTCGGCCCTGGCCCGCATGACGGGGCTGTCCCGCAGTCGGGTCGGAGAGCTGTGCGGGGCCGGCGGCGTGCGCAGGGACGGAGAGGCACTCACGAAGTCCGCTCGTCTGCGCGCCGGCGACCTCCTCGAGGTCGACCTGCCCGATCCGCGCCCCGCCGAACCCGTCCCCACCCCGGTCGAGGGCATGGAGCTGCTCTACGAGGACGAGGACATCGTCGTCGTCGACAAGCCGGCAGGTGTCGCCGCCCATCCCTCCATGGGGTGGGACGGCCCCGACGTCCTGGGCGCACTCAAGGCGATGCGCGTACGGGTGGCCACATCGGGGGCCTCCGAGCGCCAGGGCATCGTCTCGCGCCTGGACGTGGGCACCTCGGGCGTCATGATCGTGGCCAAGGGGGAGCGGGCCTACTCGGTACTCAAACGCGCTTTTCGGGAGCACACGGTGGACAAGGTCTACCACGCCCTGGTGCAGGGCCACCTCGATCCCTCCAGCGGCACGATCGACGCACCCATCGGCCGCCACCCCAGCCGGGAGTGGAAGATGGCCATCATCGAGGGCGGGCGCGAGTCCATCACCCACTACGACGTCATCGAGGCGATGCCCGGGGCCTGCCTGGCCGAGATCCACCTGGAGACCGGACGCACCCACCAGATCCGTGTCCACATGGCCGCCGTCGGCCACCCCTGCGTCGGAGACGCCACCTACGGTGCCGACCCGGCCATGAGCGTGCGCACCGGTCTGATCCGCCAGTGGCTCCACGCCCGTGAGCTCGGCATCACCCACCCCATCACCGGTGAGCGCATGGTCTTCACCTCCGACTACCCCTCCGACCTCATCCACGCCCTGGACGTCCTCCGCCTACCGTGAGCGGCATCAGACCGACTCACCCGATGACCCGAGCTCCCGCGCCACGCGCAGGGAGACAGACGAACAGATAGAAGCAGAACCGAGAGGAGACGCTGGTGCGTATCGTCGTCATCGGTGCCGGGGGCATTGGAGGATGGCTCGGCGCCCGCCTAGCCGCGAGCGGCCAGCAGGTCGGGTTCCTCGTTCACGGCCGCACCCTGGCGGCCCTGCGCTCGGGCGGGCTGACGCTGCGCGAGCTCTCCGGCGGCGAACCCGGTACCGTCACCGTCCGCATCGAGCAGCCGCTGGCCAGTGACGATCCGGACAGGCTCGTCGACGCCCTGGGCGGATACCCGGACCTGGTGTTCGTGACTACCAAGGTCGACGCACTGGCCGAGCTGGCTCCCGTGCTCAAGCGTCTGACCGCTCCCGGTACCGGTGTCGTCTCCACCCAGAACGGGATCAGCGCGCCCGGACTGCTCGCCGACGCCGTCGGCAAGGAGCATGTCCTGCCCGGAGTCGCCCGCGTCTACTCCGCCATCATCTCGCCCGGAGACATCCGCACCATCGGCAGCGCCGGCTCCCTGGCCCTGGGGGAGTGGGACGGCAGCGCCACCGCTCGCAGCAGCGCCGCCGTCCAGGCCCTCGAGGAGGCCGGCATCTGCGCCTGGATCCCCGACTCCATCTGGGCCGAGCTGTGGCGCAAGGTCTCCTTCGTCGTCGTCCAGGGCGCGCTCGGCGCCGCCGCGAACGCACCCATCGGCGTCCTGCGCTCCGACCTGCGAGACGCCTTCAGTCGAGCTGCGGGCGAGGTCGTTGCCGTCGCCTCCGCCCTCGGGCACGACCTGGCCACCCACGACGCCCCCGACCCGGTCGCCGCCGTCCTGGCCCTGGCAGACGCTCAGCCCGCCGGCGCCACCACCTCGATGCAGCGCGACATCGCCGCCGGCCT
>NZ_JH470348.1:72135-84337 GCF_000239715.1 Actinomyces sp. oral taxon 849 str. F0330 | reverse complement strand
GCCCAGCTCGGCTCTGTGTGCCGAGCCGGAGACAACAAGGGTGTGCCCACTCCGGTGCTCGACCTCGCCCGCGCCGTCCTGGCCCCGCGCGAGGCCGCCGCCCGCGCCCGGATCTGACGGCCACCGGGACGAACCTGTCGACGACGTCCATCGGGGCGGATTCCTCACACGCACCCGCCCGGCCACTCCGGGAATGTCCAGCCGGCACAGCGCAATCCTGGCGACACCACCGCCGGCCGCCTCCCGGAGGTGGGGCGCCCCGCGGGCCTAGGATGGAACCATGGCGCAGACGACCGGTCAGGAAGAGGCAGCCCCCAAGGACGACTTCGTCCACCTTCACGTCCACACCGACTACTCCATGCTGGACGGTGCCGGAAAGATCAAGGATTACGTGGCCGAGGCCAAACGCCTGGGTCAGCCCGCCTTGGCGATCACCGACCACGGCTACATGTTCGGCGTTTACGAGTTCTACGCGGCCGCCAAGGCGGCCGGCATCAAGCCGATCATCGGGGTGGAGGCCTACATGACGCCGGGCACCTCGCGCTTCGACAAGACCCGTGTCTTCTGGGGCGATGAGTCCCAGAGAAGCGACGACGTCTCCGCCCGCGGCGCCTACACGCACATGACGCTCCTCTCACGCAACAACGAGGGCCTGCACAACCTCATGCGTATGGACTCCTTCGCCTCCCTGGAGGGCCAGTGGGGCAAGGCTCCCCGCATCGACCGAGAGCTGCTCTCCCGCTACGGGGCCGGTCTCATCGGTTCCACCGGCTGTCCGTCGTCGGAGGTCCAGACCCGTCTGCGCCTGGGCCAGTGGGATGAGGCCCTGCGCACTGCCGGAGAGCTGCAGGACATCTTCGGCAAGGAGTTCTTCTACGTCGAGCTCATGGACCACGGCCTGGAGATCGAGCAGCGCGTCACCAAGGACCTGCTGCGCCTGGCCCAGAAGCTCGACGCCCCGCTGCTGGCCACCAATGACTCCCACTACGTGCGTCCCGAGGACCGCACCATCCAGGACGCGATGCTGTGTATCAACTCCGGCTCGGTGCTCTCCGACCCCGACCGCTTCAAGTTCGACGGCGACACCTACTACCTGCGCCCCGGCTCCGAGATGCGCCGGCTCTTCTCCGAGATGCCCCAGGCCTGCGACAACACCCTGCTCGTGGCCGAGCAGTGCGACGTGCACTTCCGTACCGTTGACGAGGGCGCCTCCTTCATGCCGGCCTTCCCCGTCCCCGAGGGGGAGACCGATGAGTCCTGGTTCGTCAAGGAGTGCTGGCGCGGCATGGATCGCCGCTTCAACGGCGACATTCCCGAGGACTGCCGCAAGCAGGCCGAGTACGAGATCAGCGTCATCACCCAGATGGGCTTCCCCGGCTACTTCCTCGTCGTGGCCGACTACATCAACTGGGCCAAGGCCCACGGCATCCGGGTGGGGCCGGGGCGCGGCTCGGGCGCCGGGTCCATGGTCGCCTACGCCATGGGCATCACCGAGCTCAACCCGCTGCGCCACGGGCTCATCTTCGAGCGCTTCCTCAACCCCGAACGCATCTCCATGCCCGATATCGACGTCGACTTCGACGAGCGCAGGCGCGACGAGGTCATCGAGTACGTGCGCGAGAAGTACGGCGCCGACCGCATCAGCCAGGTCGTCACCTACGGCGTCATCAAGGCCAAGCAGTCCCTGAAGGACTCCAGCCGTGTTATGGGCTACCCCTACGCGGTCGGCGACCGCCTCACCAAGGCCATGCCCCCCTCGGTCCAGGGCAAGGACATCTCCATCAAAGGCATCTTCAACCCCGACGACGAGCGCTACGGGGAGGCCGAGGAGTTCCGCAAGCTCCACGCCGAGGACCCCGACGCGCAGAAGATCGTCGAGCTTGCCAAGGGTCTGGAGGGCATGACCCGCCAGTGGGGCGTCCACGCCTGCGCCGTCATCATGTCCTCGGCGGCGCTGACCGACATCATCCCCATGATGCAGCGCCTCCAGGACGGCGCCGTCATCACCCAGTTCGACTACCCCACCTGCGAGCACCTGGGGCTGCTCAAGATGGACTTCCTGGGGCTGCGCAACCTCACGGTCATCTCCGACGCCCTGGACAACATCGTCGCCAACGGCAAACCCGCCCTGGACATCGACCACGTCGAGCTTGACGACCGCGCCACTTACGAGCTGCTCTCGCGCGGGGAGACTCTGGGCGTCTTCCAGCTCGACGGCGGTGGCATGCGCACCCTGCTGCGCCTGATGAAGCCCGACAACTTCGAGGACATCTCCGCCGTCGGCGCCCTCTACCGGCCCGGCCCCATGGGGGCGGAGTCCCACACCAACTACGCGTTGCGCAAGAACGGCCTGCAGGAGGTCGTCCCGATCCACCCCGAGCTCAAGGAAGCCCTCGAACCGATCCTGGGAACCACGCACGGCCTTATCGTGTACCAGGAGCAGGTCATGAAGATCGCCACCGACCTGGCGGGCTTCTCGATGGGCAAGGCCGACGCTCTGCGCAAGGCCATGGGCAAGAAGAAGATGGACATCCTGGCCAAGATGTTCGTCGAGTTCGAGGCGGGCATGGTCGAGGCCGGCTTCTCCAAGGAGAGCGTCAAGACCCTGTGGGACGTCGTGGTCCCCTTCGCCAAGTACGCCTTCAACAAGGCCCACTCGGCAGCCTACGGGGTCGTGTCCTACTGGACGGCCTACCTCAAGGCCCACTATCCCACCGAGTACATGGCGGCCCTACTCACCAGCCAGAAGGACAACAAGGACAAGCTGGCGGTCTACCTGGGGGAGTGCCGCCACATGGGCATCACCGTGCTGCCTCCGGACGTTAACGCCTCGCGGGCTCAGTTCTCCGCGGTCGACGAGGATGTGCGCTTTGGTCTGTCCGCGGTGCGCAACGTCGGTATCAACGTCGTCGACGCGATCGTGGCCGCCCGCCGGGAGAAGGGCGAGTTCACCTCCTTCGAGGACTTCCTCGACAAGGTTCCCGCCGTCGTGTGCAACAAGCGCACCATCGACTCCCTCATCAAGGCCGGTGCCTTCGACTCGCTGGGACACACCCGGCGCTCCCTGCAGGCCTGCCACGAGGACTTCGTCGACGAGGTCATCGGCGTCAAGCGCAATGAGGCCGCCGGCCAGTTCGATCTGTTCGCCTCCATCATGGGTGGCTCCGACGACGCCGGCGACTCCCCCTTCGGCAACGGCCCGGTCTTCTCCTCGGACGTGCCTAACCTGCCCGAGTGGGATAAGAAGGACAAGCTCGCCTACGAGCGCGACATGCTGGGGCTCTACGTCTCTGATCATCCGCTCATGGGCCTGGAGGGCCTCCTGGGAAAGCTCGCGGACAAGGAGATCTCCGAGCTCCATGAGAACGACGAGCTGCCCGACGGCGCCATGGTCACCATCGCCGGCCTCATCACCTCGCTGACCCGCAAGACCACCAAACAGGGAAACCTGTGGGCCATCGCCCAGATCGAGGACCTGGCCGGAAGCATCGAGGTGCTCTTCTTCCCCCAGACCTATCAGACCGTCTCCACCATGCTGGCCCCCGACACGGTGGTCACGGTGCGCGGACGTCTCAACCGACGTGATGGCCAGGTCGCCCTCTACGCCCAGGAGATGACGATTCCGGACATCTCCAGCGCCGCCCACGAGGCGGTCCTCATCACGCTGCCCGCCAACCGGTGCACCGGGCCGCTGGTGGAGCAGTTCAAGGACGTGCTCACCAAGCACCCGGGAGGATCCATGGTGCGTCTGACGCTGACCAGCCCGGGGCGCGAGGTGCGTACTCAGCTGGATGCCTCCCTGCGCGTGGAGGCCTCGCCGGCCTTCTACTCCGACATCAAGGCACTGCTGGGACCGGGGTGCTTGCGCCACTGATCGCGTCCCTATGACAGCATCCCCCGATGCAGTCGAACTCACACAGGCCTGCCCGAGCGTCGAGGGGACCGCACGGTCGCGCTTCGGCCGTATTCCTATCCAGACTTGGTAATCATCAGGTCGGAGGCCCTTCGAGCCCGCTTCCAGGAAGATCGGCGCGAGCTCCGGAGCGGCATCGCGTCTTCCTCGCGGCGTCCCCGCCAGCATGCTCTCTGGTAGTGGCTTTTCAGTATCTTGATACGCTCGTTACATCCTAAAGCGGTCAATGACCGCATTTGTCTACGAGGTTATTTGATGAGTGACGAGGATCTGACCCCTCCAACGATGACACAGGAGCAGGAAAACTCTCCGCAAGAAGAGGCACCCTCCCAGGACACGGCCCCCACACCCGCATTCCACACCTCACCGGCAACGGTGAAGCGGCGGCAGCGCCACCTGCTCGAACGCCTGAGACGATCGGTCTCCCGCCAGCCCCACGATGCGGGGGAGGGCATGGACAAGGTGGTCTTCGGTATCGCCGCGAGCGCCACCATCGCGTTCGTCGCGTGGGGCTTCATCGACCCGCACGGGCTGGGGAGGATCTCCAAGCGGGCCCTGGGCGGAACGATCAGCAACTTCGGGTGGCTGTTCGTGTTGTCCTCAACCTTGTTCGTCGTCTTCATCATCTTCGTCGCGGCCTCGCGATTCGGCAAGATCCCTCTGGGAGGAGACGCCGAGGAGCCCGAGTACAGCACCAGCTCGTGGGTCTCCATGATGTTCGCAACCGGAATGGGTATTGGTCTGATTTTCTACGGGGTTGGTGAGCCTCTGTACTTCTACATGTCGCCCCCACCAGACACCGTCGATCCGCAGACGGCCAAGGCCGCCAGCACCGCGATGGGAACCGCCCTGTTTCACTGGACCATCTACCCGTGGGCGATGTATGCGCTGGTCGGGCTGGGAATGGCCTACGGCACCTATCGTCTGGGGCGCTCCCAGCTCTTCTCGGCGATGTTCACCTGCCTGTTCGGGCGCCAGGCCATCGACGGCATCGGGGGGCGCATCATCAACATCCTGGCGATCGTGGCCACCCTGTTCGGCTCCGCCTGCTCCCTGGGCCTGGGGGCGCTGCAGATCGGCGGAGGTATGGTGTCGACCAACCTGGTCGACAAGGTGAACTCCGGGATGCTGGTTGCGATCATCGCGGTCCTGACGGCGTGCTTCGTCGCCTCCGCCATCTCCGGCATCGAGAGGGGCATCCAGTGGCTGTCGAATATCAACATGGTTCTGGCTGTGCTGCTAGCGATCATCGTCTTCGTCGGCGGGCCCACGCTGTTCATCCTCAACATCATCCCCTCGGCGATCGGTGACTTCATCAACGAGCTGCCCACCATGGCCTCGCGCACTGCGGCCGTCGGCAACACGGAGCTGACCGACTGGCTGTCCTCCTGGACGATCTTCTACTGGGCCTGGTGGATCTCCTGGACCCCTTTCGTGGGCATGTTCATCGCCCGGATTTCGCGCGGCCGTACTATCCGGCAGTTCGTCACCGGTGTCATGTTCGTGCCCTCGGTCGTCTCCCTCATCTGGTTCGCCATCTTCGGCGGTGGCGCCATCGGTCTGCAGGAGCGGGCCGAGCGGGCGGGCGAGGCGGTGGACGCCCTCGTCCGCCTCAAGGCTGACGGCACGCCCGACCTGAACTTCGATACCATCCTGTTCGATCTGCTCAACGCCATGCCCGTGCACAAGGCGGTCCTCATCGTGCTCATGGTCCTGGCGGTCGTTTTGGTGGCGATCTTCTTCGTCACCGGCGCGGACTCCGCCTCCATCGTCATGGGCGGGCTGTCGGAGAATGGGGCGACCGAACCGAGCCGCTTCACGGTCGTCTTCTGGGGTGTGGCCACCGGCGGGGTGGCCTCGGCCATGCTGCTCGCCGGAGGAGACGATCCAGCGGAGGTCCTCACCGGTCTGCGCGACATCACGATCGTCTCGGCGCTGCCCTTCGTCATCGTCATGCTGCTGCTGTGCGTCTCGCTCTACAAGGACCTCAACAACGACCCGATGCTGCTGAGGCACTCGCTGGCCAACCAGGTCCTGGTCGACTCGGTGACCACCGCGGTCACCACCGCCAGCGAGCCGCATGAGGTCGAGACCATCGAGCTGCACACCAGGCTGTCGTCCACCACAGACAAGGACGACGAGGGCGGTGCGGGCGATGATGAGCGAGAACCCGACGCCGTCGAGGGCGCAGACGACGGACCCACGGATCCTGACGGGAGCCGGAACGGGTAGGCCGTGTCAGTGCCGAGGTCCGGGGCTCATCGTCCGGGCTCCGGCTGCTCGACGACGGCGCCGATCTCGCCCGAGGGATGCGCGACCACCACCACATCACGGTCCGAGAGGCGGTGTCCGCGCCTCGTCTCCGTGACCCCGTTGACCGTGACGTCGCCGGACTGGATGGCGATTCGCGCCTCTGCGCCGTCCTCCACCAGACCGGCCAGCTTGAGGAACTGTCCGAGCTTGATGCTTCCGGACACTGAGACGGCCGGGTGCGGGGATGAGTGCTGAACTGTTGCATGCGTCATAGGCCGATCCTCCCAGAGAGAGCCCGGCCGACGCACATCGAACCTGGTAGCACCCGTGGTGAGCCTGTGTAGGCGGCATGGATGAGAGAAGGCTCTCTCAGAACTAAGCGGATATAACGGATGCCAAACACAATTTATCACGGTAGGGTAACGGCGTTCTGATAACACTACGGAGACGGAGACACCATGAAGCGTCGAATCGTCGCCCAGATGGCGGTACTCGCACTATCGCTGTCGGCGCCTGTTCTGGCCGTGACTCATGCGCCAGAAGCGGCCGCTGCGGACGGCAACACCATCCATGTCTCAGCCGAGGGAGGGGCGGACTCGGGAGACGGAACCGCTGCCAAGCCCTTCCAGACCATCGGAGCCGCGCTCAAGGCGGCCGGTAACGGCGACACCATCGAGCTGGGCAACGGCACCTACCGCGAGGGTGAGCTCGCCGTGGACAAGGGAGTGACCATCAAGGCCGCCGAGGGTGCCAAGCCGGTCCTCACCGGTGCCGAGGTTCCCGCCAACTGGAATGCGGGAGGCGACGGCAAGTGGTCCACTGGCGGTGACATGGTCCGCTTCTGCACGGTCTGCACCATCAACGCCGATCCCGCCAAGGAGGGGATCGCCGCTCACCCCGAGCAGGTGTTCGTTGATGGTCAGCCCCTGACCCAGGTGCTCAGCCGTGACGAGGTCACCGCGTCGACCTTCTTCGTCGACGACCCCGACCCGGTCACCCTGAAGAACCCGAACAACAACCAGGACGGCTACAACGTCAAGCCGCACCGGGGCACCTCCTACGTCATCGGCGTCGACCCCGCCCAGCACCAGGTCGAGGTGGTCCAGCACTCCCGGGCCCTGTCCTTCAACACCGACAACATCACCCTGTCCGGGCTGACGGTGGAGAAGTACTCCGCGGTCCAGCGCTGGGACTACGAGGACCCCGAGATCGGTACCATCTCCGGTGGTGGGATGGTCGTGGCCGCCCACGGCGCCCCCCGCATCGAGAACTCGACCTTCCGCTACTCCTCGACTGCCGGTGCGCTGCAGGTCATCGACTCCACTAACGCGTTCGTGTCGAACAACCTTTTCGAGAGCAATGGCTCCAACGCCTTCGGCGTCAACGACTCCACTGGAGCCAAGGTCGAGAACAACCTGTGGAGGAACAACAACACCTCCGGCTTCATCACGAAGGACTGCGGCGCCTACTGCACCTTGGCCGACACCAAGATCACCCACTCCAAGAACATCCGCTTCGCCAACAACACCGTGGACTACTCGGCCACCGGCGTGGACATCTCCGACCCCACGGCCTATGACCAGAACCGCGGTGCGGGCGTCTGGTTCGACGAGGGCGTGATGGACTCCGAGATCGTCGGCAACTACTTTGTCAACGTCCCGGTGGCGATCTTCAACGAGGTCTCCTCCAACAACCTCATCGCCTCCAACATCGTGGCCGGGGCTGGCGTCGGCATCCACATCTCCGGCTCCAACGACTCCCGGGTGTGGAACAACACCGTCTCTCACGCGCTCACGAGCCTGTGGATTCAGGAAGATTCCCGTTCCGACGGCTGCAACGCCCGTAACGCCCAGGGAGTATGCACTCAGGTGCAGAAGTGGAGTGCTCAGCACGGATTGAGCTGGGACACCACCAACACCACGGTGATGAACAACATCTTCTCCTCCGAGCAGACCACGCCCAAGCCCGGGGATGAGTGGCGCTACTCGTCGATGGTGCAGGTCATCGGCGCTGCCAACGATGATGGCTCCGGCGCCGTCTACGCCAACGAGATGGTCTCCACCATCGACTACGACGCCTACTACCGCCACGAGAACCCCCAGACCCTGTCGACCACGGTCCTGTGGAACTGGGGCGCCGACCGCTCGACCCAGTCGATCAACGCCGAGAAGCTCTCCGACTTCACGGCCGACCCGAATGTCAAGGCAGCCGGCAAGGAGTCCAACGGTCTGGACCTGCACGGTTCCCCGGAGAACAACCCGTTCTTCGTCAGGGAGTCCGCCAACCCGATGGACAAGACCTCTGACTTCCACCTCAAGGAGGGCAGTCCCGCCTCCGGCACTGGCCACGCCCTGCCCGAGGACATCGCCAAGACCCTCGGCGTCAATGCCAACGTTGCCGTGGACCGCGGCGCGCTGGTCAACGTCGCTTGGGGTGGCGGTGCCACCCCGGGTGCCGGTGACAACGCCGGTGGCAACAACAACGGTGGTAACAACCCCGGCAATGGCAATGGTGGCAACGACAACAACGGCAACGGCGGTGACAACGCCGGTGGCAACAACAACGGTGGTAACAACGCCGGCAATGGCAATGGTGGCAACGACAACAACGGCAACGGCGGTGACAACGCCGGCAACGGCTCTACCACCGCCGGCACGGCCAGCCAGGGTTCGGCGAGTACCAACGCCTCCGACTCCAAGGCGGGGGCCGGCCAGAAGAACTCCAGCGTCGCCAAGCCCGGCGCCAACGCCAAGGCCGGTCAGGGACAGAACGCCGCTGCCGCCGCTGCCGCAGGCGGCGGTCGGCTCCCGCTGACCGGTGCCGGCATGACCGCCGTCGTCCTGGCGGTGGCCGCCATCGTCATGGGAGGCGGCTTCATCCTGGTACGCCGTCGCATGGCCGACTGATCGGTACCGGTCTCGGGGTGGGAGTGGGATGCAGTGACCGCGCTCTTGTGAACGGGTCCGGACAAGCCGGATCATCGCACTGTGTCGCAGTCACTCGCCATCGTCGTCGGTAACCGCTTCCTCGTGGGGGAGAGGATGTACCGGCTCACCCCGGGACTGGCCCAGTCCACTCTTGCAGCACGCTCCGTCCTTATCGACGTCGCCCAGCACCGTGAGGTCATCACCTACGGAGAGCTCAGCGAGGCGATCGGACGGAGCGTGCTGCCGCGTCATATGGGTCCCCTCCTCAGCATGATCGATCACGACTGCGCCGCCCGGGGCGAGCCGGGCCTGGCTGCCCTGGTGGTCTCGGCGGCCACCGGTGAGGTCGGCACCCGCGATGAGAGCTGGGCGCCGCCCCAGCGGCGCGCCTGCTGGATGCAGTGGGGCAGGGGCGCCCGCTGACCCGGCCTGCCCACGGTGCAGCGCCACGGGGCGGTGCCGGTGGGGATGGGACGGCTCGCGGACCGGGTAGGTCGATCTCACTATTCGGGACGTCGGATGGGGTGAAGGATGCTCGTGGTTTGATACGCTCGACCATCCAGAGCGGCCGAGAGACCTGGTTCGATGACGCCGCAGCAACCCGGTGCGCGGGTGCTTCAGCCAGGATCGATGGAGACGACGTGCTAGACAACGAGCCCACGGAGCCCACTGCAGCAATCGAAGGCCGCAACGATGATCCGGGCGACGCCGAACGGGCGACGAGCCGCTCGCTGCCCACCGTCAGTCTGGAGCTCTTCCCCCCTCGTGCGGGCAAGGCCGCCTCAGCCACCTGGGGACGCATCGACAGACTCCTGGCCACCGGTCCCGACTTCGTGTCGGTGACCTACCGACCGGCCTTCGTCACCGACCCGGTGCCTGGAAGCGGCGAGAAGGGGCGCTGGCAGCAGCGCGATGCGCCGCGGGTGCGCGCGGTCCAGGAGGAGTCCAATCCATCCGAGGGCGTTCTCGCCCATGTGCTCGGCTCCAGCGCCGTCCCCCTCATGGCGCACCTGACCTGTATCGGTTACCGCAAGCGGGAGGCCGTCGACATCATCACTCGCTTCCTGCGCATGGGAGTGCGGCGCTTCCTCGCGCTGCGGGGCGACCCCCCTACCGGCACCCGGGCCGACGACGTCGCCGGGGAACTGCGCCACGCCGACGCCCTCGTCCGAGTCATCCGGGAGGTCGAGGCCGACTACTTCGGTGACGGCAGGCGCCATGTCACCATAGCCGTGGCCGCATACCCGGCCACCAACGACCACATCGAGGCCATCGAAGTGCTTGCCTCCAAGCAGGCCGCCGGGGCCGACCTGGCGATTACCCAGGTGTTCTACGATCCGGCGGACTACGTGGCCCTGACCAATGCCGCCTCCTATGCGGGCGTGAACATCCCGATCCTCCCCGGCGTCATCCCCCTGACCGACCTGGGACGGCTCACCCGCCTCGAGGCGCTCACCGGGGTCAAGGTGCCCGACGCCCTGCGCTCCTCATTGGGGTCCGCCAGCGGCGCCACCCTCGTGGAGCGCGGCATCGGTGCGACACTCGACCTGGCCACGGCGCTACTGAGGGCCGGGGCGCCCGGACTGCACCTGTACACCTTCAACCGGACCCGCCCCGCCCTCGACGTTATCAGCCATCTGCGTCTGGGCGGCATCCTGGCCGGGGCTGCCCCCGACCGGGAGGTGCGCGACGCCGTCGACCGCGGCTACCTCCAGGCCACCCCCGGACGTGGCCCCTCCTTCCTGCGCTGCGGTTCCCCGGGCGCAGCAGTTTCTTCCCGTCACCCCGTCCAGCCTCACACCACCATCACCAAGGAGAACGCATGAGCGCCAACCCCGAGTCGGCCGCCTCCGCCTCGCCGGCGGAGATCGCCGTGACCGAGTCGCAGGTCCCCTCGGCACCCCTGCCGGGGGCCACCATCCTGGGCTACCCACGTATCGGTAGGGACCGTGAGCTCAAACGCGCCGTGGAGTCCTTCTGGAAGGGGAGCCTGGACCTCGACGAGCTCAGCCGCGCTGCCGCCGAGCTGCGCGGAGCGACCCGCTCTCGCCTGGCGGAGCTGGGCCTGACCCAATCCGCCTCGGTGCCCGCGGACTTCACCCTCTACGACCAGGTCCTCCAGGTGACCGCCACCCTGGGTGCGGTCCCCGCCCGCTTCCGCGACCTGCTGGACGCCGATGGAGCCCTCGACGTCGAGGGCTACTTCACGTTGGCCCGTGGTGAAGGAGCCCGCCCCGCCCTGGAGATGACCAAATGGCTCGACTCCAACTACCACTACCTGGTTCCCGAGATCGATGCTTCCACCCCCATCGGCTACGTCGACACCGCCATCGCCGACCAGGTCCGTGAGGCCAAGGAGGCCGGGGCGGAGGTGCGCCCCGTCGTCGTGGGACCGATCAGCTACCTGCTCATGGCCAAGCCCTCCGACGAGGCGGCCGAGGGCTTCCATCCCCTGGATCGGCTCGGCGACGTCCTGCACGCCTACGGCCACCTGCTCATGGACCTGCAGAAGGCCGGCGCCACCTGGGTCCAGCTCAACGAGCCCGCCCTGGTCTCCGACTCCTGGAACGTCGATCGCGAGCGCATCCTCCAGGCCGTGCGCGACGCCTACACCTGGCTGGGCGCCATCGTGGAGCGCCCCCAGATTCTGGTGGCCGGAACCTACGGCTCCCTGGGCGACGCCCTGCCCGTGCTCGGGCGGGCCCCGATCGAGGCCGTGGGCCTCGACCTCGTGGCGGGCTCGCTGCCCGAAGCCGGCGACCTGGCCTCCCTGGAGAGCAAGGCCGTCGTCGCCGGCGTCGTTTCGGGACGCAACATCTGGCGCACCGACCTGGACGCGGCGCTGAGCACGCTCGAGCAGCTGCGCGAGCACCTGCCCGAGGGTACCCCCATCACCGTGGCCACCTCCACATCCCTCCAGCACGTGCCTCACGACGTCGAGCGCGAGACCGCCATCGACCCGCAGATCCGCTCCTGGCTCGCCTTCGCCGACCAGAAGGTCGGCGAGGTCATCGCCCTGGCCAGGGGACTGGCCGAGGGGCGCGAGGCCATCGCCGCCGAGCTCGCCCAGGACGCCGACCTGCGCAACCAGCGCGCAGCCCACCCGGGC
>NZ_JH470348.1:38954-71993 GCF_000239715.1 Actinomyces sp. oral taxon 849 str. F0330 | reverse complement strand
GCGCCCTACGCCGAGCGCAAGGCCGCCCAGGACGAGCGCCTCGGCCTGCCGGAGCTGCCCACCACCACCATCGGCTCCTTCCCGCAGACCGCCGAGATCCGCAAAGCCCGGGCCGCCCGGCGCAAGGGCGAGATCGGCGAGGCCGCCTACGACGAGGCCATGCGCGCGGAGATCGCCAGCGTCGTGGCCCTCCAGGAGCGCCTCGGCCTGGACGTCCTGGTGCACGGCGAGGCCGAGCGCAACGACATGGTCCAGTACTTCGCCGAGCTGCTCGACGGCTTCGTGACCACCGAGCACGGCTGGGTCCAGTCCTACGGCTCGCGCTGCACCCGCCCCTCCATCCTGTGGGGAGACGTCGTGCGCCCCGAACCGATGACGGTGGCCTGGTCGGCCTACGCCCAGTCCTTGACCGACAAGCCCCTCAAGGGGATGCTCACCGGCCCGGTGACGATCATGGCCTGGTCCTTCGTGCGCGATGACATCCCGCGCGCCCAGGTCGCCGACCAGCTGGGCCTGGCCCTGCGCGAGGAGGTCGCAGACCTCGAGGCCGCGGGCATCGGCGTCATCCAGGTCGATGAGCCCGCCATCCGCGAGACCCTGCCGTTGCGCCGCGCCGACCGCCCCGCCTATCTGGAATGGTCCGTCGGCTCCTTCCGCCTGGCCACCGGGGGGGCCGCACCCGCCACCCAGGTCCACACCCACCTGTGCTACTCCGAGTTCGACGTTGTCATCGACGCGGTCGACCACCTCGACGCCGATGTCACCTCCATCGAGGCCTCCCGCTCGCGCATGGACATCCTTCCCGCCGTGGCCGAGCACGGTTTCGAGCGTCAACTCGGCCCGGGTGTTTGGGACATCCACTCCCCGCGCGTTCCCAGCCAGGCCGAGTGCACCGAGCTGCTCCAGCGCGCCGTGGACGCCCTGGGCGCGGAGAAGGTGTGGGTCAATCCGGACTGCGGTCTCAAGACCCGCGCCTACGCCGAGACCGAGGCGAGCCTGGCCAGTCTTGTAGGGGCCGCCCGCGCCGTGCGCGCGACCCTGTGAGCTTCTGAGACGCTTCGCGGTACCTCTAAGGGGCCTGGGAGAGGACATCTCTCCCAGGCCGCCTCGCGCGGGGCCGGTAGGCTTGTCGGCATGCTCTCCCGTATCGATCTGCGCAGCTCCCGACTCGGCCCCCGCGAGCTGGCACAGGCTCTTCCCCGGGCCGCCCTCGACGTGTCTGCCGCCCAGGCCGCGGTGGCCCCTCTGATCGAGGACGTCCGCTCCCGGGGCGCGGCCGCCCTGCGCGACGCCACCGAGCGCTTCGACGGCGTGCGCCCCGTTCACCTCCGCGTGCCCGCACAGGCCATCGCCCAGGCACTCAGCGACCTGGATCCGGCGGTGCGCGAGGCTCTGGAGCTGTCTATCGCCCACAACCGAGCCGGTCACGCCGCTCAGGTGCCCACCGAGCGCACCACCGAGGTGGTCCCCGGAGGCGCCATCACCCAGCGCTGGATCCCGGTCAGGCGCGTCGGCCTCTACGTTCCCGGGGGGCTGGCCGTCTACCCCTCCAGCGTGGTCATGAACGCGGTCGCGGCCCAGGTCGCCGGCGTCGAGCAGATCGCCGTGGCCAGCCCGCCCCAGGCGGAGTTCGGCGGACTGCCCCACCCCACGATCCTGGCGGCGTGCGCACTGCTGGGACTGACCGAGGTCTACGCCGTTGGCGGCGCCCAGGCGATCGCGATGTTCGCCTATGGCGCCGATGCCCAGAATGACATCGATCGCGCCGACACCGGGGGAGAGGTCCTGTGCCCGGGAGTCGATGTCATCACCGGTCCCGGCAACGTCTACGTGGCCGCCGCCAAGCGCGCTGTCATGGGGACGGTGGGAATCGATGCCGAGGCGGGCCCCACCGAGATCGCCGTCCTGGCCGACGCCGGTGCCAACCCCGAGTACGTGGCCGCTGACCTGCTCTCCCAGGCGGAGCACGATCCCAATGCTGGCAGTGTTCTCATCACTGACTCCCCGGAGCTGGCCGAGGCTGTCGACGCCGCGCTCGAGCGCAGGCTCAGTGCGACCCGGCACCGGGACCGGGCGGGCACCGCCCTGAACGGTCCGCAGTCGGGCATCATCCTGGTGCGCGACCTCGAGCAGGGCGTGCGGGTCGCCGACGCCTACGCCGCCGAGCACCTGGAGATCCACACCGCCGACGCCGCCGAGGTGGCCCGTCGCGTCCGTAACGCAGGGGCGATCTTCGTGGGCCCCTTCAGCCCGGTGCCCCTGGGCGACTACCTGGCGGGTTCCAACCACGTCCTGCCCACGGGCGGTACCGCCCGTTTTGCCGCCGGGCTGAGTGTCATGGCCTTCCTCAAACCGGTCCAGCTCATCGAGTACGACGCGGGCGCCCTGGAGGCCATGACACCCCCGCTGGAGGTACTGGCGACGTGCGAAGACCTGCCCGCTCACGGTGAGGCGGCTCGCGCCCGGATGGGGTGAGAAAGACGATCGACCGGGCCACCGAGATCGTTATGTGATCTTCTCCGTGCTCATCGAGGAGGGAGTGCCGCTACCGAGGCACTCCCTCCTTGAGTCTTCAATCGTTGCAATAACGCCGTTTGAGGGTGTTGTGAGCCTTCCTCCAATAGAGTGCCGGCCGGATAGTCGAATGACACAGTGTTGCGAAGTGTTATTCTATTGTTATATTTGGTTTTGACGCACGGTGTGCCGTGCCCGACGGGCTGAGTTCCCACACCCGTCACCCCCGGGCACGCCGCACCGAGGCGTTGGTATCGGCTGGCTTTAGCTCACTCTTCCGGTAATGCCGGTCGGTATCGGCCCTACCCCTTGGATCCAGATGGATGGCCTCATGCACTACTCCCCATTCGCCGCCGGAACCGGACTGTTCGTTGTGTGGTACGTCGCTCCGGCAGGCTCCCCTCCCGCACTCATCGCCCGTTTCCTCATCGACTGCGCCGGACTGGTATTCGTCGCCATTCTGACCTTCTTCCTGCTGACCAACCTCTATGGCGCCGTACGCGGCCTGCTCCCACGCTCGCGCAGCGCCATGGGGCGTCACGTCCAACGGCGCGGCGGCACGATGAGTCTGCGGGCGTGATGAGTACGCAGTTCTCGTTGATGCTCATGGATCTCGGCCCCTCGAGCCCCCTGGGAATCCTCGACCGCGTCGGCTGGTGGGGCGCGCTGGGAATGATCGCCGTCGCTCTCGTCTACACGCTGTTCATGCTGCTGGCCTCCCGCGGGGCCCCGAAGCACGGCGGGGCCTCGCACCCGGATGCCCCGCTTCTTATCGTCATCCTCATGCCCTGTCTCAACGAGGCGGAGGTGATCGGAGCCAGTGTTAGGCGCCTGACCTCGATCCCGGACCCCGGTCTGCGCATCATGGTCATCGATGACGGCTCCGACGACGACACCGCCCAGGTGGCCGCCCAGGCCGGGGATGCACGGGTCGAGGTGGTGCGGCGCCGTCCCCCGCACGCCCGTCTGGGGAAGGGGGAGGCGCTCAACGACGCACTGTCGATCGTGCGCTCCCGCTGCACGTCGGTGTCCTCCTCCAGGGTGGTCGTCGGGGTCATGGACGCCGACGGCCGACTCGACCCGCACGCCATCGGCGAGGTCCGCAAGGCCTTCGCCCCCCAGGAGGTCGGTGCCGTCCAGATGGGCGTGCGCATCAACAACCGTTTCGGCTCACTGCTGGCCCGTATGCAGGATATGGAGTTCGTCATCTTCACCGAGGTCTTCCAGCGGGGACGGCGCCGAGTTCACAGCGTGGGCATGGGCGGCAACGCCCAGTTCGTCCGCCTCAGCGCGCTCGACGCCCTGGGCCCCAGGCCCTGGACCCGGTCCCTGACTGAGGACTTCGATCTGGGGATCCGGCTCAATGCCACCAGCTGGACCAACGAGTTCTGGCCCTCGGCCTCCGTCCACCAGCAGGGCGTGACCAACATGCGTCGCCTCATGCGCCAACGCACCCGCTGGTTCCAGGGAAACCTCCAGGCGCTGCACCTCCTGCGCTCCGTTGCCCGCGAGCAGAGGGGACTGGGACGAGCCGACACGCTCTGGCAGATTCTCACGCCCTACCTTCTTCTGACCGGGTCCCTGCTGACCCTGTCCTTCCTCATCACGATGGTGACCGCCGGTGTGGCTGCGGTCCTGAGGTGGGAGCAGTCGTGGGCCTGGCTCGTGGGCGCCTACGTCATCGCCTTCGGGCCGGCGCTCATCTATGCCTGGATCTACTGGCGCATCGAGCGCAGAGAGGGCCTGAACCTGATCAAGGCGGTGGGCTACTCCCATGTGTTCGTCCTCTACGGACTCCTTCCCAGCCTCTACGGCTGGCGGGCCGTGGCCAGGGAGATGACCGGACGAACCGGTTGGGCCAAGACGGCTCGTGAGGCCGAGCCGGCCCAGGGTGCCGATCCCTCCCGGACGGCTGCGGCCGTCGCCGCTCCGGGAGGGCCGCCACCCGGGGTTCGGCAGTCGGCGGCGCCGACCGCACTGGGGACTCCTGATCAGGGTCGATCAACCCTGACCGGCGCCCCCATGACCGGGGCGACGATCGTGGGGCGCAGCCCCCACCACACAGCGGGAAACCTGACCAATGAGGAGATGAGATGACAGCCACCACCGGCCCTCAGCACGTAGGAGTCCTTGACGGAGCCCGTCACGGCAAGGCCCTGCGCCGCGGACTACTGGTCGGCTGCGTCCTGGCAATGATCCTAGGAGTCACCGTGTACTGCCACGCCAGAGAGGCCGGCACCCATGACTGCGACCAATGGGAGATCGTCTTCGACGGCTACGGCGAGGCCTCGTGCGCAGACGGCCTGCTGCGCCTCAAGCCGACGTCGGCCGACTCCCAGGACAAGACGCATGCGGGGCTGGCCAAGTCCACCACGGTCGAGGTCGAGGAGGGCAATGTCCAGACCATTCACACCAGGATGACCACCGTCAGTCAACTCCGTGAGGACGGCAGTCCCAACGCCTGGGAGGTTGCCTGGCTCCTGTGGAACTACTCCGACAACAACCACTTCTACGCCCTGGCCCTCAAGCCCAACGGCTGGGAGGTCTCCAAGCAGGACACCGCCTACGAGGGCGCCCAGCGCTTCCTGGCCTCCGGCAACTCTCCCGTCTACCCGCCCGGGGCGAGCCACGATGTCACCGTTGCCATTGACACCACCAATCCAGCAGCGGTCAGCTTCGTCATCACCGTGGACGGAAAGGAGCTCGGAACAGTGACCGACTCCCAGACCCCCTACCGGTCCGGAGCCGTAGCGGCCTACTGCGAGGACTCCGACGTCACGTTCACCCCGATCACCGAGGACCGGTGAGACCGGTCCGAGGCGGCCATTGCCCATCCCGATCCCGGCGTCCGACCGTATCGGCGCCCGATCCCGACACACCTGAGCAGGAGAACCCATGACGACACACACCACGCCATCGGGCGGGCCCTTGAGGGCCATGCTCGTCTACGGCACCCGCCCGGAGGCGATCAAGCTTGCCCCCCTGGTGGCGGCCATGCGCGACGACGAGCGCTTCGACCCCATCGTCGTCGTCACCGGACAGCACCGCGAGATGCTCGACCAGGTCCACGAGTTCTTCGGGATCGTCCCCGACGACGACCTCGACATCCACGCCCCGGGACAGACCCTCACCCAGATCACCAACCGTTCCCTGCAGGGGGTGGGTCGGGCGATCGAGGCACATCGCCCCGACGCAGTCGTGGTCCAGGGCGACACCACTTCCGCCTTCGCCGCCGCGCTCGCAGCCTTCTACCACGAGATCCCCGTCCTCCACGTCGAGGCCGGCCTGCGCACCGGTAATATCTCCTCGCCCTTCCCTGAGGAGGCCAACCGGCGGCTCATCAGCCAGGTGACCACATTGCATCTGTGTCCCACCACCACCAGTCGGGACAACCTGCTGCGCGAGAACACCGACCCGCAGACCGTCCGCGTCACGGGTAACACCGTCATCGACGCGCTCCTGGTCGCCGTCGACCGCCGGATTCCACCACCCGATGAGAACCTGGCGGCGGCTCTGGAGGACGGCTCCCGACGAGTCGTGCTCGTGACCGCCCACCGCCGCGAGTCCTGGGGCGAGCCGATGCGGGCCATCGGACGCGCCGTCGCCCGCCTGGCCGAGCTCCACCCCGAGGTGCTCTTCGTCCTGCCGGTCCACCGCAACCCCAAAGTCCGCGAGGACCTCCTGCCGCAGATCGAGGGCCACCGCAATGTTCTGTGGTGCGATCCGCTGGAGTACGGCGCCTTCTGCGCGCTCATCGACCGCTCCGACGTCGTCCTCACAGACTCGGGGGGCGTCCAAGAGGAGGCTCCCGCGCTGTCCAAGCCGGTCCTGGTCATGCGCGACAACACCGAGCGGCCCGAGGCCGTGGCCTTCGGTGTCGCCGAGCTGGTCGGAACCGACGAGGACCGCATCGTCGAGCGGGTCTCCACCCTGCTGACCGACGAGGCGGCCTACACGGCCATGGCCCACGCCGCCAACCCCTACGGCGACGGGCACGCATGCGAGCGCATCCTGGCAGCCACCGCCGCCCTGTTCGGCCGTGGCGTCCCCCTGCCCGAGTTCGACCCAGTTCCCACCTCATCTCACAAGGAGGATTCATGATCACCCCGACCCTCATGTCGTCTCGACGACGCCGCTGCGCACTGGCCGCCATCGCGGTGTGCCTGGGCACTTCCATCGCCTCTGTGGGCCCCGCCCAGGCCACGCCCCAGTCGGCTGTCTCCCAGGCACAGGCCCGGGCTGTCGCGGCGAAGCAGGCCGATGGTGCACAGGCCAACGACGCGGACCCGGCCAAGAACCCGCTTCCGGCCCCGCCCGAGCCCGCCGCCGCGGCCAAGAAGGAGCTCCCCCTCAAGGGCGATAAGCAGGCCGATGTTGACCTGAACAAGCCCGCGCCCGCCGCGGGGCAGGTTCAGATTCGTGACTTGAAGCAGAATGCGCCCGAGATTCCTGTCGGCGCGGTGAGCTTCTCCAACCAGGATGCGGGACCCGCATCGACCCTGGTCCTGTTCGACACGACCGGTGACTACGCCAAGCTGGGGGAGTACTACGCCCTGAGCATGGGCACCCTGGCCAGCCACTCCGGGACTGTGACCACCCTTCCCGTCAAGGACTATGTCGCAGGCCTGGCCGGTCGTTTCACCAACGTGGTCTACATCGGCTCGACCTACGACGAGCCCCTGCCGCGCGCCTTCATCGACGACACCCTCACCGGCAACGTCCCGGTGATGTGGTCCGGTTTCAACATTTGGCAGCTGACCAAGACCGATGCCGACCGCGCCGCCTTCACCCAGCGCTACGGCTGGGACGCCGCGACCTCCTACATTGACTCCACCGACCGCGTCACCAAGATCAGTTACAACGGCGCCTCCCTGAAGCGCAACGAGCTCAACAGCGGCGGGATCATAGCTCCGCACATCACCCGCGAGAAGGACGTCAAGGTCCTGGGGCGCGCCGAGTGCTCCAAGTCCGACGGCGCGGCCACGGCCTGCGCGTCCGTCGCCCAGTCCGGGACCAACTCCTTCCCCTGGGCCGTCAGCTCCTCTGGACTGACCTTCATCGGCGAGATCCCCCTGACCTACCTGGGTGAGCAGGACCGCTACATCGCCGCCGCCGATATCCTCCTGGACTTCCTCCAGCCCAACGCCCAGCAGTACCGTCAGGCTGCCGTGCGCCTGGAGGATGTCACCCCGGACAGCGATCCGGAGGAGCTCCAGGCGATCGTCGACTACTTCTACAGCGAGAACGTTCCCTTCCAGATGGCGGTGGTTCCCAAGTACGTCGACCCCAAGGGCACCGAGAACAACGGTGTGCCCAAGGAGATGACTCTCAAGGACTCCCCGGAGCTGGTGGCCGTCCTCCAGGACGCCGTGAACAAGGGCGGAACGATTGTCCAGCACGGCACCACCCACCAGTTCGGCACTCTGGACAACCCGTACAATGCCGTGTCCGCCGACGACTTCGAATTCATCCGTTCGTGGTGCTCCACCACGAACGACACCAAGGCCCCCGCCGTCGACTGCCAGGACAAGTCCTACGTACAGATCGGAGGCACCCTTCCGGGAACCTCCCAGGCATGGGCCGCGGAGCGCGTGGAGCAGGGGCGCCAGATCTTCGGCGAGGTCGGGTTGCCGACTCCGGAGATCTTCGAGACCCCGCACTACTCGGCCACCCGCGAGGCTTACTACGGCATCGGCGAGCAGTACCCGGTGCGCTATGAGCGCGAGCTTCTCTACGCCGGCACTCTGACCAACACCCAGGCCGGCCCCCACGATTACTACGGGCAGTTCTTCCCCTATGCGGTCAATGACCCCTACGGGTCCCACATCCTGCCGGAGAACCTGGGTAACTTCGAACCCAATGAGATCAACCAGCACCCGCCGCGCCTGGCTCAGGAGGTCATCGACGCGGCCAAGCTCAACCTCGTCAACACTCACGCTACCGCCAGCTTCTTCTTCCACCCCTACTACCCGCTGCCCGAGCTGAAGAAGATCGTCGCCGGCATCAAGGCCGAGGGGTACACCTTCGTTCCGGCTTCGGAGCTGAAGTGATAACGGTTCAGGAAATGGCGCTGAGTCGCCTGTCTTCCACCACGACGGAACCGTTCGGTCGGAAAAACTCTCAAGAGACGGGAATAATGGTTCCATGATTCTTGAAACCAACCGCAGAAGGGCGCTGGCGCTCCTGGGTGCCGGGGTTATGGGAGCGTCAGTGTCCTCCTGTGGCCACGGGCACATGACCACGCCGCCGGCCATGGGCGACGGCGCGACGACTCATCTGAGCCTCCACATCACCGACGCTCAGGGCAACGCCCTCAACCTCGAGGCGCTGCGGCGCATCCAGTCCAACGGCAGGGGCGAAGCCGGCTACGACGACGCCCTGCTGGACACCAGGACCCTGGAGGTCATCGCCGTCGGGCCGCTTTACCAGGACGAGGGCGGGGTCATCGGTCTCGACGTACCCACGGGGCGCGCCTGCACCCTGACCATGTCGTGGCCCACCAGCCACGGGTACTCGGCCCTCATGGCGGATCTGCCCGCCTCCGGTGAGCACGATCTTCTGGAGCTGGCGGCCAGGACACTTCACGAGCATCAGGACGAGCGCTACCAGCAGGTTACCGCGCAGGGCCTCAAGGGCTCCGACGAGGCTGTGACGCTGCGGGCATCCGCCCAGCAGTCCCTGGATGGCTGCGCCACAGCCCAGTCCTGGACCGACAGAGGCCGCCTGGCGAACTCAGCCCTGGAGTCCGCCGCCGGGGTCCAGCTCGCCCTGGACCGGGCGCTCGTGGCCCAAGCACCGCAGGACGCCATCATCGGGGTCACCTTCACCCGAGTGCCCACTGCCGCCGAGATCACCGCCGCCCTGGCCCCGAACGGACCGGGGGGCGGCAAACGGAAGGTGTCGGCCCGGCTTGTGATCGGCGACCCCGGTGACGCCCAGGAGATGGCTGGCTGGAAAACCACGGTCGACGCCCTGCATGCGCAAGGTGGCCTGGCTCTGGCTCAGATCTGCGACTCCCACGACATGGCCGCTCTGAGCGACGCCGCCTGGGACACGCGGGTCGACGCCCTCATCAAGGCCCTGCCGAGTGTGGACGCCTGGGAGATCGGAAACGAGATAGGGGGGGACTGGCTTGGCACCGGACCGGTCGCCAAGGCGCTGCGCGCCGCCAAGGCGGTCCGCGAGCGCACCAGCGCCGCCACAGTGCTCACCCTGTACTACCAGCTCGGACAGGCGGACCCGGCCTTCTCCCTGTTCAGCTACGCCGCCAGGGAGATCACCCAGCCGATCAGGGACCTGGTCGACGTCGTCGGGCTGTCCGTCTACCCCCAGCTCCACCCGCTGGGTACGGCTGCCGACCGGATCCTGAGCACTCTGGACGCGGCCTTCCCGGCATCCCGGATCGCCGTCACCGAGCTGGGGTACGGGGCTGATGACCTCAACGCCGGCCCCTGGTGGTTCGGGTCGACAACCGACCCGGCCGTGGCCCGCACCGCCGTCGCCGAGCACGTCACCGGTGCCGCACTGGGACGCTCCGACGCCTGGGGCGCGCCCTTCTGGTGGTACTACCTCGAGGATCAGGTCGGAACCCCCGGAGGCGGGGTGGCTCCGGCCCTGGCCGCCGCATCCACCGGGTTCTAGCACGTGCAGCTGGGTGGGGGCTACTGCCCCCACCCAGCGCTATCGCTGGGCCAGGACGAAGGGATGAACCGCCGCCGCTCCCGCCTCGCGTAGGAGGGCGGCCGCCACCGTGAGCGTCCAGCCCGAGTCGCTCCAGTCGTCCACCAGGACCACGGCGGCGCCTCGCAGATCCTCAAACGTCCTCGCCGTCCACGCCTGAAGCGTCAGGTTGCGGGCCACCTCCGCCAGGCGGAACGCTGAACCCACATTGTGGTGCGGCGGCTCCTGGCCCACGAAGCCCACGACGCCCAGCGGCCTGGCCCCGAGCCGGCTGGCCACCGCCCGACCCAGCTGGCGGACCATGCCCGGCCGGGTACGGGAGTCGACGATGACGACGACGGTCTCTTCCCCCACGGGCCCGGTGCTGTCGGGGTCCTCGAGGTCGTCGCTCCGGTCGCCCCGAATGATCTCACCGAGCCGGTCCACGGTCTGAAGCACCAGCGGCCTCAGGGAAACCGGAACCTCACCGTCGGAGTCGGAGGCCACCAGCTCCCGCAGTGCGCCCGACGCGCCCAGTCCGTCCAGCCGCCCCACGGCCAGCCCGGTCGCCGCCTGCTGATCGGCGCTGATACGACCTTTGAAATGGCTCAGTCCCAACCGCTCCATCCCGGTGGGCCACTGGCGACGCGCCCGCAGCTCGATCCCGACGCGACCGAGCGCCTGACGAGCGGAGGCGACCTCTTCCTCGTCGGGTGCGGCGGGCAGGAACAGGCCCCCGCACAGGTCGCAGGTGCCGCAGCGCCACCTCGGTTCGAGATGCGGATCGTCGAGCGCCGCCCTCAGGAAGGCCATCCGGCAGGGGGTAACCGTCGTCGCCGAGTCGGTATCGGCGCCGAGCTGCTCGTAGGCGATCATCGCCTCTTGCTCGGCCCGGCGCGCGGCGTCGACTCGCGCGTAGCGCTGGGCGTCATAGGACCAGGACTGGCCGGTGGATTCCCATCCGCCGCGAACCCGGCGCACAGCTCCGTCGACGTCAAGGACCTTGAGCATGGACTCCAGTCGAGTGCGCCGCAGCGACGTCACCGTCTCCAGCGCCGCCGTCGACATCGGCCCTTCCCCCGCTTCCCGCTGCCTGTCCAGCCCGTCCAGGACCGCACGGACCTGGTCCTCGGGGGGAAAGCCCTGCGAGCCGAACCACTCCCAGATCGCGCGATCCTCGGAACCGGGGAGCAGAACCACCTCGGCTCGCTCCACGCCGCGACCGGCGCGCCCCACTTGCTGGTAGTAGCTCACTGGCGAGGAAGGCGCCCCCACGTGCACCACGAAGGACAGGTCCGGCTTGTCGAAGCCCATGCCCAGGGCCGAGGTGGCCACCAGCGCCCTGACCCGGTTGGCCTTGAGATCCTCCTCCAGGCGCTCACGCTCGGCGGCGTCGGTCTGCCCCGTGTAGGCGGCCACCTCCACACCCGCGGTGCGCAGGTATTCGGCGACCTCCAGCGCCGCCGAGACGGTCAGGCAGTAGACGATGCCGCTTCCGGGGGCGTGTCTGAGATATGCGGCCAGCCAGGCCAGACGTGTGGCCGAGTCCGGCAGAACCTCGACCCCCAGGTGGAGGGAATCGCGTCCCAGGTCACCGCGCAGAATTAGGACTCCCTGGTCGCCGTTCTCGGCCGGGTGCGCTCCCAACTGTTCGGCGACGTCGGCGCTGACCCGGGCATTGGCGGTCGCCGTGGTCGCTAGGACCGGGGTGTGCGGCGGCAGGCCTGCCAGAAGGCTCCGAATGCGCCGGTAGTCCGGACGGAAGTCGTGCCCCCAGTCCGAGATGCAGTGGGCCTCGTCGATGACAACCAGCGCGGCGTCTGCTGCCAGGTGCGGCAGGACCTCATCGCGGAACACAGGGTTGTTGAGACGTTCGGGGGAGACCAGGAGGACATCCACCTCGCCGGCGCGCACCTGGGCCTCGATCTGTGCCCACTGGGTGACATTGGCTGAGTTCATCGTCACCGCCCGGATCCCGGCGCGGCTTGCGGCGGCGACCTGGTCGCGCATGAGGGCCAGCAGCGGCGAGATGATGACGCTCGCCCCCAGGCCTCCGGGCCGGCCGCGCGAGCCGGGGACGGGCACAGGCGTGCCGGGCCGCCAGTCTCCCCAGCCCTCGCGCAGCAGCACCGTCGCCACGAAGTACACCGCCGACTTGCCCCATCCCGTGCGCTGGACCACCAGGGCGCGGCGGTGAGCGATGACGAGAGCTTCTATCGCCCGCCACTGGTCCTCTCGCAGGTGCGCATCGCTGCGGCCGACGAGCTCGCGCAGGACGGCCTCGGCTCGCTCGCGGACGGGGGCACCGAGTTGCTGCGGGAACTCGGCGCGGTAGTCGGGACGCTCAGGTTCCTCATGGTCTGTGATCGTCACGGGGCCACGGTAGCGCGGCTGAATGAATAGATCAGGCCTTGGATACTCTTGGCCCATGGACCTCCTCATTATCGCCGTGTTGGGCATTCTTGCCATCGCGGCTGCCTCGCAGCTCAGCGACCGCATCGGCGTCGCCCCGGCGCTGATCCTCCTGGCCGGTGGTACCGCGGTTGGATTCCTGCCCTTCATCCCGGCAGTCGAGCTCGACCCCCAGGTGGTCCTCGAGGGCATCCTCCCCCCGCTGCTGTTCTCAACGGCGGTGAGCATCTCCACCATCAACTTCCGCCGAGAACTCGCCCCGGTGGCGGTTCTGGCCATCCTCCTGGTGGCCCTATCCGCCGCGGTGATCGGTGTGGCGCTCACCTTCCTGGTTCCCGGGCTTTCCCTGGCCTGGGCGATCGCCATGGGGGCGATCCTGAGTCCCACCGACGCCGTGGCCATCTCCATCGCCCGCCGCCTGGGCGTCTCGCAGCGCATCATCACCGTCCTGGAGGGGGAGGGTCTGCTCAACGACGCCACCGCCTTGGTGGTCCTGTCCTCGGCCGTCTCTGCGGCCACATCGGGCGGCGTCAGCGTCGGAGGCGTGCTGGGCGGTTTCGTCCTGGCGGTCCTCGTTGCCCTGGGCGTGGGCTGGCTCGTCGGCGAGGTGAGTCTGCGGGTGCGCTCCCACATCACCGATCCCACGGTGGACACAGTCGTGTCCTTCACCGTCCCCTTCTTGGCGGCGATCCCGGCCGAGCACATGCACGGCTCGGGTCTAGTGGCCGCGGTCGTCGCCGGACTCATCACCGGTCACCGGGGTCCTCGGATGCTGCCGCCGGCCCACCGGGTGGCCTCGCGCACCAACTGGCACACCGTCGAGCTCACTTTGGAAGGCCTCATCTTCCTGTTCATGGGCCTGGAGTTTTTCGGCGTCGTGGAGAAGGTGGACGCCTCGGACCTCGGGGTTCGCCGGGCCGTCGCGGTCGCCGTCGTCGCCGGGGCGCTGACCGTCGTCGTCCGGGCTCTCGTCGTCGCCCCGATGCTCAAGCTCCTCAGCCACCGCACGGCGCGCTGGGCGATCCACTGGGAGGAGAACGAGGAGGCCATCCACCAGTTCCAGAACCGCTGCTCGGCCATTGTGCGCGGTGAGATCGATATGCCCCCGGTTCCCTGGGACCGGCGCAGTCTCTCCCGGGTTCAGCGCAGGCTCCGGCGAGAGCCTAGCCATGAGAGCATCGCGCGGCGCGCCCGTCGAATCTCCAGTCGAGTCCGACGCCGGGGCGCCGACCTGGACTACTTCGCGGCCGAACCCCTGCGCGCACGCGAGGGCGCTGTCATCGTCTGGGCGGGTATGCGCGGTGCGATCACCCTGGCGGCGGCTCAGACCCTGCCGACTACGGCACCGCACCGGTCCTTCCTCCTCCTGGTGGCCATGCTCGTGGCCGCCGGCTCGTTGACGCTCCAGGGACTGACGCTACAGGCCCTGGTGCGCATGGTCAGGCCCGCGATGGCCGGGCCCGCCGACGAGGAGGAGAAGGCAGCCGTCATCTCGCTTCTGGTCAACGCCGCCCGCGACGCCGTCGCCGATGGCCATGAGCTCCCCAGCCGCGGCGCCCACGACGTCGTCACCACCGATGCCGAGCCGACTGCTGAGGCCTCGCGCCTCGTACCACGGGCCGAAGGGCCGACTATCTTCGAAGAGCCTGCCGACTCCGAGGTGAAGGTGGAGCTGGACAAGTCCTCGGTCTCTGATCATGACGGCGAGAACCTCAGTCCAACGCTCGATCAGCACGCCCTGCTGCGGCGCGAAGGGACGGACATCGTTGTCTCACCGGCCGCTGTTGCCCGGGCATGGACCGATCCCACCTGGCGGCACGACGAGCTCGCCCCGATGCGAGAGCGCGCCCTGGACATAATCCGCGCCCAGCGCGAGGCCCTCCTGGACGCCGGTGACGAGGGCCTGTACTCGGCAGACTCACTGGAACACGCCCTGGACCGCCTCGACTTCCAGGAGATCATGCTGACCAGCGAGCCCCACTGACCCACCTCCCCGAGCCGCGTTCCGGCTGTTGCTGGAGACTCGGCCGTGGGGAGGCCCGAGCCGTAGACTCCAGTGCGTGAGCGCGAACCTGCCCCTGAGACCAGACCTGGAGGGCGAGAAGCCCTACGGTGCCCCGGAACTCGACGTCCCCGTGCGGCTGAACGTCAACGAGAACCCCTACCCACCCTCGGCCGCGGTCGTCGAATCGATCGCCACCGCGGTGGCCCGGGCCACCCAGGGGCTCAACCGCTACCCGGAGCGGGACTTCCCCAGGCTGCGGGAGGCGCTGGCGGACTATCTCGAGGCGGAGTCCGGGGTGCACCTGGCACTCGAGCAGATCTGGGCCGCCAACGGCTCCAACGAGGTCATGCTCCACGTGCTGCAGGCCTTCGGCGGTCCCGGGCGCACCTGTCTGACCTTCACCCCCACGTACTCGATGTATCCGGAGTATGCCCGCGACACCCTGACCGACTACACCACACGCCCGCGCCGCAAGGACTTCACGCTCGACGTCGAAGCCGTGGCCGCGGCTATCAAGGAGCTGCGGCCCGCCGTCGTCATCCTCGCCAGCCCCAACAACCCCACCGGAACGGCCCTGCCGCTGAAGGACATCAGCCGGATCCTCGAGGCGGCACGCGGACACGGCCCCATGCTCGGAGCCGAGGTCGGCTCACCGGCCCGGGCAAGTGACTGCATCGTGGTCATCGACGAGGCCTACGCCGAGTTCCGCCGTTCCGGCGTGCCCAGCGCCCTGGAGCTGCTGGGGAAGGACAACCCGCACTTGGCCGTCACCCGCACCATGTCCAAGGCGTTCGGAGCCGCGGGCCTGCGTCTGGGCTATCTGGCCGCCGACCGCGCCCTGGTCGACGCCCTGCGCATCGTGCGTCTGCCCTATCACCTCTCCGCCATCACCCAGGCCGCCGCCCTGGCCGCCCTGTCCCACCGCGACGAGCTCATGGCCCAGGTCGCTTCCCTGCGCGACGAGCGCGACGCCCTGGTGGCGTGGCTGCGCGCCCAGGGCCTGACCGCGCACGAGTCGGACGCAAACTTCGTCCTGTTCGGCCCCTTCCCGGACCGCGATGCCGTCTGGAGGAGCCTGCTCGAAGCCGGGGTTCTCATCCGCGTTGTCGGCCCCGAGGGCTTCTTGCGGGCCAGTATCGGTACGCCGGGGGAGATGGAGCGGCTGCGCAGCGCTTTGGCCGCGGCTGTCAGAAAATGACGACGCCGGCGGCGCCGCGGGCCGGTAGGCTTGCTACCGGTCGAAATACCTGAGAAACCAGTACTGCTGAAAAGCACGACACACGATGCTTAAGGAAACACATGAACCGCACCGCGCGCATCGAACGATCCACGAGCGAGTCCAGTGTCGTCGTCGAGATCGATCTCGACGGCACCGGCCGGACCGACATCTCCACCACCGTCCCCTTCTACGACCACATGCTCACCGCCCTGGGGCGGCACTCCCTCATCGACATGACGATACGCGCCACCGGCGATACCGACATCGACGTGCACCACACCGTGGAGGACACCGCGATCTGCATCGGCGAGGCCCTGCGCACAGCGCTGGGGGACAAGCGCGGCATACGCCGTTTCGGGGAGGCCTGTGTCCCCTTGGACGAGGCCCTGGCCCACGCCGTCGTGGACATCTCCGGACGCCCCTACCTGGTGCACGAGGGCGAGTCCGAGGCCTTCGTCCACCACCTCATCGGTGGGCACTTCACCGGCTCGATGGTGCGTCACGTCCTGGAGGCCATCGCCTACCACGCCGGCATCTGCCTGCACGTGCGAGTCCTGTCCGGGCGCGACCCCCACCACATCGCCGAGGCCGAGTTCAAGGCCCTGGCCCGCGCCCTGCGGGCCGCCGTGGAGGACGATCCCCGCGTCGAGACCATCCCGTCCACGAAGGGAAGCCTGTGATGGATCAGTTCCCCCGGCCAGACGAAGACCGCGACGACGGGCAGGACCGTCGGCGCGACCTGGACGCAGAGTTCGCCGCCCTCATGGATGACGTCGACATCCCCGACGACCTGTCGACGTTCGACGGTCTCGCAGCGCCGGAAGGCGCCCGAGGCGGGCAGGCCCCAGGCGGCGCGACAAAGGCCACGACCTCCTCGGCGGCTGACGCCGAGGAGACCGAGCAGGCGGGAGTCAGCCCCGAGGACGTCCCCCACAACACCTACCACCCCCTCGACGCGGGAACGGAGACCGACGATGGCTCCTCCCCACTCACCGAAGCCCAGGAGGCGCAGATCGCGGCTGCCGCCGACTCCCTGAGCTCCTACGGCCCCGGGGATTCCGACGAGCAGGCCCCCAAGGCGGTCAAGGTCGCCGTCGTCATCACGCCGCTGAACCGGGCTGACGGGCTGGCCGGAATGTGCGCCCTCATGGACTTGGACTGCACGGTGGTGCCCTCCTCTAGTGGAGCCTTCGCGGTCAAGCAGTTCGTTTCGGCCCACTCGGACTGGGACGTGGCCGAGCTCCTCGGTGGATCCGACTCCGAGCCGGCGGAGGCCGCGGAGCTGGCCGCCCAGCTCTCCCGACTGTCGAGAGCCGGCGCGGTCCTCATGACCGCCGATCTGGCCACCGACGTCGGTATCGAGTCCGGCCTGTCCGGGACGATCACCGCCCGCCACTTCACCAACGGTCAGCCCGGGGAGGAGGCGTCGGCGGGACTCCTCCTGGCCTCCATGGATCAGGTCGTCGAGGACGTGCTCCTGGGCGTCATCGACGCCGACGACGTTCCCGGCGCCGTGAAGTCCTCGGAGATCAAGGCGCCCCGGGCGATGCGCTGGTTCGGGCGCGGCCTGCGCCGTCCGCCGCAGTAACTCGGCTGAGATCACTGCGGTCATCGCATGACACCGCTGCTCGCGCTACGTGCTCTGCCGCGCGAGCAGCGGCCGCGGTACCTAGCCGGCGTAGGAGCTCGTCCGCTGCCCGCCCTTGAGGTCTGAGGCGATGCAGGAGAATCCCCGCTTCCCGGCGTTCCATCCCGCCTCGCCGGGGCCCAGCACCGATGTGCTCGGATTGGCCGCACCGTACTGCTGAGCCGCCTGCGAGGTACAGGTCGCCTGCACATTGGGGTCGGAGGCCAGATCGTCATCGCTGGAGCCCGAGGTGGTCTCCGCCAGGGTTCCCACCTGATAGACCTCCCAGGAGTGGGGCTCGTCGCAGTCCACCTTCTTGGCCGTGGTCTGTCCCGAAATAGAGGTGGTGCCCGCCAGACAGGTGCCGACCGGGTGAGGCGGGGTGGAGACGATGTCCTGAGTCGACGGCGAGGGCGGGGACGATGATCCCGGGGCGGATGCCGCCGCCGTGGCGCCCGCCGTGCCAGCGGTGGGGGCCAGCCGGGCTCCGGCCACCCAACCGGCGCCCAGCCCGATGACGAGGCCGACAATCGTTCCCACAGCACCCACGCGCAGACCGATCCGACGGCGCTCGCGGGTGGACAGCCGCAGCGACGCGCCGGTTTCGACCGATGCCGGACTGTTCAGGGGGAAGGAGTCGGGCGACGACAAGAGCATCGGGGCGCCCCCGGAGTGCTCCAGCCGGTTGGAATCGACTGAAACCGCGGACCGCACCGAGTGGGCGGAGCGGGCCGAATCGGCCGATGGCTGTGACAGCGCACCGGCGAGGCTGTTCGACCCCATCGAGCCCACCGCCCGATGTCCAGACGGCGATGCCAGGCCCGCGTCGACCAGCTGCAAGGAGGTCACCGGGCCGCCGACGGCCAGGCTGCCCGTCCCGAGCTGCTCCCGCAGCCGCTCCAGGGCACTGGTGAGCTCGGCGCCGTTGCGGAAGCGATCCTTCGGATCGGGCGCCATGGCCTTGCTCAGCACCGGGAGAAGGAGATCGGGAACATTCGGGTCGTTGAGATTCAGCGGCTCATCGAGGGAACGGACGATCTCGGGCAGGCTCCGTTGCACGCCGTCGGGACCGCGCCTGGGGCCCCGGCCCGTGAGAAGGGCGAAGAGCACCGCGCCCATGGACCACACGTCGCCCTCGGGGCCGGGACGAGCCAGCATGAAGGCCTCCGGCGCGGCGAAGTCGGGGGTGAGGCACTCCAGTGTGACGGTGGGGTCCTGGCCTTCGCGCTGGACGGATGCGATGCCGAAGTCCGACAGTCGCGGTGAGCCGTAGGAGTCCAGAAGGATGTTGGCGGGCTTGACGTCGCGGTGCGTGACGCCGGCCGCGTGAGCCGCACCCAGTGCCGAAGCTGCGGCCTGCACCAGTGCCACGGCGTCGGAGGCGGGCGTCGGCCCCCGTGAGACGAGGTCATAGAGGCTGCCGCCCGAGCACAGCTCCATGACCAGGTAGGGGCGCAGGTCGGGCAGCTTGCCGGTGTCGACCAGCGAGACCACGTGGGGGTGCCCCGAGATCCGCGAGGCGGCTTGCACCTCGCGCATGAACCGCCGCTCATTGCGCGGGTCGTCCAGGGGCCGGGAGTCGACCTTGACGGCGACCGGGCGTTCCAGGGAGTCCTGCACGCCCGCGTAGACTGTGGCGAAGCCACCGCGGCCCAGCACTGACGTTATCCGCACCCCGGGGACGGAGAACGGGGCGGCGCTGTGGGTGCCGCCGGAGCCGGGAGATCCTGAGGTTTCCACCGCAGATGCCTGGCCGGCGGACGGCGCGTTGGGCGCGGACGCCGGGGACGGCAGGGGGCTTTCGCCGGAGGGGGACTGCATGCTCACGGGTGAATCCTCGCCCATGTTGGAGGTTTGCGAAAGAAAGCCGGGTACCGGCCCCCGGCTCAGTCACTGGACGTGGCCGCGCTGCTCGGCGTTGCGGGGCCGCTCGATGGGCCCTCATCGCGTCAGGACTGTGCTGGAATTGTTGCACAAACCCCGAAGGCGGCAGGTCTGAGCATGTCAGCGACTATTTCAGAGTGTGGAGGATGTCCCAGAACGATCCGCTGGGACGGTAGGGTATGTCACATGCAAGCGCCCCGCGTCACCGTTCTGTCCTACGGTTCCGGCAACGTCCGTTCGGCGGTACGTGCCCTGGAGCGCGTCGGCGCCGAGGTTACCCTGACCAGTGACCCCCATGAGGTGGTCGAGGCCGACGGCCTGGTCGTTCCCGGTGTCGGCGCCTTCGGCGCGGTAATGGATCAGCTCAGGGCGGTCGACGCCCCCCGCCTGATCGACCAGCGCCTGGCCGGGGGGCGCCCGGTCCTGGGAATCTGCGTGGGCATGCAGGTCATGTTCGAACGCTCCGAGGAGCACGGGACCGCGGAGGCGGGACTGGGGCAGTGGCCCGGAACCGTGACCAGGCTGAATGCCGACGTCGTCCCTCACATGGGATGGAGCCGGGTCTGTCCGCCGCAGGACTCGGTGCTGTTCGACGGCGTTGACGACGAACGCTTTTACTTCGTCCACTCCTACGCAGCCACTCGGGACCCGGCAGCGCTGCTGGGTCCCGGCCCCACCCGGCCGCCCCGGGCCACCTGGGCGACGCACGGCCAGGACTTCATCGCCGCCGTCGAGAACGGGGCCCTGTGCGCCACGCAGTTCCATCCAGAGAAGTCCGGTGATGCGGGAGCGCAGCTCCTGCGCAACTGGTTGACAACCCTTTGAACCCTTCCGAGCCCCCCACGACCACCCCAGGAGAAACTTATGCTCACCCTACTTCCCGCCGTCGACGTCGCCGATGGCAAGGCCGTCCGGCTCCTTCAGGGCGAGGTCGGCTCGGAGACCGACTACGGCAGCCCCGTCGACGCCGCTCGGGACTGGGTACGCGCCGGGGCCGAGTGGATTCACCTGGTGGACCTCGACGCGGCCTTCGGGCGAGGCTCCAACTCCGAGCTGCTCTCGCGCATCGTCGGCGAGGTCGGTATCAAGGTGGAGCTCTCCGGGGGCATCCGCGACGACGCCTCGCTGGCCCGGGCGCTGGCCGCCGGCGCCGCCCGGGTCAACCTGGGCACGGCCGCGCTGGAGGACCCCGAGTGGACCGAGCGGGTCATCGCCGAGCACGGAGACAAGATCGCCGTCGGACTCGACGTGCGCGGAACCACCTTGGCGGCCCGCGGCTGGACCAAAGAGGGCGGAGACCTGTGGGAGACCCTCGAACGGCTCAACTCCGCCGGATGCGCGCGCTATGTCGTCACCGACGTCACCCGTGACGGCACCCTGAGTGGTCCCAACACCGCGCTGCTCACCGAGGTCTGTCAGCGCAGCCCGGCGCCGGTCGTCGCCTCGGGCGGCATCGCCCACCTCGACGACCTCATCGCCCTGCGGCGCTTGACTCCGCTCGGTCTGGAGGGGGCCATCGTCGGCAAGGCGCTCTACAACGGCAACTTCACCCTCCAGGAGGCGCTGGCTGTGGCTGGCGACGAGGGGGCGCGCGAGCCGTCCAAGGCGCGGATCTGACAGCGAACGAGCGGCGGGCGGGAGCGCGGCGTCTCCTGGTGCCTACCGGCGCCCCGTGCCGTCTGGTCGGCGCCAGTGCCTGATGATTCCGCGCAGTGCGGTGGCGAAGATGACGCCGGTGGCCGCCAGGTAGGGGCCGTAGTGCTGGCGGGTGATCGGTCCCAGCGGCTTGCCCAGCGTCTTGACGATGGCGGTGGAGGCCGCCATACGCGCAGCCCGTTCCCCGGCTGCGTGGATGATGACCGCGGGTAGAGGCTGGTTCCGGCGGCCGGATTCGGCGGCGAAGAGCTTCACCGGGATCCCGGTCAGCGCCTGCTTCCAGTAGCCGGACGGGCCCCGGCTCAGGTAGCGGGAGGTGGCCGTCCTCATCGCCGGCGTGATCCACGGCGCGGGCGGGCGGTGCCCGGCCCGAGTGAGCAGATGGGTGACCGCCACCCCGGTGACCGAACCCGCCACGACCAGTCCCGCGCGGCGCCACATCCGCTCGGGGTGGGTCAGCCCCAGCCACACCTGGCTCATCTCCGCCATGATCGGGAAGGAGATGGCCTCGGCCATGCCCCAGACGAACATGACGGCGTCCCCCCGACCACCGTCCATCGCGGTGTGCAGGACGGTGAAGATGTCCGAGACCGGCTCGGGCCTGCGGGGACGCTGGAGCATCTCCATGATCTGATCTCGTGCCTGATCGCTGACGCCCTCCACGTCGTCGCTGGGGGCGATCGGCTCGCCGACGCGCACCTCGACGGGGGAGTAACGTGGCAGGCCGCCCTTCTTCGGCATCATCTCCCGCGTCCCCACCAGCGCGACCGGTAGCACGGGGATGCCGAAGTCACGGGCGAGCCGGGCGGCCCCGGAGTGGAAACGGCCCATCTTACCGTCCGTGGAGCGGGTGCCCTCGGGGAAGATGAGGATGCTCATGGATTCGGCTACCCGGTTGGCCAGAGTTCCTCGCAGCTCCTCGTACGCGCCCTCGCCGTCGCGCCGTACCGGGTAGGCGCCCAGCAGACCCCGGGCCACGAGGCGACGCGACCGGCGGGTGAACCAGTAGTCCTGGGCGGCCACCGTCACCACCCGCATGAGGGTGGGGGAGGCGCTCATCATGGCGATCGTGTCCGCGTGGGAGCCGTGGTTGGCGACGACGACGTAGGGGCCGTCGGTCTCGAACTCGCCCTCGATATGCACGCCCCCGAACGGGGCGATGATGGCGGACCAGAAGCGCTGACGCAGCACCGCCCGCCAAGTGACCTTCTGGGGCGTTCGTACGATCGATCGCAGACGGCGCCCGGCTGAGGCGATCTCGGCCGGACCCGGCATCGGGAGCATCTGACGCGGCATCGGGGCTACCTTTCCGTAGACGTGTCCTAGGTGTGCGGGAGATAAGGAGGATGAGGCGGACAGAGAAGGCGCTGACCGGTTCGGACACCGGGCGGGACGTGACACGATCATCCCAGAACGGCGGCCAGAGGCAGAACCAGCAGTAGGGAGTCGACCCGGTCTAGGAGCCCCCCGAATCCGGGCAGCCAGGCGCCGGCGTCCTTGACCCCGGCGGTCCGTTTGACAAGGGACTCCAGAAGGTCTCCCAGGACTCCCCCCAGACCGACGGCGATCACCAGACCGGGTGTGATGTGGCCCAGCAGGGTGAGGATGAGCGCGGCCCCGACGACGGCGCCGACCAGTCCTCCGAGCGTCTTGTTCGGGGACAGGGGAGACAGCGGGCGGCGCGCCCAGGCCATGGGGCGCAGGAAGGTCCCGCCGGCCCACGCGGCCACGTCGGCGGCTGCCGCTGCGAAGGCGATGAGGAAGGCGTCATGCCACAGGACCACGAGATGCGCCAAGGACCAGGGAATCCAGATCGAGGAGAAACCTGCGACCGTCGCCCTCCTCAGGCCGTGCTCGATGTCTCCGGCCAGCACTGCCGGCACGGCGCACACGAGCACCATGAGCGGGGCCAGGGCCATGAGGCCCGGATGCAACCACGCGGCCAGCGGATAGGCCGCTGCCAGTACCGCCAGTATGGTGGTCTCCACCCTCGGCAGCCCGGTGAGCCGGGAGAGCTCACGAACAGCCTGAAGACCCAGGGCGGCGGCGAGCAGCGCCGTCGTCCCCCTGCCGATCCAGATCGGGATCCCGACCGCAGGGATGATGACGGCCCATGTGGTCCAGCGACGGCGCAGCTCCGCCTTGTGCGACAGGGCCACGCCGATGCCGGCCAGAAGCAGGATCGTCACGGCCGTGGCCGCGAGGAACACGGCTCGGCCGGTGAGGACCCACCCGGCCCCGGGAACGGTGATGGTCCACGAACGGCTGCCGCCCAGGAGCCAGCCGAACGCCCCTCCAGACGCCTCGTTCCCGATCCAGGCGCCGACTGCGGCTGTCACGACCCCTCCCCTCCGTCGCCGCCCTCGGGGGCGTTGCGGCCGATGCGGGCGATGTCCTGCGGCGGTGGCGGGGCCATGGTGTCGGCCATCGCCGGGCCGCTGCGTCCCGCCAGTGCCCCGGCGGTGCGTGCCAACCGGACGCAGGCCGTCACCACGGAACCCGCGATAACGATCCAGGCGACGATCGCCAAGTACTGGGGCAGGGCCGCGGCCACCACTGCCGCCAGGCACCTCTCGGTCTTGCCGAACGGCCCGCCGTTGAGCCTGGCGGCGCCTGCGCCCGCAGCGGCCAGGGAAACGAAAGTCGGCAGCATCGCCGCCGCCAGGGCGATGAGAAGCAGGTGGACCGTGGCGGCGGAGGAGCCCGTGCGCAGGGCGAGACCCACCAATCCAGCCATGATGAGGAGATCTGACACCCGGTCCCCAATCTCATTGAGGACGAAGCCGAACGGCCGCGACACGCCGCGCGCCCTGGCAACGGCGCCGTCCAGGTTCGCCCCGCCGAGCCGGGCCGCCAGCAGGATGAAGGCCAGGGGCCACCAACCCATGACCAGCGCCCCGCAACCCAGCGCTGCGGCGATGACGCCGACGGCAGTCCACACGTCGGGGGAGATGCCGCGGCGCACCGATGCCCGGATGATGACTCCCAG
The DNA here is from genome assembly GCF_000239715.1 of Actinomyces sp. oral taxon 849 str. F0330. Taxonomy (NCBI): domain Bacteria; kingdom Bacillati; phylum Actinomycetota; class Actinomycetes; order Actinomycetales; family Actinomycetaceae; genus Actinomyces; species Actinomyces sp. oral taxon 849. The sequence goes on along the minus strand of NZ_JH470348.1, from coordinate 48,028 downwards.
GCGGCGGGTGTACCAGTACTTCAACGAGTAGAGCGATATCACCGCAACAGGCTATCGGCCCGGCCCCTCGAAATTGCGCGATTGGTCCGGAACGCGCTGGGGAGTAATACCCCTGCGCCCAGACGCGCTACGGTGTGCGCTATGAGCAGGTCCTCGGAGACTTCGGATACCCGGGCGCCGGACCCTCGGCCCGAGGCAGAGCCCCACGTGGCCGCGGCCATAGCGGCCCGGGCCAAGCTGGAGCGTCTTCTATCCGCTCCCTCGCCCTTCGCCGGTGACGACGGGGCGATCCGCCCGGAGGTCGGTGCGGCGCTGGAGGCCACCGATCTTCCCCGGCACGACTACCTCGACCGGCTGTGGGCGGCGCTCGCGGGGGGACGGCTGATCGTGCCCGTCGCCGCTCACGCCCTGCCCGACCGCTCGATGCCGAGCGGCCCGCAGGCCGTGAGCCTGCCACGGGGCGGTTCGCACGGGATCCCGACCCACGAGGTGCACACCGCCGATGCCTGCCAGGACGCGGCCACCCTGGCGGTGAGCCTGCCCGACGGACATATCGCCCTCCCGGTCTTCACCAGCGCCGAGGCGATGAACCGATGGCGCAGCGACGTGCGCCCCGTGCCGGTCTCGCCCGAACGGGCGGCTCAGGTCGCCTGCCTGTCCACCGACCAGCTGTGGGTGCTCGACCCCGGCAGCCGGGACCTGCGTCTGCCGCGCCCCGCTGTCGTGGCGCTGGCCGGGGGAGAGGAGTGGGTGCCCTCCTGGCGCAATGAGCCGGTTCAGGCCGAGGTACGCGCCCAGCTCGAGGGGGTCGACGGCGTCACCGGCGTGGCCTTCGGACCGGGTGAGGACGCCGAGCTGCGGGTCTTCATCCGCATCGACGCCGCGGGCGGGCGGGCCTACGTGGCCCGGAGTCTGGAGGGGTGTCAGCACGTCATGGTCAACCCGGCCTGGGGCGACCTCATCGACACCGTGGAGCTGTGCCCTCTGCCGGCCTGATCCGGCTTCCCCCGCAGCCTTAAGCAACGACGTCGGAACGTCGTTAGGGGCGTCCCAGAATCGTGGCGCTCCACTGCTCGACCTGGCCGTAGTGGTCCTCCAAGGGACCGGCCACCTGGTCGAATCGGGCCACCACCTCGCGCAGTGCCCGCGCGTTATCGTCACGTCCGTCATCCTGCGCGATGCGGGCGGCGGCCTCCGCGACCGCCCGCACCTGGGCCAGGTCCCGAGTAGAGACCGTCACCCGGCCGGGACCCGGGTCCCTGGTGGTGCTCCAGTCTGCACCCGCCTGGCGGGACGGGGCGGAGCCGCTGCCGGGTTCGCCGTGCGGGTCTGAGGCCCTCACACTGTTCCATTCCATGACGAGGGAGCGTAGGGCATCAGAATCGACCCGGCTACCGAATTGACGTGTGTTGGAATAGTACCGACGCGCACCGCATCTCATGGCCCTACGAGCGGCGCTCGTAGGGCTCTGGCCCCGGCGCCCATCGTCTGCGCCGTCGCAGCGCCGACGACGACGGTACTTGGGATCCAGGCCGCCGCCTGCGTCATCGTCCTCCTGCGGGGGAGTTGAACGAACCAATGGGCCTCCTGATCTCCGATCAGCCTCGTACGTGGGAGGACTCACTCCGACGGCGTCGTCTGCGCCTGGGAACCGCGCCGACGTCCTGGTATCATTCGTCACTGATCAACCGGGGTTCGCCCCGGTGCGCAAGCGGAGCGATCCCACCTGGGTTCCTTTCGGGAATCGGGTTCATGCGAGGGTGACCAGCCCTTCGCGGTCCCTGCTCGGCCACGGCCGTGCGGCGATCGTGCTCATCACGAGGCCTCCGACCTGCGCGGCAGGAACGGGGGCCTTTCCTCGTTCCGCAACCATCCGTGACTCAGAGTGAGGAACCGACATCAGCGAGCCCCGTATCAACGAACGGATCCGCGTTCCCGAAGTGCGTCTCGTCGGCCCCAGCGGAGAGCAGGTCGGCGTTGTCCGCGTGGAGGACGCCCTGCGTCTGGCTGAGGAGGCCGACCTCGACCTGGTCGAGGTGGCACCCGACGCCCGACCTCCGGTGTGCAAGCTCATGGACTACGGCAAGTTCAAGTACGAGTCGGCCATGAAGGCGCGCGACGCGCGACGCAACCAGGCAAACACCCAGCTCAAGGAGATCCAGTTCCGCCCCAAGATCGATGAGCACGACTACGCCACCAAACGCGGCCACGTCGAGCGATTCCTCAAGGGCGGGGACAAGGTCAAGTGCATCGTCCGCTTCCGCGGCCGCGAGCAGTCCCGACCCGAACTCGGGATCAGGCTCCTCCAGGGCCTGGCCGAGGAGATGGCCGAGCTGGGCACCATCGAGTCCCACCCCCGCCAGGACGGCCGCAACATGGTGATGGTCCTGGCCCCGGTCCGCAAGAAGGCCGAGGTCAAGTCCGACCAGCGCCGCCGCCGCGAGGAGGCTCGTGCCGCCCGCCGTGCCGAGAAGCATGCCGGCCGGACGCCCAAGGGCGCCAAGGTCGCGGCGGGCGGGGAGCCCACCGGCGAGAACGCCTGAGAGCGCTCCATACGGCGCCTCCGACAATTCACCTGACACCCAAGACCCACCCCCTCGCCACCGTGAGCGGGGTCCACAGTCCCTGCGACCACCCGTCCGCCAGGGACCGAGAAGAGGAAATTACCCATGCCGAAGAACAAGACGCACTCCGGTGCCAAGAAGCGCTTCCGGGTCACCGGCAGCGGCAAGCTCATGCGCGAGCAGGCCAACAAGCGCCACCTGCTGGAGGTCAAGTCCTCCCGCCGCAAGCGCAAGCTGTCCCAGGACCAGCCGGTCGCCCCGGCCGACGTCCGCCAGGTCAAGAAGCTGCTCGGTCGCTGACCGCCCAACCCACCAAGGAGTCTCACCATGGCACGTGTGAAGCGGGCTGTTAACGCCCAGAAGAAGCGTCGTTCCGTTCTCGAGAAGGCCTCGGGCTACCGCGGCCAGCGCTCGCGCCTCTACCGCAAGGCCAAGGAGCAGGTCACCCACTCCGGCGTCTACGCGTTCCGCGACCGTCGCGCCCGCAAGGGCGACTTCCGTCGCCTGTGGATTCAGCGCATCAATGCCGCCGCCCGCGCCGAGGGCCTGACCTACAACCGTTTCATCCAGGGGCTCGGCCTGGCCGGCGTGGAGATCGACCGCCGCATGCTCGCCGAGCTGGCCGTCAACGAGCCCAAGGGCTTCAAGGCCCTCGTGGAGGTCGCCCGCAAGGCCCTGCCCGAGGACGTCAACGCCCCCAAGGCCTGACATACATCAGCGGGTCGATGGCCTGCTGAACAGCATTTGACGACGGCGGTGCCGCCACCCTGATCAGGGTGACGGCACCGCCGTCGTGTCCTGCGTGGTAAAATACGTAACAATCCAGTTCAATCGAACTGCAATTTTCGCTCTGGACTTCAACGACGAACAGCAACAGCGTGAGCGTCAACCACATAGGGAGCTCCCAATGAAACATGACCTTGCCAAAAATATGACGTCTATGTTTAAAGCTCAGTGGATGCGATGGAAACATCGGCGAGTAGGCAATTTTGACGTATTTATTTCCTACAGTCATGATCCATCTAAAACACTTGCGTTTAACTTGCATGACAGTTTGGAAAAAATCAGCCGAAACTGGTATAGTTTTCGAGCATTAAATGTATTCTTGGATCGAAGTTCGCTTGGGCCGACGATGAAGTTGGAAAAAGAGCTCGAAAGCATCGTCAAGCGATCTGAATGGCTTGTGTTCATATGCTCTGAGAATGCCGCAGAATCAGCCCCGGTCATCAAAGAACTTAATTGGTACATTGAACACAACGGCGTCGAGAAACTCATACTCATAGTGGATGATGGTGCAATCCGTTGGGATCGAAACACGAGCAGTTTCTCCAAAACGACAACAAATATACCGGGGGATATCCTAGAAAAGATTAAGGATGAGCCTCTGTGGATAGACCTGAGATGGCGCAACCAAGCACAAGAATCTTTCGAGAATCACCCAGACTATCTCGATGCGGTTCTTAGTATATCGTCGAGGGTTCAGAATACGTCCAAGAAATCCCTTTTAGATCGCGAGAACAAGCGTCAGAACCGACTTGTGAGATTTCGGCGAGTGTCTTTCTCCATACTTACCATTCTGCTCACAATTTCTGTAGCTGTTTCCTGGTACGCGGTATATGCGCGGAATGAAGCATTATCTAATCTGAATGTCGCAACTGCAAGAGCATTTGCATCTCGCGCCAACGAGTTAGCTGAGAGAGATGTGGCTGATTCTCAACTATTTGCCTCTCAAGCATGGGATCTTCATCAAGACGAAGTCACTCGGGCAGCGCTATTTAAATCCGTTGTAGAATCTCACAATCTGGTGGGGAATCGGGTTACGTCAAGTAGCGTTACATCGCTGGCTGCAAACTCTGATGCCACAGTGATTTTTATTGGACATGAAGACGGCACGACGGAACGATGGGAAATTAAAACAAACGCACTGACGCAAGTTGGAAAACTACGTTATCCAGTAAAGAAAATTGCCGTGAGTCATTCAGGTGACGTTGTTGTAGCAACGGGATGGCGTGACGTTTATCCTGGATATTACGAAGCCGAAGTAAAACTGTGGAAGTCAGGAATAGAAAAATGTACTAGCAAGTTAAATCGTTATGGTGGTGCCACCGTATCTCCATCAGGAAAAACAGTTGCACTGCCTCCTCAGGAATCTGGAGTTATGAAAATTTTGCATAGTGAATCGCAAAATTGCGGATGGTCAGACGTCAACTTGGGAAATCATTTTTCCACAAACGAGAACGACGCGATTGCGTTACCTGACGACGAGTCGATCGTTGTTCAAAGCTACACATCGATAAGCACATACTCTCTTTCTGACCAGCGGGCAGTTTACCGTACACGTAATTATATTGATGGTCCAGACGATCAGTCTCCTGTTCTTTCACCAAATGGCGCGCATAGCTTTGGCGAAAAGGGTGTTGTTCCGTCACAACAGAACACTCCCGACAATACGGAACCAGTTGTGGCTAATGCGGAACTCGATTGGAAAAAACGTCACTACATAAGATCGCCGTTGCCGGCGCTCTCAGATGACGGATTGACGGCAGCCGCCATTAATGCAGAGGGACTTACGGTGTACGATGTCGAAGATGGTCGGCCTAACGAATGGAGTTCTATCTCCCTGCCTGTTGGCAATGAGCTTTCTGCTTTGTCCGTGCCAACAAAACATGTGGTTCTCACAGCAATCGGCTCAAGGGTGTCGTATTGGAGGATGGACGAGACCTCAAAGATAATCAGAAACTTTGAATCAACAGCAGGCCCTATGTGTGACGATTGTGCCGTAGCCCGAATTGCTCCGTCAGCGACAGGAAAGTACCTGGCACAGTATTGGAACGTCAACAACGATGACATTATATTTGTCCTCAACTCTCAGGGTGGTTCTGAGAGTATGGTAAAAAACGCCGACTTTCTGGCGTGGCTATCAGAAGAAGACTACTTTGCCATTCAAGACGGGAAGACCTGTATTTACCGTGCGGTAGATGGTGCTTCTGAGCAATGCTGGAGCATACCTTCCTGGATCCAAAGTGAATCTAATCCCGGACGGATCAAGGGGGTGTGGGACGGCAGTACTCTAAAGTTTTCAAATGGTTCAAACATTTGGAGTTTTAACTACAAAACGCACCAATTTGATCAAACTACACCCGAAGGTCGTGTAGTCGAAATGACTGCTCATGGAATTGTGGTCTCGGAAGGCGATGGGGAAGGTTCTAATTTTGACATGTTAAAAGTAATTTATAATGATGGGAAAGTGGAGGCTTACGATCGTCATGTTTGGTTAGCTAATGATGGTTCTAATATTAGCACGTCAAGGAACGGAACTGTCGTTGCTAATACGAGGTACGGAACAATTGAGCAACGATCCTATCTGCAAGGCCCTTCGGCTGTAGATATTTCGAATAATGGCGAGTATCTTGCTTATGCTGATTCTCTGAATACTGTGGCGGTGTATTCCCTGGCTGCGGGCATGACGGTTGGAACAATTACGTTAACGGGGCAGCCGTATTCTGCTGCTTCCGTTCAATTTAGCCCCTCAGGTTCGTCACTTTATGCGAACTATTTCGATTCTTCGAAAGGTGTAGAAGTAACAGTGAAAGTTAATCTTGATCCCAATGTTTGGTACAGTAATAACTGTGGGGTTGTGCGCAGATCAGTTTCATCGGCAGAGTGGCGTCGGGTTACCGAAATGGATGAACCAAAGTCAGGCTTTGCTTGTTCGGATTATGATCATTGAGACCTCCCTTCCAAAGGTATTTATGGATTGCAACGATGATCAAATCTGTGATGGTGATGATGGTTGTGGGGCTCTTCGTGTTTGAGGATGGGGTAGACGGATCCCATCGCCGGGGTTAGGTGGTTGTATTTAGGCGGTCTTCGAGACGTTTGGCGTGGATGAGGCTGCGGATGGAGCGGGGCAGGGAGCTTGCTTCCGTTGCTTGGACATGCTGATTGCGGTCTTTAGGTTAGGCAAGGTGAGATGATCTGGGCATGGCTAGGAAGAGCTACTCCGCGAGTGGCTTGCGGTGTCAGGCGGTGGACCTGTATGAGACGGTGCACGGCAGTCGTCTAAGACTTGGGAGTCGAGCGCGGCATGCTGCGCCAGTGGGTGGGTGGGCCGGTACGGGACCGGACGCAAGGCCGGGGGCCGACGGTAGGTCGGCGCCCAGCCCGCTGCGCTCCAACGTTTCCGATGTGTCTCAGCCAAGTGGCGCGAAGGCGCCGGAGAGTCCCTCGGAGGTGATCGTTCGCCTGGAGGCCGTCAACGCCGAGCTTCGGACCCGGAGACGTCAAGTCCGGCTCGGGAGCCGGTGGGAATCATTCAGCAGGCGGCCCAGGCGTGTCTCGCCGATGGAGGCGAATCGGTAGAGTCTGTCCCCCGGGGTCGTCGAGGACCACTAGGACGTCTATGAGGTTAAGCGGCTGCGGGCTGATCGAGGCAGGGCGCTCGTCTTACATGCGTCTGGAGGAGCGCCAGCAGGCTGGCCCGTCAGCGGCGCCCGGCCGTTGACGCGGCCCTGACCGAGCCGATACGCGCATCTGTGCAAGGTTGAGCCCGCCATGGGTTCACCCAGGACCGATTGCTGACCTCAACGAGGCCACCCAGGAGGGAGGCGGGTGGGTGAGGTGTGAGTGGGTCACCCACCTGATGCCGCTGAATCGCCCTGGGTTTGGTGGAGGCAGTGATGATATGGAGGGGTCACTGTCATGGGACAGACGAGGTACCCCGATGAGCTGCGCGAGCGGGCCACGAGGATGGCGTTGGAGGCGTTGGCTGACCCTGCGCGGGCCAAGGGCGCGATCCGTAGGATTCGGCGAGGAGCTGGGTGTCCACCCCGAGGCTCTGCGCACCTGGGTGAGACAGGCCCGGGACCGAACCAGGGCACCCGGCCTGGCACCACCACTGACGAAGCGCAGCGGATCAAGGAGCTGGAGAAGGAGGTCCGAGAGCTGCGAAGAGCCAACGCGATCCTGAAGAGTGCGTCGGCTTGTCTATCGCGGCGGAGTGTGAGTGCCCGTCTCGCTGATCTGCCAGTACATCGAGGCCAAGAAGGAGGAGGAGTTTGGGGCCTGGCCGATCTGCAAGGTGCTCACTGGTGCCGGAGTCAAGATCGCCCCGAGCACGTGACTCACGCTCGCCGTAGCCGGCCTCCTAGTGCCAGGGGCCTGCGCGACGAGGCCCTCAAGGCGGAGATATCCAGGGTCCACAAGAACCAGCTACTCGGTGCTGGGGGCCCGCAAGATGCATGTGATGCGGGGCCGACCTGAGGCCGCTGAGCGTCACGGTGCTGGTCACGTGGCCCGGTGCACCGTCGAGCGGCTGATGGGTGACCTGGGTCTACCGCGGCGTCAGGCGCGCCAAGTCGCCCAGGACGACCCGCTCGGCCCCCTCCGGACCGGTGTCCGGCCGACCTGGTCAGGCGCCACTTCGAGGCGTTTGCTCCGGGTGGGCTGTGGGTCGCCGACATTCCCCCGCAAGCGGGAGGTGCCCCCTCCTATGTACGCGCCTTCTCCGGGTGGGTCTATGTGGCTTTCGTGACTGACGTGTTCTCGCGGCGGATCATCGGCTGGCAGACCACCTACCGGCCAGTGTGCACCGACCTGGCCGCCGGCGCCCTTCAGATGGCCGTCTGGCAACGAAAGCGAACCGGGGCCGACCTCACGGGCCTGGTGCGCCACTTGCGACCGTGGGGTGCAGTACAGGTCCATCCGCTACGGGGCTATCTCTGGCCGAGGCCGAGGCGGTCGCCTCGGTGGGTTCCAAGGGAGACCTCCTTTCGGCTTCGCTCTGGCCGAGGCGCTCAACTCGCTGTACAAGGCCGAGCTGATCCCGTAACCAGGGCCCTTGGGAGGACATCGACGCCGCCCGTGCTCGCCACCGCCGAGTGGGTCCACTGGTACGGGCACCATCCGGCCACACTCCGCCGTCGGCATGCGTACCCCCGCCGAGCACGAAGCCGCCTGGGGCCCCGACGTCAGCCAGAACAGCCAGAAACAATCACAACCGGCAACCACCGGCACCAGGTAAACCAGCCTCCACAAAACCCGAGGCTTGACACTAGGTGCCCAGACCTGTTCAAGTGTAACTTCACGGCCCTCGACCCTAACCGCAGGTACGTCGTGATATTCCCCCAACTGCGTGGGAGGTGCCTCCTCCTACTGCCCTGGACGGAGGAGGGAATCTGGCTATCATCATCGACTGCGCACGGCCTGCGTCTGGTCGCCTGGGCGCCGCACGACCACATGTACACGCTTCCTTGGCCATCGAGGCGCTCCAGCAGGTCACGGCTGCTTGCGGGAGCCTGAAGGACGTGGTCTTCCATACTTGATCACGGATCAGCCCACACCTCCAAGGCGTTCGCCGCCGAGTGCAGGGCCCTCGGGGTAGCTCAGTCCATTGGAGCGGTCGGCTCCAGCGTGGATAACACGCTGGCCGAGTCGATGGGTGCCGTATTGAAGCGAGAGGCTTCTCATGGACGAGCGCTCCTGAGGTCGATGAGCTCACCTGCCGGCGCT
>NZ_JH470348.1:0-37788 GCF_000239715.1 Actinomyces sp. oral taxon 849 str. F0330 | reverse complement strand
TAGGTCTTCAGGTGGCTGACCCGTGTGCGACACCGCGCGCCGCCACTCCTACTGCAGCCACCTCTCCAACCACCCATGAGAAGCAGACCTCAACCACTACGCCGACAACCGCCGCGTGAACCAACCCCCGTGTCCAACAACAAAAGACAAGGCCCGAAAGATTGAGGTTAATCACCCAGACAAACACCTAAACCGATTTTGTCGACCGCCGAGTTGCATTTTCTCCTGTGAGAGATCATGCGAGAGTCGATATCTCAAGTTTTTCCTTCAACCACTGCAGGACTCTGGGTTGTTGCTCCATCGGGACGAAATAGTTGCCTGTCCAGACGTAGGCATTTCCGACCTGCCTGTTGTTATTGGCGGCACGCTCAATGCGGCACCACTCCTCGGCACTGAGACTCTTCAAAATAGCAAGTAATTCCGCTGCTGAGCGAGCATCGTCATAGTGTTCGGCCTTCTCCAATGCAGTCAGCAGCGTATCTGCTAGATCATCTCTGGTGTTGCTTTTGTCAGCTAACCACTCCATGACTGAAAGAGCGACTTGAGACTGATCTTTCGGCTCGTCAGGTATGAGCGCCTGCTGTGAGGCGAGGAACCCGCAAGGTACCTCCTTGGCTTCATATTGAATCCATAGAATTGGTGCGTGACGAGCGAGTGCCCAGCCAATCTCTTGCTGGCACCAGGGACGGGTCGAGAATCCTGAGGTGGCAACGCACAGCAGAGCACTGCTCTCTTCGAGGTAGTGCCGGATCGTAGGCTCCCACTCGGCGCCTGGCGCGATATTGTGTCTTGCCATGACGGCGTTAATATGAACAGTAGAAAGCGCTTCTTTTAGTTCTGTCGCTACTTGTCTACCTACTTTGTCTTCGTTATAGCTAAGAAATACATTAACTGGCGTCATGGCTGCTCCTTGATAGTGGAAATTTGTGTCGTCGAGGGTGAGCGCCCTACTTAGAATTCCTTTTAGTGGCGAGGCCTTTTATGATGAGGCCAGCGAGTTCAGAGGCTCGTTGGGTGGTTGTCAATCGCCTGAGGTCATCGTCGTTGAGTCCGATTAATTGCCTATCAAAAAGATCTCTGATTTCCGCAATAGCTTCCTTGTAGTTACGATTCATCTCGATGGCCGTGATAGATTCTGTGGCTATAGGAAGATCGTTAGAGATGCCTAGAAGATGTGCGAGTAGGGCGGCGGCTCCGCCGAAACCTCCAGCAATGAACAATGGTTGTCGACTTCTGACCGTATGGAGAGATTCCTCGATGATTCCCGGGTAATCTCCAAGATAGCCGTTTCGAGAATCAATCGAAAATGGGGTGGTTTTTCCTCCAACAACTAGGCGGGCGTCACAATAGTGAGGTAGTGCTTTGCGGATATTGCTTAACGCTTTGGAAGTCTGTTCGTGAGGATGATTTTTCCATGGTTTGACTTCTCGAATCGGATGGATATCGCCGTTCTCGTCGAAGAATCGGATGGTTCCTGTTGATGCGAAGCTCTTGGCGGTATCGATGAGTGTTTTTCGTGCCTTCATGCTGTGGACACTTGTGCAAGGGACGGTTAACTCAAACATGTATCTTGAATGGATTGGGATATGGGAAGTGCTGTCGTTATCCTGTCCTAGGCGATGTCGTCCCAGTTTTATCTCTTCGATGTATTTTCTGATCACTTTGAGAATGGCGCTGGTAAGGTCTGGAATGTAAGTTCCAATTGCTCCAGCATAGGTAATTCGCCCCCCGGACAACAGCATCATTTGTGCAACCTCTGCTATGACAAGTTCAAGATGATTCGCACGCAGACCTAATGCTTCGATGTCCTCGTTCTGGGATATAGATATCCCGAGAGTGTATTCTGACAGAGGGCGGTTCAGTGCGAGATTAGAAGTGCTGAGTTTTGGCTCTCCTTGACCGTATGACCCTCCGGCTGCAAAGAATGTGCGGGGGGTGAGAAGGTGAACTTGACTGCGCTCGTATGACGCTAGAGTGCACAGTTCTACCATTACTTCGTGTTCGGGAGGAAGGAGTGGGGGATCTGGATGAATGAGCCACAAATGGGTGTCGTCGGGGAACTTGCTTTTGTGTTCAGACAGGAATCTTGTAAGCATGAGTGGCTCGGGGGCGTTGGCTGGAGCCACATCAAAACCATGGTTGTCATTCAGATGTGTGTCAGCAGGTCCTTCGTTCGAAGCTTCGTTTTCATTATCCTGTGTCCGGATGACGTGCTGAGGTATCTCCTGGTGCCGCCACAGTGCTTGCCTGAGTGACTCGTCGATAAGACGGTTAATGGCGGAAACTATGGCTTTTCCTTGTGAACTTTTATCCTTATTCGGGTTGCTGTGACCTGCAGAGTTAGGATAAGCTACTGTTGGAACATGGTCGAGAAGGAAAGAGCCTCGTTGTTCACCTTCTGTGAGGGCGCTGAGGCAGACTATCGGTATCTCTGCTTTTTTGGCTTCTAAGACCTCTCGTTGTGTCCATTCCCGGCTGCTGTAGTGGTCGGTGCGAATCATGAGTAACGCGCCAGTCTGCGCTTGCTTTATAATTTTTTTGTTCCAGTCATCTCCAGGCTGGATGTCGTGAATGTCGACAAACTCGGCTAGTTTGGTTTTTCCTATCCAAGAGCGAACTTTTGATACAACTCCTGTTGGGTCGATGTTGTTCTTGTCGTCCTTGGGGATGTCGGATCTTGAGTGACTGATGAATATGCGCAGTCGTTCTTCCTTCTTAGGGTCTCGCAGAAGAGTCTGAATGATAGCCTGCCCAAGGTCTCTGGTTAGTTCACCTTCAGTTGTGTTGGGCTGTTTCTTGTTCGAGATGCTCAGGTTTGCTATATTTCCTTGTCTTACTCCCTGTATGCTCATGAGGTTAGTGATAATTGGGGAGTTTGAATAGTCTGGGCTTACTCTGGGTAGTATGGGAAGAACTAGGGTGTGGCGGTTATGTTGACGGCTTTTGTTTTGTAGTTTTACTATATCGGTAAGATAGTCGCGCCATTCTGAGGACTCGTCGATAGATGAGCGTACGAGGTGTTCGTCGATGAACGGCAGAATGACGGAGTACTGAGCTGCATCAGCGCTTAAGACCTGCTCTTCGTCGCCGATGATCCCGTCGGCAGTGACGATGGGAGCGGGGAGTTCGTTGTTTCTGGGAAGTGGATGAGATCTTCCGTATACTTCCACCGCGCTTCCCGCGAGTCCAGCGAAGGCATCGGAGTGGTAATGCTCAAATAACGTGTCGCAGATGCTCTCCCCCTCCTCGTCTTCTGGGTGCCAGACGACGAAGATATCGAGAACGCTGGGTGATGGTGCTGGCCAAGTGTTGCTGGTGGAAGGGGGGTGGAAGGAGCTTTGATTCATGTCTCGAGAATAGCGAGGTTGAGACAACCTAGCAGAGATTTTATCCGGGATCTTGCTCTGGTGGAAGAGGGACTCTCTCCTCGCCCGTCCAGGGTTTCCTCTTGTGGCCTGTCGTTCCCGTAGGCTGTTGGCATGGTTTTTTTCTCTTCCTCCGACCCTGACGAACTTCTAGGTGACTCCGCTGAGCTTTCCGCGAGTCGCGGGCCGCGGCGCCGCACCGTCAGTGAGGGGTCGGCTGCCGGCCACGAGGTGCTGAACAACCCCGGCTCGGCCCGCATCTCCCGTGTGGCCGGCCTGTCCCGCCGCAACGCGCGCGCCAAGCACCGCCGCTTCCTCGTCGAAGGCCCCCAGGGCGTGCGCGAGGCAGTCCGTCACGTCCCCGACCGCGTTCTCGACGTCTACCTCACCGAGGCCGCCGTCGAGCGCCACGCCGAGATCTGGGATGAGGCTGTGGCAGCCCAGCTCTACGTGCATATCACCAGCGAGCAGGTCATGGACGCCATGAGCCCCGACGCCCAGGGCGCCCTCGCCGTTGTTGCCACCGAGGAGGCCACCGGCTCCGAGGCGCTGGCCGCCGCCCTGGACGGGGCCAGGCTCGTCGCCGTCCTCACCCAGGCCCAGGACCCCGGAAACGCCGGCGCCATCATCCGAGCCGCCGATGCCGCCGGAGCCGACGCCGTCGTCCTCGTGCGGGGCAGTGTGGATCCCACTGCTCCGAAGGTCGTGCGCTCCACCGCCGGAAGCCTCTTCCACCTGCCCGTCGCCACCGGGGTAGCCCTGGACGACGTCGTCGGCGCCCTCCACGAGGCCGGACTCACCGTCCTAGCGGCCGACGGGCGTGGGGACTTCGACCTCTTCGAGGCCGAGTCTCTCCTGGAAGCGCCCAGCGCCTGGCTGTTCGGCAACGAGGCTCGCGGACTGCCCGCAGAGGCGCTGAGCCGGGCCGACGCCGTCGTCTCCATCCCCGTCTACGGCAAAGCGGAGTCCCTCAACGTCGCGGCAGCCGCGGCCGTCTGCCTCTACGCCAGTGCCCGGGCGCAGGCGTAGGTACCGGTCGGAAGAGAGCTTCGGCGGCAGAGCCGCAGCAGACTCACAGCAGCTCGCAGATCGCCTCGGCCGCCCGGCCCGGTCCGTCCAGCCCCTCCATTAGTTCGGCCATGCGCCGGGCTCGCGAACGCATGACCTCGTCGGCCAGGGCCTGGCGCACCAGTGCAGCCCAGTCGGCCGCGCGGGCCTCCTTCTGGGACACAAGCCGAGCCGAGCCGAAGGCCGCGCAGCGCTGAACATTGAAGCGCTGCTCGAACTGCAACGGGATCCCGATGAAGGGCCACCCCTGCGCGCAGCTGTTCTGTACCGTTCCCTCACCGCCGTGGGTGATCGCCAGGTCGACGGCGTCGCCCAGCTGGTGCGCCGGGATCCAATCGGTGACATGGACGTTGAGGGGCAGGGTTTCCAGGTCCTCTGGGTGGAGGTGGGAGCGCACCGGCGCCAGCACCTGGCAGTCGGCCCGCCCCAGGCCCCTGAGCACATCGAGGACGAGGTCTCGGTTCCCCGATGAGCCCACGGCGAAGTACACCAGGGGCTTGGGGCCGGCGGCCAGGTCGGCGACGATCTCGGGGACCTCGCCGGGCAGATGGGCGTACACCGGTCCCACCACCTGGTGGCCCTCGGGCATCTCCAGCCACCGGGGCAGCAGGTGCGGAGCACTGGCGATGAGATTGAGGTCCGCGGTGAGTCCGGCGAACACCCCCTGGGGCAGAGAGACGCCGTTGGCCTTGGCCACCTGGTGGAAGGAGCGTGACAGGGGCACCCGGGTCCCAACCGTGTGGAGCAGGCGTGCAGCGGCGGTGTCGACCAGGCACTCCTCAGGAGTCGCGCGGGGCAGGAAGCCGGTGGCGCCAACCCTGCGCGCAGCCTCTAGATGGGCCAACGAGTAGGCGAAGGGCCGTACGAAAACCAGGGGCACGCACTCGGCACGGGCCGAAATAAACTGGCTAGGAGTTACTCCGATGACGACGGCGTCCGGACGCAGGCAGCGTAACAGCACCCGCTCGCTCGTGACCCGCTGGGCGAGCATCTGCGTCGTGAACGGGTGGCGCAGGCTGCGCCCCTGGTCGAATGCCAGTGCCAGCCGGCCCTCCTCATCGCTCAGGTGGGGGGTGAGTAGACGGAATTCGAAGCCCGCCGCCCTGATGTACTCGGAGTTACGTCGCGAGAAGCCTGCGAAGACGCACTCCACGTCCGAGGGCATGCGCCGGGCCACCTCAATGGCGCGCGTCACTTCGGCGAAGTTGAACGTCTCCGGAGCGAAAAGAAGCCGAGACGTATTCTTGCGCACGGCCACCGCGCTTCCAGTGGCGCCTTCAGGCATGATCAGCTCTCCTTCTGAGAGTGAGGGGTGTCAAGCACCGGAGTCCCCCGACATCTCTTATTGCACGCCATGTGCAACTGGAGGAGAGGTTAGCACGTCTATTCTTACACGGATGCCATTTTTACGATGAGGTTGGAATGCCGGAAAAATATATGCAAGGTGAATAAAGTGGATAGGGGCAGCGGTGCCCTGGTCTGGGCGGCTCTCAAGGTGTTTCGGGGCGTGTCCTCAGTGATCGCCTGCCGGATCGTGGGAGGGCGATGGCATCGAGATGCGGCTCGGGGCCTCTTCGGCGCCCTGCTGCACCTGAGAGACCAGACTCCGCAGTGTCTGGGCCGACATGTTCGTGATGGTCCGCTGGCTGATCTCCGGATGATCCAGCCATGCCAGACACAGGGCGATCATCGTGTCGATCCACACCTTGGCGGCGAACATGGCGCGCTCGTCGGGTTCCACGACTCCCAGGAGCATGAGGACGAGGCGCTCATAGCGCTCGAAGCTGGTATTCAGCGCGGCCGCGATCTCCGGGTCCTGGTCGAGGCCTCCGGTGTGCAAGGCCCGGAAGCTGTCCGGCCTGGCTCTCACGTAGCCCGCGAAAGTGGAGATCGCCGCCTCCAGTGTCGGCTCGATCTGCTGCTCCACCAGGTCGTGAAGGTGAAGGATCTCATGCTCGACGATCGCTCGGGCGAAGGCCGCCTTGGAGGGGAAGTAGTGGTAGAAGAGCGTGCGCGAAACGCCGGCCCGCTTGATGATCTCATTGACGTGAGTGCGATCGAGGGTGCCCTCCGCGAACAGCTCGACCCCGACTCTCACCAGTTCTTCCCTGCGCTGCTCGGGCTGGAGTCGGCGACGCGGATCGGTTGTATTCGCGGGGCTCATGCGGATGAGACTACGGCCGGGTGGTCGACTCGGCCGGTTAGGCGCCCTGCGTGGCGTGTGACCATCATCCCAGCAGGAGGCGTGTTCTGAGACTCGGTTGACGCTCCGGTCGCGGGCGGTGCTACCCTTCCTGACGAGAGGTCGGAACTGCGGCTGCCCGTTATCCATGAGCGCTTACGGTGGACAACCATGGGCAATCTGGGCCGACGGGGAGTTTGGACCGGTCCTAACCGGTCCCAAAGGTCTGAAGCCATACGAGCAAGGAGGAATGCGGTGCGCATGTGGATGTGTTGCTGTCACTGTCGCTGAGGCAGATTCCGCTCCTATATCCACGTTGAGACGAGGTACTCGTGACCACATCCGCATCCTCTCCCGATCGAACAGCCGCAGACCGGACTGACGACGTCGACGACGACGTCAAAGGCGCCCAGCGCGAGCCCAGGGACCCCGGCGCGGACCGGAAACCCGACGACGCCCTGGTGCGCATCAGCCACGTCACCAAGTACTACGGCCATTTCAAAGCGCTCGATGACGTTTCACTCGACATCCACCGTGGTGAGGTCGTGGCCGTCATCGGAGCCTCGGGCTCCGGTAAATCGACGCTGTGCCGCACCGTCAACCGCCTCGAGCCGATCCAGAAGGGCGAGATCGAGATCGACGGCGTCCCATTGCCTCAGGAGGGCAGGGCGCTGGCCCAACTGCGTGCCGAGGTGGGAATGGTCTTCCAGTCCTTCAACCTCTTCCCGCACCGAACGGTGCTGGACAACATCACCTTGGCGCCTATCAAGGTGCGCGGCACCCCCCGCCGGCAGGCCGAGACGCGGGCCCATGAGCTGCTGGCTCGCGTCGGGTTGGCGGATCAGGCCTCCAAGCGCCCCGCGCAGCTCTCGGGAGGCCAGCAGCAGCGGGTCGCCATCGCCCGCGCCCTGGCCATGGAGCCCAAGGTCATGCTCTTCGACGAACCCACCAGCGCTCTGGACCCGGAGATGATCAACGAGGTCCTGGACGTCATCAAGGATCTGGCTTCCTCCGGCATGACCATGCTTGTCGTCACCCACGAGATGGGATTCGCTCGCTCCGCCGCCGACCGCGTCGTCTTCATGGATGGCGGCCAGATCGTGGAATCAGGTAGCCCCGCCGAGTTCTTCTCCTCCCCGCGCACCGAGCGCGCCCGCGACTTCCTGTCCAAGGTGCTCAGCCACTGAGCCCCGAACCGCACCTTCTCCCGGGTGCGGCTGCCACCGCAGGCCCTGGGCCTGGGACGGTTCCGTCCCCGTCCGAACGAAAGGAACACCATGACCACCTTCTCCCGTCGCAGCCTTCTGGCCACCACCGGCGCCATTTCCCTTGCCGGCGTGCTGGCGGCCTGCGCCGACACGGGCACCGACGGCAAGGCCGACGCCGAGTACAACAAGGCCATCAACTCCGGGCCGGTGGCCGCCGCCGACGTCGTAGCCGCCTCCAGCTGGGCCGCCGCCGTCAAGAAGGCGGGCAAACTCGTCACCGGCGGGACCAAGACCTCCGAGGTGTTCTCCTGGGAGGACTCCAAGACGAAGAAGATCTCCGGCTTCGATGCGGCTATCGCCCAGGTCCTGGCCCGCTACATCATCGGCGGTGACGACGCCCGCTCCCTGCTCGAGATCAAGCAGGTCACCTCCGACACGCGTGAGACCGTCCTGGTCAACGGTACGGTCAACGCCGTCGTGGCCACGTACACGATCACCCCGGAACGAGCCGAGAAGATCGACTTCGCCGGCCCGTACTACGCCTCCAGTCAGGCCATCCTGGTCAAGGCCGACAACAAGGACATCACGGGTGTCGACAGCCTGACCGGAGACGTCGCGGTCCAGTCCAACTCCTCATCGGCCTCCGCCCTGAAGAAGTACGCCCCGAACGCCACGGCCAAGCCCTTCGACACCCAGGCCAAGTGCGTCGCCGCCGTCGAGAGCGGGCAGGTCAAGGCCTATGTCGTGGACCAGTCCCTGCTCAAGAGCGAGGTCCTGTCCAATGACAAGGTCAAGATCGTCGGCAACACCTTCGCCGAGGACCCCTACGGCATCGGACTCCCCAAGGACTCCGGTGCCCAGGCCTTCGTCAATACTTTCCTGCAGACGATCGAGTCGGACGGCACCTGGAAGACCATCTGGGAAGCGACGATCGGCAAATCACTCGGTGGCGATGCGCCCCAGCCGCCGGTCATCGGCTCGGTCCCCGGATCGTCGACCGCCGGTGCCGAGGGTGCGGGTGGCGCAGAGCAGACTCCCGCTCCCGAGGACACTCCCGCTTCTGAGGACGGCTCCGAGCCGGCGCCTGAGCAGGGTGGTGGCGGTGACGAGGTCCCGCAGGAGTCCTGAACGGAGCTCGTTGACCAGTCAGGCTCGTTGCGTCGTTGCGGCCCGAGCGGATCCTCCGCAGGGCCGCCGACGCGACAGCCCACAGCGTTCACGTCATGATTGACGAACCGAATCCTTCAAGGAGGCCACCGTGAGTGCCATCACCGACAATCTCGCTGATATTGGCTCCGGCCTGCTCATCACGCTGGTGATCTCCGTACTGTCCTACGCGGGCGGACTAATCCTGGGATCGCTCATGGCCATCCTCCGGGTCGGTCCCATCCCTCCTCTGCGGGCACTGGGCGCGGCGTGGGTGACGGTGGCCTGCAACATCCCCAACCTGTGCCTCATGGTGCTGGTCGGCCTGGCGCTTCCCAACGTCGGCATCAGGATTCCACTGTTCTGGTCGGTGATCGTCGCCCTGGTCTTCTCCTCGTCCGGATTCGTGTGCGAGACGGTGCGCAGCGGAATCAACTCGGTGCCGAAGGGACAGATCGAGGCCGCGCGCGCATTGGGAATGCCCTTCTGGCTCATCATCCGCGGTATCGTCCTGCCTCAGGCCCTGGCCCGCACGATCCAGCCACTGGTCAATGTCTTCATCGCCTGCCTTATCGGCTCCTCGCTGGCTGCAGCGGTCGGCGTCGTTGAGCTGACTGCCGTTACGCAGAGAATCAACCAGGAGCGAGCGGCGGGAGTCATCACCTTTCTCACCTCGGGGCTCACCTACCTGGCCATCGCCTTCGCCGCCACGAAGTTCGGCGGGCGTCTTGAGAGACGCCTCGAGTTCATGGGGAAGGAGGAACGCGCATGAGCTCCGACATCATGCCCATGACGGATCACCGTCCCGTCAAGCAGCGGGGCAAGGGCTCAGGGGCGACGGACGCGGCGCTGCTCTTCGATGAGCCGGGGCCGCGGGGGCGCGTCATGATCGCCATCGGATCAGTTATTGCGGTTCTTGGGATCGTGGCGCTTCTGAGCGCGGTCCTCTACCGACTGGACCTTGCGGGCCAGCTCGACTATCCCGAGTGGCGCTACTTCCTGGGGCGCTCGGTGGTCAGTCAGCTTCTGGAAGCCGCCGGCAACACCCTGTCCCTGGGGGCTGTCGCAGCCCTCCTCACCTTTCCTCTGGGAATCGTCCTGGGCTGGCTCCGCCTGTTGGACAACCGGCCCGTGAGGTGGTTGGTCGGCTTGTGGATCGATGCCATGCGAGCGGTGCCGATGCTGCTGCTCGTCTACTTCTTCCTGCTAGTGGTTCCGCGTTTCGTGGATGTCTCGGACTTCTGGAAGCTGGCGCTGCCCATCATCATGTGCACCTCGGCGACGACGGCGGAGGTCTTCCGTTCAGGCGTCCGGGCCCTGGACCGAGGTCAGACTGAGGCTGCACTGGCGCTGGGAATGAGCAGATCTCTCACGATGCGTCTCATCCTGGCGCCGCAGGCACTGCGTCTTATGCTCCCGACCCTCATCACACAGATGGTGACCATCATCAAGGGCACCACGCTCGCGTACGTGCTCGCCTATCCCGAGCTCATGTACCGCGGTTCCACGATGATCGGTCAGGCGAAGATAGACGCCCATCTGTCCGTCTTCTTCCAGACCTACGTCATCATCGCCGTCGCCTACGTCATCGTGAACTGGGCGCTGGGAGCGTTGGCGAGGCGCATCGGAGCTCGCACCCGGTGACGGGCGGGGCTCCGACGGCCTCGAGTCAGGCGAAGCTTGAGGTATCGGTGGCGCACACGCGCAGGCGGTGCCCATCGGGGTCGGTTGCCACAAAGGTGTAGCCGAACTCGAGGAGGGCCGGTTCCATGAGCATCGGAATGCCCAGGGCCCTCCACCGCGCGTGAAGACGGTCGACGTCGGCTCGCTCGACGTCGCTCAAACTCAGCTCACCCCCGCCTACATATGGCTCAGCAGCCGGCTCAATCTCATCGGCCGCTTGCAGACCGAGAGTCAAGTCGTCAGACAACTTGAAGACGCTGAAGCCTGGATAGGTCTCGATCGGTCCATGACCGAGAATTCCGCGGTAGAAGGCGGTGCTCACCTCGACGTCGGAGGTGTAGAGGATGACGCTGTTGGGAACGAAGACAGTCATGGAGTACTCCCTCATGCTTGTGAGAACGCGACATGCGCTGATAACGACGAGGCTAGAGATGATTGGTGCCATCTCCTGTCATGTACGTGTGAGGATCGATCTGTGCGTGCCGATCGTCTGCTTTCCATGATCTGGCTGCTTCGGGCTCACGGCCGTCTATCTGCTTCCGAGCTGGCGCAGCGGCTGGAGGTCTCGCGGCGGACCGTGCTTCGGGATGTCGAGGCGCTGTCGGCCGCCGGCGTGCCGGTGTGGTGCGAAAGGGGCCCCCACGGGGGAGTGAGGATCGATCCCGGCTTCCGCCTGGACGTGACGGGGCTGAACCATGAGGAGAGTCGGGCGCTCTTCGCCGGTATCACCGGCTGGGGCGCTGCGCCCCTCGGCCTCAGCGAAGCCCTCGCCTCGGCTGTCCACAAGCTGCTCGCCGCCGTCCCCGACAGACATCGGAACCAGTCCATCGACGTGGCCTCGCGCATCGTGGTTGATCCCCAGGGCTGGTTGCCCCTGCCCGAGAGTGAGCGGGCCGACGCCGTCTTCCGTGCAGTTCAGGAAGCGGTTTTCACGCGCCATCGGCTGCGCATGGTGTTCCGGCACAAGTCGAGGGCGACGACGCAGGGCGATGTCGACCCGCACGGGCTGGTCGCCGCCGGTCGCAGCTGGTACCTGTGCGCCTCGCACGGCGCCGAGGTCCGCTTCACCAGACTCTCCCGGATCGAGGCGGCCGAGATCCTCGCCGAGGAGTGCCCTGACGACGCCGGTTTCGACATGACCGCGGCGTGGCGCAAACAGCGTGAGAGGTTTCTTGAGGGGTTCGAGGCCATCACAGCCACCGCCTGGGTGCGGGACGAGCGGTGGAGCGACGTACGGGAGTGGACGCTGGGCGCAACGACGACCGACACGGATGACGACCCTCCTGACGATGACGGATGGACCTGTCTCCGGCTGGAGTTCATGGACCACCTGCACGCCATGACGATTCTTCTACGGCTCGGTCCAGACGCCCACGTCATCGCCCCCGGGCGCCTGCGCCAGGACCTTATCGACTACCTGAGCCTCATGCTTGCGCAGTACCGGGCTGACGGGGCCCGATGCCCTAACGTTGAGGCAGGGGATCGCATCCCCTCGTGAGATGAAGGAGGCGCTCCATGTCCAACGCCGAGCAGCAGGGCGGTTCCCCCTCGCGGCGCCGAGCCCACATCGACGCCAGGCTTTCCGAGGCCGTACGTGAACAGCTGGGATCCCTGGGGTACCAGGCGCTGACGATCGAGGGCGTATCCAGGCAGTCGGGGGTTGCCAAGACAACGATCTACCGGCGCTGGCAGTCGAAGGCGGAGATGGTATTCGATCTGGTCATTCACCGCCGTGATGAAGAGGGGCTCGCCGACTCCGGGTCTCTGACTGGAGACGTCGAGGCCCTCGCCGGGCGGGTGGTCGACCTCATCGCCGCCGAACCCGGTAAGAGCACGCTTCCAGGACTGCTGGCCGACATGGCCGGTGATCCCGACCTGACTGCAAGGCTGCAGCAGAGTGTCGTCGCCGCTGTGCGTGCAGACATCGAGGCCATGGTCGACCGTGCGATTTCCCGAGGGGAGGTGCGGGCGGGTGCCGACGTCGACGGGCTGTATGCGGCGCTGCTCGGTGTGCCGTACGTGCATGTGCACCTTCTCGGTCGGGTGCGACCCGACCTGCTCCGAGAAGAGCTTTCGGAGGTCCTTCTGACGCTTCTGGGAGCCGCTCGGAGAGACTGAGTCCCGGGTACGGATCTGCCTATGGTCCTCCTCTTCCTGTTGCGCTACGCTACGTAGCGTAGCGCAACAGGAAGAGGAAGACGTCATGGTTGCACAGAACACAATGCGGGCGGTGCAGTTCCGCTCCTACGGTGCTCCGGAGGTACTCGAGGTGGGAGCGGTCGAGATTCCGAGTCCCGGCCCCAAGGAGGTCGTTGTCGAGGTCGCCGCCTTCAGTGTCAACGCCGTTGACCTTCTGACCAGGCGGGGAAAGATGCGCCTACTCGACGGGATGGGGTTCCCAAAAGGTACGGGCATGGATTTCGCAGGGCTCGTGCACGCGGTTGGGGACCAGGTCGGGAAGCCGGTGCTGGGGCGCCGAGTCTGGGGCTACCTGGGGATGATGCCTCCCGGCCGTACGGCTGCTGGAGCGCAGTACGTGCGAGTCCGGTCCGACCGCCTCGCCCCTGCTCCTGATGGGGTCCCGCTCGCGGAGGCCGCGGCTCTGCCTCTCGCAGGCTTGACGGCCGTGCAGGCGCTCCGCCCCCTTGAGCTCCGTCGAGGGAATCGAGTGCTGGTGGTAGGGGGAAACGGTGGCGTCGGTTCCACGGTGGTTCAGGTAGCCCGCATCATGGGCGCAGAGGTGGATGCCGTCGTCGGCGTCCGCAGCGATGTGGCAGTCAGCGCTGGAGCGCAGCAGGTCTTCAACTACCACGATCTGAAGCCGTCGGATATTCCCGGGCGCTACGACGTCGTCATCGACACTGCGGGCGCCGATGCGCTCGCCTACCGAAGGCTGCTCAAGCCCGGAGGGCGCATGACGGCCATTGCTCCCGGGGCCTTCTGGGACATCGTCACGTCCATGCTCTCGCCGGGGCCGATGATCCGGATGGTGTCAGGAAAACCGAGCGTGAAGGACCTGGTGTGGCTCGCTGCGCGGGTGGACTCCGGGGAGCTCAAGCCGCTGATCGCCTCAACCTATCCGCTTGACCGGATCGCGGATGCTCACCGCGACGCCGAGAGCCTATCGGCGGCGGGAAAGCGCATCGTCCTGGTGCAGTGACGCCGGTGAGACCGGCTGCTACGGCCTGTTGCTTGCTGCAACCGAAGAAGTTCGAAGAAGGGCGGGCAGGAGCCTGTCCAAGGCCTGCAGATCAGCGGGGGAGAGGTGCTTGTGCAGCTCGACGTCGAGTTTCTTGGCGGCATCGGTGGCGAGCCGCAGTAACTGGCGTCCCTCGTCTGTGATCTCGACGACCTGTACCCGACGGTCGGTCTGACTGCGCGTCCTGCGCACAGCGCCGATGCTGGCGAGCTGGTCGACCAGTGACACCACCAGGCTCGGGGTGACACCGAGCTGTGAGGCGATCTCTCGTTGAGAACTCGCTTGGTCGGCGTCGACGACGGCGAGTAGGCCCACCTGCTTGTGGGTCAGGCCGGTGTGCTGGATGAGCAGTGAGAACGATCGGGTGATTTGGGCTCCTGCGACACCGAGCTGGAAGCACGTCGAGGACATGATCGCGCGACCGTCTTCTCTTCCCATGACGTCAACGGTACACTACAGAATGATTCAGTTCTGAATGATGTGAGGGAGTGATCCTCATGCCATGGTGGCTCTCGCTGCTGAATTCGTCACTGGGAATCATCTCAGCAGGGTTCGGTGTCGTCGCGGTGATCCGTCCGCAGACGCTCGCCCCTTCCGGGTGCGGCGAGCCCGGAAGGCGTTTCTATCCGGCGATGTACGCGGCCCGGAGCATCCCGCTCGGACTGCTGGTCGCTACCGTTGCCTGGTTGGCTCCTGCCCAGTCGCTGACCTTGCTCGTCCTGGCTGCAGCGGCGGCTGCTCAGCTCGCAGACGCCGCTATCGGTGTGGTGCACCGCGTGCCGGGAATGGTGGTGCTTCCTCTTGCTGTTGCCGTTCTCCATCTGGCCGGTGCGACTTATCTGCTATGAGAGCGTAGGTGCAAAATTTGAGATGTACCACCGCTGCCAGGGCGTCTCTGCTGCCCGTGGGTGGTATGTGTCTCGGATGAAATTCAGTGCGCTGACCGGGTCCATTCCGTCAAGTATCGCAATGCAGGCTAGTGCGGTGCCTGTTCGTCCCACACCCCCGCGGCATGCTATGTCGACTCGGGAATATGTTGCTCTCTCGAGGGTTAGCTCCAGTGTGTGGCGCGCTTTGAGTTTGTTGACTGGGAGGCAGAAGTCCGGCCACTTGATCCAGTGAACTTCCGCTCTAGGCGGATGGCGTGGGTAAAAACTTGACAAGATAAGAATGTGGTCCGGCGAGTTCCTGCTTGTTTTGTAGTAGCGGATAGGTCGCCCCCTTATTCGTGCACCGGAAGGGAAAGCAATGACGCCTGATTCGTGTTTGTCCCACTGTCTGATAAAGGTGTTTCTTTTATTCATGATGCCCTTGACGGTAATGTGTGTCTTTAAAAGAATGCAAGAACAGCAAGTCGTGTCAGGAGGGCATGTCGCGGCGGGTGTAGGAAGCCAGACCGATCGCGATACCGACGAGGCCGACCACGGTCTGGACGGCCAAGGGCTTCCAGTCGGGGGAGCCGACGACGTCGAGATGGTGCCCGAGGACGCTGAGGTCCTTGGCCCAGTCCTTGAGCTCGACGAGTCCTCCGAAGAACTGGGCGAAGGCGCTCCACGTCACCACCGCCCAGGACAAGCCGACCAGTCGTGGCGCCAGGCCCACGAGGCCCGCTGCTATCCCGATGGCCGCCACCATGCCCGGCATCTGGCTCACCGTGAACACGAAGGCCCGCGCCACGGCGTGGTCGTCCGTGAGCTGGACGGCTGTTGTCGCCGCCAGAACTGCCGCCGAGATGACCAGCAGGATGGC
This sequence comes from Actinomyces sp. oral taxon 849 str. F0330, assembly GCF_000239715.1. Taxonomy (NCBI): domain Bacteria; kingdom Bacillati; phylum Actinomycetota; class Actinomycetes; order Actinomycetales; family Actinomycetaceae; genus Actinomyces; species Actinomyces sp. oral taxon 849. The sequence goes on along the minus strand of NZ_JH470348.1, from coordinate 22,188 downwards.
CGATTCGATCATGGCGCCGAGAACTTGTGAGAAGAACAAACGGCTGCGGCTGACTCCAGTAGCAAGCTCGACCTCCACCAGGCCCGCGTGTTCCAGGCCCGCCAACCGGTTCATCCTGCGCACTGCCGCCACGGCCACGAGCAGCACCGTTACCACCGTCAGCAGGGACATGAACTGCTCCACTGCGGACCCCGAGGCCATCTTGCCGACATAGGACGCCGTCGGAGAGTCTGGGGCGAGGAGATCGTTGACGCTTCCCGACACCGAGCCGTATAGGGCCGCAAGACCCGTCGAGGCCAGAGCCCAGCCCAGGGCGCCGCGCCGGGATAGACGAGTGAGCAGATCCATGTGACCGCGCAGCCTCCACCTGCGTCGAGAGGCGCTGTGGTCGGGCAGGTAGCTGTCCAGGTACTCGCGGTGCGCGGCCAACGCCGCCGCCACGATGACCAAGGCGATGGCAATGACGCCGCACACCGCCAGCACCGCGAACCGGTCATCGGAGTAGGGCCGAATGAGGTCGCGCCACCCCAGGGGGGAGAGCCACCTCAGCCAGTTGGAGCTGCTGCCCTCGGCGACCTGGTCGGCGGCCACCCGCATACCGAAGGCGAGTGCGAGCACGATCATGGACAGGCTTCGAGCCTGACCGACCTGCCGTCCCAGCTGGGATGCCACCGCCGCAAGGGCGGAGAACGCCCAGCCCACGACGCACACCGTCCCGGCCAGCGCCCAGGCTCCGGAGACGGTCAGCTCCTCGATGCTCTCGGCCTGCCAGGTCAGAACGCCTCCGGCCCCCGCAGACAGGGCGCCGACCACCGCCCACACCAGGGCCACCGGCACGAGAAAGGGAACCGCCCTGCCCGCACCCGCGGCGCGCAGGATCTCGACGAGTCCCTCGTCCTCATCCGCCCGCAGTACCCGGCACGTCAGCAGAATCGCCATGAGAGCGGTGCATATCAGCAGGAAGGTCCCGGTCTCCCACTGAAGGAGCTGACCGAGCCGGCCGGGTGTGGGCACGTAGCCGTAGAGCAGTCGCGTTGCCGGAGACTTGCGCATCTGTTCGATGAGCACGGTCCGGGTCTCCAACGAGGGGTAGATGCTCTCATAGCTCGGTGCCGTGACACTGATCAACAACCACAGGGGCAGTACCCAGGCCGCGATCTGCACCCGGAACCGCCTGAGCAGGATCTGCAGGCAGGTGCCCCAGCCGGCCAGAGCGCCGCCCGCCTCGGTCCTGTCGGTCAGAATTCTCCTGGCCACTGCTGTGCTCTGCGCGGTGCTCATCGGGACTCCTCGTAATGACGCAGGAAGAGGTCCTCCAGACTGGCCGGCTCACAGGTGACGTCCTGCACCCGATGCTCACCGGCCACACTCAGCACCGCCGGCACCTGCTCGGCCGGCACCTGAAGGCCCAGGTGCCCGGAGTCCTCGACGACCTCGAGATCCATGGCTCTGAGCGCTTGCGCGATCGTGCCGAGTACATCAGGTACATCGGGGGGCGCTCCCAGTTCGATGCGGGTGCGCGACAGGCGCCGCAGGGTCCCCAGGTCGCCGTGTTCGACGACGCGGCCGTTCTTGATGATCGTCACGGCGCTGCACAGGCGTTGGACCTCAGCCAGGATGTGGCTCGAGAGCAGGACCGTGCGCCCCTCTCCAGCCACCCGGGCGATCTCCTCGGTGAAGACTCTCTCCATGAGCGGGTCCAGGCCGCTGGTGGGCTCATCGAGCACGAGCAGGCGCGTCGGCGCGGCCAGGGCCGCCACGAGCGCCACCTTCTGACGGTTGCCCTTGGAGTAGGTGCGTACCCGTTTGCTGGGATCAAGATCAAACCGTTCGATGAGTTCGGCCTCCCGCTTGGTATCGCGCGATCCGCGCAGTCCGGCCAGTGCGTCGAGCACCTGTCCGCCGGTCAGGGTTGGCCACAGCGCCACATCACCGGGGACATAGGAGACCTGCCGGTTGATGACCGAGGCCTCCTGCCACGGATCGCGGCCCAGCACGCTTACGTTTCCGTCGTCGGGCCGGTAGAGCCCCAGCAGGGTGCGGATCGTTGTGGACTTGCCCGCCCCGTTGGGGCCGAGGAAGCCGTGGACGCTGCCCGCCTCCACCTCCAGATCCAGGTGATCGAGCGCCCTGAAGCGTCCGAAGTGCTTGACCAGGCCCCGAACACGCACCGGCGGATGAGAACCGGCTTCGACATCGAGGGCCTTGACAGACGCAGATTCGGTAGTGGTTGTCATAGCACTGGCTCCTCTCCCGCCGAGCGGCGGATAGTTGCGGCGAAGTCCGGATCGGCGAGCATGAGCCCCATGAGCTCAGCCACGAAGGCCTGCTGCGCCGGGTGGGGGTAACTGGAGGCGTTCAATACATGGGTGAGTCGCCACATGGCGCGACCCAAAGTGCCCGAGGGCAGGTCGTCCAGGACGGCCAGGGTGCGCTCCTTGTGGCGGCACGCCAGCTCCCAGCTGTTATGCGCGAGCCGGCGGGCCTCGGCCCGGCCCTCGGCCTCGGTCAGCGTGGATAGCCGGGTGAAGTCCGCGATCTGCTGGGCGGACAGCTCCCGATCGGCCTCATCCAGTCCCTCGATGAAGGGGATCGTGCTATCGGGCACCATGCCCAGTGAGGCGAGTACCACCATCATCTGGCGCTCGGCCCGCAGCCCTCGCATGCTGCCGCCCAGGCGGGTGATCCTGGCCTCGATGTCGTCGTAGAAACGCGTCAGGGCACTGGGTGCGGGGGACAGGCCCTCACCGCGCTCCACCCGGGCGATGAGCTCGTCAATACGGGAGGCCTGCTCGGCCAGGCTGCGTTGCTGCGCCTCGATCGTTCCCCGAGTGGCCCGCAGGTCGCGCAGTACCGCTTCGCGGCGAGAGTCCTGATCGGTGCCGATCGTGTCCGAGGCGAGCATCTCGGCCACCTGCGTCAGCGACAGTCCGCCGTCGGCCAGCCACCGGATGCGCAGCAGGCGGGCCACGTGCTCGACGCCGTACTCTCTCCGCCCCCGTACCGTGGGTGGGATCTCCAACAGGCCCAGGTGATGGTAATGACGCACCGCCCTCGGCGTGGTACCGGCGATTTGAGCGAGCTCCTTGACGCGCATGAATCCATTTCAGCAGGTGACGTAACGTCACCGTCAAGGCCTGGCCGACAACAACCGGATCGGGGCCCGTGAGCGGCCGCACGCCACCCCGACTGCGGGACGATTTACACCCCCGCGACGGCGCAGACTACCCTTAAGGGCAGACAACCCCGGAAACACCTGGTGGAAGGCACCGCATATGACTGACGCTCCCGGCGCGCTCTCGCCCCTGGACGAGGCCGGCATCAACGCCGCCGTCGAGGAGGCCCTGGCCGCCTTCGCCGCAGCCGGCACCCTCGCCGAGCTCAAGGAGGCCCGCCTGGCCCACACCGGCGACGCCTCGCCCCTGACGCTGGCCAACCGGCTCATCGGCACCCTGGACAAGGCGGACAAGCCCACGGCAGGCAAGCTCCTGGGCGGCGCTCGCGGGCGCATCGCCAAGGCTCTGGCCGCCAGGCAGGAGACCCTCGAGGCCGCCGCCGAGGAGGAGATGCTGCGCACCGAGGCCGTCGACGTCACTGTCCCCACATCTCGGACGGTGACGGGCTCGCGCCACCCCCTCGACGTCCTGGTCGACGAGGTCACCGACCTGTTCGTCGCCATGGGCTGGTCCATCGCCGAGGGCCCGGAGGTCGAGCATGAGTGGTTCGACTTCGACGCCCTCAACTTCGACGCCGACCACCCCGCCCGCCAGATGCAGGACACCTTCTACATCGACGGCTCCAGCGTCGGGGCGGCCGATGGGCAGGCGGCCAACCTCGTGCTGCGCACCCACACCTCCCCGGTCCAGGCCCGGGTCATGCTCGGTCAGCAGCCCCCGATCTACGTGGCCTGCCCCGGTAAGGTCTTCCGTTCCGACGAGCTCGATCAGACCCACACTCCCGTCTTCCACCAGGTCGAGGGCCTGGCCGTGGACAAGGGCCTGACGATGGCGCATCTCAAGGGCGTCCTCGACCACTTCGCCAAGGCCATGTTCGGTCCCGAGGCGCGCACCCGCCTGCGTCCCTCCTTCTTCCCCTTCACCGAGCCCAGCGCCGAGATGGACCTGTGGTTTCCCCAGAAGAAGGGCGGCGCCGGCTGGATTGAGTGGGGAGGCTGCGGCATGGTCAACCCCAACGTGCTCACGGCCTGCGGTATCGATCCCGAGGTCTACACCGGCTTCGCCTTCGGCATGGGCCTGGAGCGCACCCTCATGCTGCGCCACGGCATCGCCGATATGCACGACATCGTCGAGGGCGACATCCGCTTCTCCCAGCAGTTCGGCACCACCGGAAAGGGAAACTGATATGCCCTACGTCCCCATTGAATGGCTGCGCGAGCACGTCGATGTTCCCGCCGGTCTGAGCGCCGAGCAGCTCGCCACCGACCTCGTCCGGGTGGGCCTGGAGGAGGAGCGCATCGTTCCCCCGGCCGTCACCGGTCCGCTCGTCGTCGGCAAGGTCCTCTCGCTCGAGGCCAAGGAGCAGACCAACGGCAAGGTCATCAACTACTGCCGCGTCGACGTCGGCCCCGAGCACAACGATGCCCCCGGCACCGGCAAGGAGCCCTCCGAGCTGCCCAGCCGCGGAATCGTCTGCGGCGCCCACAACTTCGACGTCGGTGACTCCGTCGTGGTCTGCCTGCCCGGCGCCGTCCTTCCCGGCGACTTCCGCATCGCCGCACGCAAGACCTACGGCCACGTCTCCGACGGCATGATCTGCTCCGCCCGTGAGCTCGGCATCGGGGAGGATCACTCCGGCATTATCGTGCTCCAGCAGTGGCTGGCCGAGCACGGCCACGAGGGCGAGGAACCGCCCGCCCCCGGAACCGACGCGATCGGCATCCTCGGTCTGGGGGAGGAGGTTTTGGAGATCAACGTGACCCCGGACCGCGGCTACTGCTTCTCCATGCGCGGCGTGGCCCGCGAGTACTCCCACTCCACCGGAGCCCGCTTCACCGACCCCGCCGACGCCACCGACACGGGGCTCTACCCCAACGGGCTGGCGCCGGCCGGTGAAGGCGGCTTCGACGTCGTCATCCCCGAGGACCCCCGCCCCATCCACGGGCGCCCCGGCTGCGACCGCTACGTTGCCCGCCTCGTGCGCGGCATCGACCCGTCCGCCCCGTCCCCCGCCTGGATGCAGGACCGCCTCACCGCCGCAGGCATGCGGCCCATCTCCCTGGCCGTCGACGTCACCAACTACGTCATGCTCGACCTGGGCCAGCCGCTGCACGCCTTCGACGCCGGAAAGCTCACCGCCCCCATCGTCGTGCGACGCGCTCAGGAGGGCGAGCGTCTCACCTTCCTCGACGACGTCACCCGCACCCTCGACCCCGAGGACCTAGTCATCTCCGACTCTCCGGAGGGGGAGGGCTCGCGCGCCCTGGTACTGGCCGGCGTCTTCGGCGGGGCCCTGAGCGAGGTCGATGCCGAAACCCGCGACGTCCTCATCGAGGCCGCCCACTTCGATCCGGTCTGCGTGGCCCGCTCCTCCAGGCGCCACAAGCTGCCCACCGAGTCGTCCAAGCGCAACGAGCGCGGCGTGGACACCGAGCTGGCCCCCATCGCCGCCCAGCGCGCCGTCGATCTGCTCGTCGAGTATGGCGGCGGGACCGCCGAGCCCGTGGCCACCGACGTCAACCGGACCCGGGCCCCCGAGTCCATCACCATGCGCTCCGACGCCGCCGAGCGCCTCACAGGCGTCGCCTATGGAACCGATCGCGTCACCGAGTTGCTCACCACCATCGGCTGCGCCGTGGAGCAGATCGGCCCAGCCGACGACGGGACCGCGCTTCTCACCGTCACCCCGCCGACCTGGCGGCCGGACCTGGTCGGCCCTGCCCACCTGGCCGAGGAGATCGCCCGGCTCGACGGCTACGACGCCATCCCGGTCATCGTGCCCACGGCCCCCGCCGGCACGGGGCTGAGCACCGACCAGAGAGCCTGCCGTGATGTCGTGCGTGCCCTGGCCGATGCCGGGCTCACCCAGGTCCTGTCCTACCCCTTCATCGGGGACATCCTCGACCTGCTCGAGATCCCCGCATCCGATCCACGCCGCCAGGCGGTCCGTTTAGCCAATCCCCTGGCTGAGGACGCCCCCTACCTGCGCACCAGCGTGCTGGACTCCCTGGTGGAGGTCGCCCGGCGCAACGTCTCCCGCGGCCTGGCCGACGTGGCCGTCTTCGAGATCGGGTCTGTCACCCATCCGGCCGGCACCGTCCCCGCACCGATCCCCGGAACCGACAACCGGCCCAGCGACGCCGAGCTGGCGGCCCTGCGAGCGGGCATCCCCGCTCAGCCCACCCACGTCGGCGCCGTCATGATCGGTGAGCGCACTCGCACCGGGGTCCTGGGGGCGGGCCGCCCCTGGGACTGGGCCGATGCCATCGAGGTGGCCCGCACTGCGGCCGGCGCCCTGGGCTTGGAGATCGTCGTCACCGCCCCGGAGCAGCCCTACGCCCCCTGGCACCCCGGACGCACCGCGGAGATCCGGCTGCCCGGCCTCCGCCGGGGCAAGAAGATCGAGCCCGGGGCGCTCGTAGCCCACGCCGGTGAGCTCCACCCCCGGGTGGTCCGCGCACTCGGACTGCCCGAGCGCGCCTGCGCCGTCGAGATCGATCTCGACCCGCTGCTGGAGGCCGTACGCAGTTCCGGCGAGCTTCAGGTCAAGGCGGTCTCCACCTTCCCGGCCGCCAAGGAGGACATCGCCCTCGTCGTCGACGAGGCAGTCACCGCTGCCCAGGTCGAGGATCTGGTCAGGCAGGCCGTCGGGGAGCTGGGCGAGGAGGTTCGCCTCTTCGATGTCTTCCGAGGCGCCCAGCTCGGCGAGGGCAAGAAGTCGCTGGCCGTGTCCCTGGTACTGCGCGCTCCCGACCGCACGCTGACCGCCGAGGAGACCGCCAGTGTGCGCAAGCGCGTGGTCAAGCGGGCCGCCAAGCTCCTGGGAGCCGAGCTGCGCAGCTGAGCTGCGCAGAGCCCCTTCGCGTTGCCGGCGGCTATGGTGTGATGCACACCATGGCCGCCGGTGCATCTTCGACACCTTCGTCGGGTAACGGGTCCCAGACAGCGGGTGTGGTCTCCGCAATACTAGGCGCTATGAAGATCCTGCTTACTTCTTCCTCCAAGCACGGGTCCACCGACGAGGTGGCCGCGGTGATCGCCGAGCGGCTCCAGGCTGCTCAGATCGATGTGGAGACCAAACGCCCCGAAGACGTCGACACCGTGGACGACTACGACGCCTTCGTCCTGGGCAGTGCCGTCTACATGACCAAATGGACGCCGGAGGCGGTCGACTTCACCAAGCGCTTCCACGACGCCCTCAAGGCCAAGCCTGTGTGGGCGTTCTCCGTGGGGCTCTCCGGCCTGCCGAAGGGCAAGGTCTCCGACCCCATGCGCATCGGCCCGGTCCTCCTGGCGCTCGACCCCGAGGACCACATGACCTTCGCAGGTCGCTTCGACCCCTCCCGGCTCAACCTGCGCGAGCGCTCTATCGCCAAGCTCGGGGGCGCCTCCGAAGGAGACTTCCGCGACTGGGGCGAGGTGCGGCAGTGGGCGGATGCCATCGCCACCTCGCTCCACGACGACACGCTCACCGGGGGTCGGGAGCGACCCTGACTGTCGCCGCAGGGCGCTCCAGGAGGAGAAAGATCACAGCAGCCTCCGGACATATGTATTTCTATGCATGTGGATGTATGGTTACTGCATGACTTGGACAGTAGCTGTTGCCGGAGCCACCGGATATGCGGGCGGTGAGGTTCTGCGCCTGCTCGCCAATCATCCTGAGGTGACGATCGGTGCGCTCACCGCGGCCTCCTCCGCCGGTAGCCGTCTGGGCGACCACCACCCGCACCTGCTGTCTTTGGCCGACAGGATCGTCCAGTCGACCGAGGCGGAGCTTCTCGCCCAGCACGACGTCGTCGTCCTGGCCCTGCCCCACGGTGCCTCCGGAGCCATCACGGCCGCAATCGAGAAGCTCGGGACCGGTGGCGCGACTCCTCTTCTCATCGACTGCGGAGCGGACCACCGGCTGACCAGCAGACAGGCGTGGGAACTCTTCTACGGCTCTGACTACGCCGGCGCCTGGACCTACGGCATGCCCGAGCTCCTGCATGCGGGTGAGTCGCACGCCCGCGCCCAGCGCACCGAGCTCGCCTCCACCAGGCGTATCGCCGTTCCCGGCTGCAATGTCACCGCCGTCACCCTGGCGCTCCAGCCCGGTGTCGCCGCCGGACTCGTTGACCCATCCCGGTCAACCGCGGTCCTGGCGGTGGGCTACTCCGGTGCTGGCAAGGCGCTCAAGCCTCACCTCACCGCCGCCGAGGCGCTGGGATCCGCCCAGCCCTACGCCGTCGGCGGTACCCATCGGCACATCCCCGAGATCATTCAGAACTTCGAGGTGGCCGGCGCCCCTGCCGGCTCGACGCACCTGTCCTTCACCCCGGTCCTGGTCCCCATGAGCCGGGGAATCCTCGCTACTGTCACCGCCCCCCTGACTCCGGCTCTGCGTGAAATCCCCGACCCGGAGGCCGCCGTGCGGACAGCCTGGGAGACCGCCTACGGGGCATCCGGAAGAGGCGAGAGCCTCATCCACCTCCTGCCCGAAGGCACCTGGCCCGCGACGGGCACCGTCGTAGGCAGCGGTACCGCTACCGTCCAGGTCGCCATCGATCGCGGTGCAGACACCGTGGTCGCCATGTGCGCTGTCGACAACCTCGGCAAGGGCACCGCCGGTGCCGCTCTGCAGTCCCTCAACCTGGCCCTCGGCCTGGAGGAGACCACCGCTATCACCACCCAAGGAGTCGCACCATGAGCGTGACCGCTGCCCGGGGCTTCCGAGCCGCCGGCGTACGCGCAGGCCTCAAAACCTCCGGCAAGTCCGACCTCGCCCTCGTCGTCAACGACGGCCCGTTCGATATCGCCGCCGGAGTATTCACCACCAACCGCGTCGTCGCCGCGCCGGTGGTCTGGTCGCGCCGGCTCCTAGCCGGTCAGGAGGGCGGCCAACCAGGCCGCGCCCGTGCCGTCGTCCTCAACTCCGGGAGCGCCAACGCCTGCACCGGGTCCCAGGGCCTGCGCGACACCGAGGCCACCGCCGCGCGCGCCGCCGGACTCCTAGGAGTCGAACCGGGCCGGGTTCTGGTGTGCTCCACCGGCGTCATCGGCGAGCGCATCGATATGCCCGTCCTCCTGGAGGGGCTCGACGTCGCCACCCTCGCCCTGACCGATACTCCCCGGGCTGGAACCGACGCGGCCACCGCCATCATGACCACCGACACCGTCTCCAAGGAAGACACCCTCACCATGGGCGCCGGCGAGGAGAGATGGACTATCGGCGGCATGATCAAGGGCGTGGGCATGCTGGCACCGGGCCTGGCCACGATGCTCGCCGTTCTCACCACCGACGCCGTCCTCACTCCCCAGGAGGCGCAGGACGCCCTGGCGTCTGTTACAGCGCGAACCGTCAATCGGATCAACTCCGACGGCTGCATGTCCACCAACGACACAGTCCTCCTCCTGGCCTCCGGCGCATCCGGGAATACGCCCTCTCGGGCCGAGTTCGAAGAGGCACTGACCGAAGTGATGAGCAGACTTGGTCGCCGCCTCGTGGCCGATGCCGAGGGAGCCACCCACGACATCGCGATCACGGTCAGCGGCGCCGTCAGCGAGGCGGCCGCCGAAGCCGCGGCCCGCACCGTGAGCTCCTCCAACCTCCTCAAGTGCGCCGTCGCCGGGGCCGACCCCAACTGGGGGCGCGTCCTGTCCCAGCTGGGAACCGTGCCCGAGGACGTCTGCCCCTTCGATCCTGAGGAAGTCGACGTCGCCATCAATGGCGTCACGATCTTCCGCCACGGCGCCCCCGACCAGGACCGGGACTCAGTGGACATGAGTCCTCGCGAGACTCGCATCGACATCACCCTGTCAGCAGGGCAGGCCGAGGCCACCGTGTGGACCAACGACCTCACTCACGGATACGTCACCATCAACGCGGACTACACAACATGAACCGGACACCCCTCGACCCGCAGATCAAGGCATCCGTCCTGCTGGAGGCCGTGCCGTGGCTGCGCACCTACAAGGGCGCCACCATGGTCATCAAGTACGGCGGCAACGCCATGGTGAACGACGACCTCAAGCGAGCCTTCGCCCAGGACATCCTCTTCCTCCATCAGGTCGGGGTGCGCCCCGTCGTCGTCCACGGCGGCGGCCCCCAGATCAACGCCATGCTCAAGCGGCTGGGCATCAGCTCGGAGTTCCGCGGAGGCCTGCGCGTGACCACGCCCGAGGTCATGGACGTGGTCCGCATGGTGCTCACCGGTTCCGTGCAGCGCGAGCTCGTCTCCCTTCTCAACACCGACGGCTCCGCAGCGGTCGGCATCAGCGGTGAGGATGGCGGGATCCTGCAGGCCCGTCAGCGCCTGGCGACGGTGGACGGCGAGAGCATCGACGTGGGCCTGGTCGGCGACGTCGTCGACGTCAGCCCACAGCCGATCATCGACCTGCTCGACCAGGGCCGCATCCCGGTCATCTCCTCGGTCGCCCCGTTGACGACGGACTCCGAGACCGTCCTTAACATCAACGCCGACACGGCCGCCGCCGCGATCGCCGTAGCGCTCAAGGCCCGCACGCTCCTCATGCTCACCGACGTCGAGGGGCTCTACGCCGCATGGCCCGACCGCGGCTCGCTGGTGCCCTTCATCAGTGCGGCCGCGCTCGAGGAGCTCCTGCCGACGCTCGAGTCCGGGATGATCCCCAAGATGGAGGCCTGCCTGAGGGCTGTCTACGGCGGAGTCGCACAGGCCCACGTCGTCGACGGGCGCCAGGCCCACAGCATGCTCCTGGAGATCGTCACCGATCAGGGTGTCGGTACCGTCATTCACCCCGGGGACACCCCGATACCGCCACTGAACGGAGGCAAGAGCCTATGACCACACAGGCAAGAACCCTCTCAGAAGCACCGGCTCCCACCACCGACAGCACCGACCCTGCCGCCGGTGCGGCCATCGGTGACGGTTCGGCCAATGCCAACTGGCTGAACCGCTACACCGACGCCGTCATGAATACTTTCGGCGCTCCCGGCCGGGTGCTGGTCCGAGGCCGGGGCGTCCGCGTTTGGGACGCCGACGGCAAGGAGTACACCGACCTCCTGGCCGGGATCGCCGTCAACTGCCTGGGCCATGCCCACCCGGCGATCGTCGAGGCCGTGACCGACCAGCTCAGCACCCTCGGCCACGTCTCGAACTTCTTCACCACTCCCGCCCAGGTCCGTCTCGCCGAGGAGCTCATCTCCCTGACCTTCCCGGGGCCGGCCGCACGCGAGTCCCGGGTCTTCCTGGCCAACTCCGGGACCGAGGCCAACGAGGCCGCCTTCAAAATCGCCCGCCGCCACGGCGGCGGCAGCCGCCCTCGCGTCCTGGCGCTCCAGGATGCCTTCCACGGGCGGACCATGGGCGCCCTGGCCCTGACTTACAAAGCCGCCTACCGAGAGCCCTTCGAGCCACTGCCCGGCGGGGTCGAGTTCATCCCGGCCGGGGATGTCGGGGCACTGCGCAACGCACTGGGGCCGGACGTGGCCGCACTCATCGTCGAGCCTATCCAGGGCGAGGCCGGGGTCCGCGAGCTGCCCGCCGGGTACCTGGAGGCCGCCCGAGAGCTGACCAAGGCCGTCGGCGCTCTGCTCATCATCGATGAGGTCCAGACCGGCATGGGGCGCTCCGGCGCCTGGATGGCGCACCATCTGATAGCCCCCGGCGTCGTCCCCGACGTCGTCACCCTCGCCAAGGGGCTGGGCGGCGGCATCCCCATCGGCGCAGTCGTCGCCACCGGCGAGGCCGCGACCCTCCTAGGACCCGGTCAGCACGGCACCACCTTCGGCGGCAACCCAGTGGCCTGCGCCGCCGCTCTGGCCGTCATCGAGACCATCGGCAGTCAGGACCTGCTCGGCCGGGTCGAGAGGCTCGGCTCCGCCTGGGCCCGGGACCTCGCGGCCGTCGACGGCGTCGACCAGGTACGCGGCCGAGGCCTGCTAATCGGCATCGGACTGGCAGAGGGCCTCCCGCCCGCAGGCGAGATTGCTGCCGCTCTGGCTGCTCGCGGCTTCATCGTCAACGCGCCGCGTCCCGACACGATTCGTCTGGCGCCGCCCTTCATCCTGTCCGACGACGACGCCCGAGCCTTCACCACCGCCTTGTCCGAGGTCCTCACTCGGGCACTGTCAGAGAAGGCCGACTCATGAGCGCCACCACCGAGGCCACTACCCAGCGTGATCTGGCGGCAACGGCCCCAGTGGTGCCCTCCACCAAGACCGCCCGGCACGCCAGCATCGTCCAGATCCTCTCCCGTGAGCGCATCCGCTCCCAGGCCCAGCTGCGCAAGGCCCTGGCTCAGCGCGGCATCAGCACCACCCAGGCCACACTCTCGCGGGACCTGGTGGAGTTGCGGGCCACGAAGATCCGCGCTCCGGGCGGAGAACTCATCTACTCGATGCCCGAGGCGGGCGTTCCCAGACAGATTCACGCCGGAGGCTTCACCACGGAGGAGACCGACGACTCCCTGCCGGCCCACACGACTCCCCGCCTGACCCGATGGTGCGCCGAGCTGCTCGTCACCGCCGAGTGGGCAGGCCCCCAGGTGGTGCTGAGAACCCCGGCCGGAGCCGCACAGCTGCTCGCCGGAGCCGTCGACGACGCGATGATGCCCGGGGTCCTGGGCTGCATCGCCGGAGACGACACCGTCCTGGTCATCACCCGCAGCAGCCAGGTCGCCGCCGACGTGGCCGGTCACCTGCTTGCGCTGGCCGACCCCTCGACCCGATCCTGAACCATTCCCAACGCCCCTCGTCCCCTCATCACCGGTTCATCAGTGTCACCGCGAAGAGAAGAGATATCCCATGAGTACCCACAAGGACCGTGTCGTCCTGGCCTACTCCGGAGGCCTGGACACGTCTGTCGCCATCGGTTGGATCGGTGAGGCCACCGGCCGAGAGGTCGTCGCCGTCGCCGTCGATGTCGGCCAGGGCGGCGAGGACCTTGAGGTGATCCGTCAGCGAGCCCTCGACTGCGGTGCCGTCGAGGCCTATGTGACCGACGCACGAGATGAGTTCGCCAACGACTACTGCATGCCCGCCCTCAAGGCCAACGCCCTCTACGAGGGAACCTATCCGCTCGTCTCCGCGCTCTCCCGCCCCGTCATCGCCCGCCACCTGGTCAAGGCCGCCCGCGAGTTCGGCGCCCGCACTGTGGCGCACGGCTGCACCGGCAAGGGCAACGACCAGGTCCGCTTCGAGGTCTCCATCACCTCGATGGCCCCTGACATGGACTGCATCTCCCCGGTGCGAGACTTGGCGCTGACTCGCGACGTCGCCATCGACTACGCCGAGAAGCACAACCTGCCGATCGAGACCACCAAGCACAACCCGTTCTCCATCGACCAGAACGTCTGGGGACGCGCCATCGAGACCGGCTTCCTGGAGGATTTGTGGAACGCCCCCACCAAGGACGTCTACGTCTACACCGATGACCCCGCCTACCCGCCCCTGCCCGATGAGGTGATCATTTCCTTCAAGGAGGGCGTCCCGGTGGCAATCGACGGCCGTGACGTCAGCCCGCTGGAGGCCATCCAAGAGCTCAACCGCAGGGCCGGGGCGCAGGGCGTGGGCCGCATCGACACAGTGGAGGACCGGCTCGTGGGCATCAAATCCCGCGAGATTTACGAGGCCCCCGGGGCGGTGACCCTCATCGAGGCGCATCGGGCGCTCGAGGCCGTCACCCTGGAGCGCATGCAGCGCCGCTACAAGCGGAGTATGGAGCAGACCTGGGCCGAGCTCATCTACGAGGCGCAGTGGTACTCCCCGCTCAAGCGCTCCATGGATGCCTTCATCGAGGACACCCAGCGTTACGTCAGCGGCGACATCCGCATGGTTCTGCACGGCGGCCGGGCAACTGTCACTGGGCGCCGCTCCGAGACCGGCCTGTACGACTTCAACCTGGCCACCTACGAGAGCGGAGACACCTTCGACCAGTCCTCCTCCCGGGGGTTCATTGAGATCTACGGCATGCAGTCCAAGCTCGCCGCCGCTCGTGACGTGCGTGCCGGTAACGGCCAGGGATTCTGATCGGGGTCTCGACCGGGACGATGAGCGGCAATCCGCCTCGTCGCCAGCCTGCTCAGCGTCGTCGGTGAGGAGGAGACATGACGAACCGGTTGCCACCGCCTGCAGCAGTGCGGTGGCAACCGGTTCGCTCGTTGTCCTGTCGTGGCGGACGGACGGGCCGACTGATGGCCGGAGGACGTCTACCTCGGTCTCGGTCTACTCTCCCGCCTGCACCTCGTCCTTGTGGAGCTGTCGGCCCAGCCAGCGGGAGTCGTCGTTGGCGTAGGCGTAGTAGCCGCCGATCAGCAGACCACCGCCCACGAAGTTGCCCAGCAGCGCCACGGCCACATTGCCCAGTGCTGGCAGGACGTCGATCCCGTGCGTCAGACCGATGACGGTGAACAGCACCGTGTTGGCCACCGAGTGCTCGAAGCCGAGGAAGGCGAAGACGAATACGGCCATGATCATCGAGAAGATCTTGGACCAGTCCTCGCGGATGAAGCCGTTGTAGATGAGGAGCATCGCCAGATTGATCATGAAGTTGCACAGGATCGCCCGCACGAAGAGGTCGCCGATCCCCGAGGCCGACGACAGATAACCGAGCTTGGCCTCCACCGAGTGCAGGGCCTGCTCGCCGGTGGGTCCTTCCACGAGTGAGGAGAAGTGGTACATGACGGCGAAGACGAGACCGCCCATGAAATTGCCGGCCAGGCACATGAACAGCACTCTCAGGGTTCTCCACGCCGAGATGCGCTTGTAGTAGTAGCCGATGACGACCACCATCATGTTGCTGGTGAGCAGCTCGGACTTCGTGTAGTAGATGAAGACGAGGGCGGGGCCGAAGGCCAGCGCCCCGAGCATCTTTCCGATCCCGGCCAGGGAAGTCTCCCCAACGTGAAGGCCGCTGAAGATACCGACGATGGCGTAGTTCACAATGTAGAAGACCGCCACGATCATGCCGGCCATTGCCGCGCGCATGAGGTAGCGATGGGCGATCGCCCCGGTCATCCTGGTCTTGGTCTCCAGCGCCTCGAGCACGGTGGAGATGAATTGCTTGCCTGGGAAAAGGGCGTCTTGTTCGGCGGGCATGGCTCATCATGACATGGCGGGCGAGCCGCTGGGCAGGTCCTTCTTCCTTCCCGTTGGTCGGTGTCGCCCGACCTGCCCCCGCCCTCGTGCTTTCCTCAAGAGAGACGAGGGCCCTTTGCCGCCGATCCGCCATAGAACCATTCCGGACCGGTCACTGAGGCGCCGTTGTCGGTGGATGGGCCATGATGGGGGTATGAGCCAGTCCTTCAACCACTCCGCCACCTCGAGCGCCGCTCAGTCCGTCCCCTCCGACTCGCATCAGAATTCCAAGCCGATCGGCGTCAGCCTGTGGGGTGGGCGCTTCTGCGGGGGGCCCGCCGACGCACTGGCCGCACTGTCAGTGAGTACCCACTTCGACTGGCGCCTGGCCCGATACGACATTGCCGGGTCCCGCGCCCATGCCCGTGCTCTGGCACAGGTCGGCCTGTTGGACGAGGACCAACTGGCCGGCATGCTGGACGCCCTGGACCGCCTTGAGGCCGACGTCGTCGCCGGCGTCTTCGTCCCCGAGGCCACTGACGAGGACGTCCACACGGCTCTGGAGCGCGGGCTCATCGAGCGCGCCGGTGAGGACCTGGGCGGGCGTCTGCGTGCCGGACGCAGCCGCAACGACCAGATCGCCACTCTCATCCGCATGTACCTGCGCGACCAGGCGCGCCACGTGGCCGGGCTCGTTCTCGACGTCGTCGACGCCCTCATCGATCAGGCGGCCCGAGCCTCCGATGCCATCATGCCCGGACGCACCCACATGCAGCACGCCCAGCCGGTGCTGGTCGCCCACCAACTGCTCGCCCATGCCTGGCCGCTCATGCGAGACGTCGAGCGCCTCGAGGACTGGGACGCGCGCGCCGCCGTGAGTCCCTACGGCTCCGGTGCGCTCGCCGGCAACACGCTCGGCATGGATCCCGACGCCGTGGCCGCCGACCTCGGTTTCGAGGCAGCCGTCGAGAACTCCATCGACGGCACGGCCTCCCGCGACGTCGTCGCTGAGCTGAGTTTTGTCCTGACGATGGTGGCGGTGGACGTCTCGCGCCTGAGCGAGGAGATCATCATCTGGAACACCAAGGAGTTCGACTTCGTCGTTCTCGACGACTCCTACTCCACGGGCTCGTCCATCATGCCGCAGAAGAAGAACCCGGACGTGGCCGAACTTGCCCGGGGCAAGGCCGGGCGCCTTATCGGGGACCTGACGGGTCTGCTTGCCACCCTCAAGGCCCTGCCCCTGGCCTACAACCGGGACCTGCAGGAGGACAAGGAGCCCGTCTTCGACGCCGTCGATACCCTGGCCGTCCTGCTGCCTGCCGTCAGCGGCATGGTGAGCACGATGACCCTCCGCTACGAGCGCATGGCCGCCCTGGCTCCGCAGGGGTTCTCCCTGGCCACCGACGTGGCCGAATGGCTGGTCAAGAACGGCGTGCCCTTCCGCCGCGCCCACGAGATCTCCGGCGCCTGCGTGCGCGAGTGCGACAGGCGCGGCATCGAGCTGTGGGACCTGTCCGACGACGATTTCGCCGCCATCGATGAGCGGCTCACCCCCGGTGTGCGCGAGGTCCTCTCGGCAGAGGGGGCGGTGGCAGCCCGTACCGGGCACGGTGGCACTGCACCGGTGCGCGTCGTCGAGCAGCTCGCCCGGGCCATCGCCCGCAGCGCCGAGCTGCGAGTCTTCGCCTGGGAGGGCTCCTTGCTGGACGGCCCCGCAGGTCCTCAGTGGCCCGAGCCGGAGGAGTTCGATGACGAGGATGGCGGGGCTGACGTGGAGCGGGGCTGAGCGAGCTCGCAAGGACGACTGATGAGGGCGCCTGCGGTGGAACTGAGTCCCGAGGCCGTCTCACTCCTGAGCCGCGACAGCCTGGAGGTGGCCCCGGCGCTGCTGGGCGCCGTCATCGCCGTCGCCTGTCCGGAGGGGAGCGTCGCGATCCGCCTGACCGAGGTGGAGGCCTACCGGGGCGAGGAAGACCCCGGTTCCCACGCCTTCCGAGGGCTCACAGCGCGCAACGCCTCCATGTTCGAGGTCGGCGGTTGCATTTACGTCTACTTCACCTACGGCATGCACCACTGCCTCAACATCGTCACCGGACCGGCGGGAATCTCGCGAGCGGTGCTCCTGCGAGGGGGAGAGGTGGTGGACGGCATCGAGCTGGCACGAGCCCGTCGCCCCGCTGCGCGCACCGATCGCGACTTGGCCCGTGGACCGGCCCGGCTGTGCTCCGCGCTCGGGCTGGACCGATCCGACGACGGCGAGCCGCTGGGCGGACCGGGATCACGTATCAGCCTGACGCTGCCGGAGTTGCAGCGGGCGCCGGATGCTGAACGCATCCGGTGCGGGCCGCGCACCGGGGTTGCAGGCCCCGGGGGAGACGGAGAAGCCTTCCCATGGCGCTTCTGGCTGGATGGAGAACCCACCGTCTCAACGTACCGGCCCGCCGTCACCAGGCGACGCTCATAGGACTGAACCTCACCGAGCCTCACGCCGTTAAACACCCACTTGCCAGAGCCTCGCCCATCCACTAATAATAGGTACACAGATTATCGCTACACAGACTATTCGAGTTGTGGAACCGCTGAGGGCGGAGGAAGGGCAGGCCATGTGGTCGACTGAGTGTCAACGGACAGTGGATCTCCCGGTGGAAGTCCTGTGGGAGACCTGGATCAAGGTCCTCTCCGGTGAGATTGAGCTCCCAGAGGGAGACCGTTACGAACCACGCGAGCCCGTAGGGCCCGGTGCATCGATCACGATGACACCGGCCGGGCAGGACAGCGTCGAGATCACGGTGACGCGCTGGGAACCCCCTCATGTCCAGGCCGACCGGGTCTCCTACGGGGGCGTGGAGCTGACCTTCACGCACTCCTTCATATCTGAGCAGACACAGGGGAAGAGCGTCGTGACTACCCGCCTCGACATCGACGGGCCCGGAGCTGATGACGCAGGCCCGGTGATCGGTCCGAGAATCGCAGCAGACTTTCCGCAGGCCCTCGACTCACTCATCGCGGCTGCTAGGGTCGCCATGTGAGAACACGGTTCCAGGGGCCGGAGGCGAGCCCCGGCTTCCTCATGTGGAGGACCGCGCTGGCCTGGCAGCGCGACATCGCTGCCGCCCTGGAACCAGTTGGACTGACGCACTCCCAGTTCGTCCTCCTGTCTTGCACGCAGTGGCTCGAGGAGCAAGGGGACGGGGCCAGCCAGGTGATGATCGCGGCCCAAGCGGGAATGGATGTGAAAACCGCCAGCCAGGTGCTGCGCCGGTTGGAGCGGGCCGGCCTTGTCTCGCGTCAGCAGGATCCGAACGACGCCCGTGCCCGGATCGTGACAACGACAGCGGCAGGGCGAGATGTCGGGGCCCGGGCAACGCCTCTGGTGGAGGATGCCGATGAGGCGTACTTCGCCGCCGTGCCCCACCTGCGCGAGGCACTGCTGCGCGACGCCGGTGCCGTGGTGCGCAGCCCCACAGCGCACCGCAGCGAGGAGACCGATGTGTCCATCGGCCGGAGTGCGAACCCCAGGCCCCCTGGTGACACAGCCGGTCCGACCGAGGTGGCTGCTCCGTCAGGTTTTCACAGTGGCCGATGACTACTGGAACCACAATGTCGCTTTTCACCGGCGCATTGTGCGGGACGCGGCGCGGCGCGGTGGGAGCGCGCTCGATGTCGGATGCGGCGACGGGCTCCTGCTCGCGCGCCTGACAGCGGTGTGCCGCTGCGTCGTCGGACTCGATCCTGACGAGCAAGCCGTTGCACGAGCGCGTCGTCGCCTGGAACAGATCCCGCGGGCAAAGATCCTGCTCGACGACGTCATGGACCCGGGTCTGCCCGAGCGCATCGGAACCTTCGAGACCGTCAGTTGCGTGGCAACCCTGCACCACCTCCCGCTGGAGCCAGGCCTGACGAGGCTGAGCGGGCTGGTGGCACCCGGCGGGCGACTCATCGTCGTCGGCCTGGCCGCCAATAAGAGCCCATGGGACTGGACGCTGTCCGCCCTCGCTGTCCTCCCACTGCGCGTGATCGGTGCCATGCACCGGGAGACCCCCGATATCGGCGTCGTTACGAGCGCTCCGAGAGAGTCTCTCGACGAGATCCGCGCAGCGGCAACTCGGAGCCTTCCCGGGGCCAGAGTTCGACGGCGCTTCTACTACCGCTACACCCTCATCTGGGACCGCCCCGTCAAGGACTCATGAACGTTCCCCGTATTTCGCTCGGATCTCGCCAGATGCACCGATCCCCATATGCACCCCGTACGAGCTGCTGCGCTCCGAGCTCGGCGAGATCGAGCCCTGGTCCGCCGAGCTGATGAGGCTTCCCGGCTTCGGCCCGGAGAGGGCCGATCTCGTCGCCCTCATGGTCTACGACTGTCCCCGGTTCATCTTCGACGCCTACGCCAGGGGCCTACTTCGTCAAGCCGGCTATGAGATGGGGCGGGGTTATGAGGACGCTCGTCGTGCTCACGAAGCAGCGATGACCGGCAGCGGCCTCGGCATCGACCGGCACAAGGACTTCCACGGACTGATCATCGCCGTCTGCCAACGCGCGCGTGCAGCGGGCGGCCGGCGTGACAACGACGCCGGTCTGATGCGACCGCATCGTGGAAGCCGGGCCGGGACATGGCAGCGGGACATGGCAGACTATCCGCGCCGGAGGTTTCAACCGGCCCCGGGCGCGACGTGCCGGGACAACGCGTGCAGGACGCACGACGACCCATGGAAGGCGACTGGACAGTGACGGACATCCTGGACGAACTGCAGTGGCGCGGGCTCATTGCCCAGCACACGGACATCGATGCGCTGCGCGCCGCGTTGGCCGATGGAACCGTCACCTTCTATTGCGGGTTCGACCCCACGGCACCGAGTCTCCACCACGGCCACCTCGTGGCCGTCAAGGTGATGCGCCACCTTCAGCTCGCCGGACACCGCCCTCTCGCACTCGTGGGCGGAGCGACCGGGCTCATCGGCGACCCGCGCGCCAAGGGCGAGCGCAGTCTCAACACGAAGGACGTCGTGGCCGGATGGGCTGCCGACCTGCAGGAGCAGCTCGAGAACCTTCTCGACTTCAGCGGGGACAACCCGGCGCGGATCGTCAACAACCTGGACTGGACCCAGGCGATGAGCGCCATTGACTTCCTGCGGGACCTGGGCAAGCACTTCCGCATGGGCACCATGCTCTCCAAGGACATCGTCGCACGCCGCCTGGCCAGTGAGGAGGGCATCTCCTACACCGAGTTCAGCTACCAGGTCCTCCAGGCCAACGACTACCTCGAGCTCTACCGGCGCTACGGCTGCACCCTGGAGGTGGGTGGCAACGACCAGTGGGGCAACCTCGTGGGCGGGATGGACCTCATCCACAAGGTGGAGGGCGCCTCGGTCCACGTCATGACCAACCCGCTCATCACCAAGGCCGATGGCACCAAGTTCGGCAAGTCCGAGGGCGGGGCGATCTGGCTCAACCCCGAGATGCTCAGCCCCTACGCCTTCTATCAGTTCTGGCTGCAGGTCGACGATGCCGACGTGGTGCGCTTCCTCAAGGTCTTCACCTTCCTGGAGCGTGAGGAGATCGAGCGCCTCGAGGCGGTTACCGCCGAGAACCCCAAGGCGCGCGAGGCCCAGCGAGCCCTTGCCCATGAGGTGACGACGTGGGTCCATGGAGCCGAGGCCACGGCACAGGCCGAGGCGGCGACCGCGGCCCTGTGGGGACGCGGGGATCTCGCAGATATCGACGAAGCGACCATCCTGGCCGCGACGGCGGACCTCGCCTCCGGCGACGTGGTGACGGGCGAGACCACGATCGTGGATCTGCTCGTCAGTACCCAGTTGGAGCGGGGTCGTAACGCCGCCCGCAAGACCATCGCCGGAGGCGGGGCCTACCTCAATAACGTCAAGGTGGAGGACGACGCCACGGTGATCGGTCCCGAGCACCTGCTCGCCGGGGGAGTGGTCCTGGTGCGCAAGGGAAGGCGCAACTTGGCAGTTGGTCGATCGGCTCAGTTCCCTTCAGAGATATAGTCCGATTTTCGATCGAGTTGACGCGGTGACGGCCTCTGTGGGCACCGTCACCGCGTTTGCGTTTGACCGTCAACAGACCTGTGCGTAATGTTCTCTCCGGCCCGGAACGGGGAGGACGAGTCCTCAAACCGACCGGGAGTTGAGAACTGAAGAGAACCGAAAGGGAGACGAGGGTCACCGAACCATCGTTTGACTCCAGATTATCGGATCGCTAAAGTTTCTCAGGCGCTTCTGGAAAGGAAAACGGAAGACAAAGGTCTTTCGAAGAGTTTCCAGTGGGTGTGTTGTTTGAGAACTCGATAGTGTGTTATGTTTTTTATGTCATTTGGTTCTGGGGGGCTGCGCGTTTGTGTGGTTTCTTGGGGCTGTTTGTTTTTGGTTTGCCTGGCTCTGGGTTTTGCTTGGGGTTGGGTTGGGCTTTGGTCTGGTTTTCTGGGCTTTGTACTGGCTTTTCCCTGGCTGTTTGGTTGGGGTTTTGTTGGTTTTGTTTGGAGAGTTTGATCCTGGCTCAGGACGAACGCTGGCGGCGTGCTTAACACATGCAAGTCGAACGGTGAAGCGCTTGCCTTTTTGGTGGGTGTGGATGAGTGGCGAACGGGTGAGTAACACGTGAGTAACCTGCCCTCTTCTTCTGGATAACCTCATGAAAGTGGGGCTAATACGGGGTATTCCGGGTCTGTCGCATGGCGGGTTTGGGAAAGATTGCGCCTTTGGGTGTTTTCGGTGGGGGATGGGCTCGCGGCCTATCAGCTTGTTGGTGGGGTGATGGCCTACCAAGGCGGTGACGGGTAGCCGGCCTGAGAGGGTGGACGGCCACACTGGGACTGAGACACGGCCCAGACTCCTGCGGGAGGCAGCAGTGGGGAATATTGCACAATGGGCGCAAGCCTGATGCAGCGACGCCGCGTGAGGGATGGAGGCCTTCGGGTTGTGGAACCTCTTTCGCCAGTGAAGCAGGCCTGCT